>CALCJV010000084.1 GCA_937967405.1 uncultured Chloroflexales bacterium | reverse complement strand
CGCAAGCCCCCCTGACAGAAGTGCTGATCGCCGCCCAATTGCCGCCACGCCTGCTCGAAATAGCGTTGCAGTTCGGGGCTGAAGTAGTCGAGCGGATTCATCGTAGTGCCAGCATTCACGCCGGGCTGCTGCGGATCGGTGTTGCCCAATACGCTCGCGGGAACGGGGCGTAGCTCGAAGTGCAAGTGTGGGCCGCCGTAGTCGCCGGAGAGCGACACGACCTCGCCCGGATTGACAAACTGCCCCTTCCGCACGCGCACCGCAGAGCAGTGCCCGTATAGCCCGTAGACGTTGCCATAGCGCACGATCACAAGCATCGGTGGTGCGCCACCAAAAGGAGCCGTGTTGCTTGCCCCTGCATACACCACCAAGCCATGTGCAATTGCAAGCTGTGGCGTGCCCACCGGAACCCAGAAATCTATGCCGGGGTGCCGCCCCTGTGTGGCCCCATAATACTGCCGTCCACCGCCGGCCGCCCATTTGGTGTAGCCGTAGAGTTGGCTGATCTGCGGGTTGCCCGCAATCGGGAGCATCCCGAAGGTGGGGCGTTTGTTGCTGGTGGCATCGCTGGCGGTGAACCCATCCGGCGGCGTGAATGTGAGCGCAGGAGCCGCCGCACTGCTGTCGAACGTGGCGGGCCGATCCAGTGTATGCTGGCGGCTGAAGACGTTGCCCCCTTCCGAAAAGACGACCTCGCGGGCGAAAACTTGCACCTGTAGCGGCTTGCCCTCAAAGTCCATCGGATAAAGATCGCTGAGCGGTGTGCCGAGCTTTTCCGCAACCGCAAGTTTGTGGGCCGCGCTGTCCGGGTTAAATGGAACTCCAACCGCCTTGTAAGTTTCGCGCCACAGCGCATCCGCCAGTGGGCCCGGTGGGGTGGTGCTGAGGTGGCGCAGGTCATTCCAATTGGGCACTTGCACATAAAGGGTATCGCTGGCAAACACCTGTACGCTATACTCGTGTTCACCTATGCCGATGCGCGTAGCCGGAGCCAGTGCCACCCCCAAACGCTCCTGCGTGGCCCGCTGATGCGAGGCCCAATCAGCACGATACTCCTGCCCTGCTGCGGCATAGGCAGCTTTGTGTAGCTCGTTGGTGACGATGCTGTCACCCGCCTCTGCCACAACGCGGTACACGTCATAGACCTCGCCCCACTTGGGCACAACACTAAACAGGATTGCGCTAGCGAACGGCTGGAACACATACGCTTGATCGCCAATACGGGTGCGCTGCCCGCGTGCTAGTGGTGCGCCCAGATTGTGGCGGGCGGCATACAGCGGGAAGGCCCAATCCTCGCGGAAGCCTTCCCCGCGCTGGCGGTAGGCTTCGCGCTGCAACGTCAGCCAGAGCCGTTGGGCTTGCGGATTCGTGCCGCGTGTGAATAGCTCCAGTGGCTCTGGCTCCGGCGGCGGCGGGGGCATATCGGGCATGTCTTTGTCGGCGGGCGGCGGCTCATCCGGTGCGGGTAGGCTGCGCGATTGTTGCGCTGGTGCGACAGGGGGGCGATCAGTAGCGACAGGTGACGTGGTCGTTGTTGGGCGAAACATCTGCTCCCACTGCGGCTTGCGCCGCCAGCGCAGTAGCGCAATGATCCCGATCACTGCTGCGCCTAGCCCAAGCATACGCCAGATGGTGTTCATCGGAAGCTACTCCTTGTTCCAGTCTAAGCTAGCTAGGCTATGCGCCGCGAATTGCCCGCATCCGCACCAGCAACGCTTCGGCGTAGCCGGATGTGCCGTTCCATACGCCATCCAACCCCGCAATGATTTTGGCTGTACCGCGTTGCTCGGCTCCAATCTGGGCGTGGCGCGGGTTGCGCTGCATCATCGCTCGTTGGGCATCGCTGGCTTCTTCGTCGCGTAGGGCCAGCGCAAGCAGCTGCCCAAGGTGGGCTTGCACCGCCGCCTCCCACGTCGCAAACGATAAGCCCCCCTCTTGGCGCACGCCCAAGCCGGCCGGGTTGCGTTTGGGGCGGGCGGCCCACTGCGAACGCAGCGCGTCAGTCTCGAATACACACTGGCACGCGGCGAGGAACGGATCAACGCCGACACTTGGCGCATACTGCCAATACAGCCCAAAGATAGTCGCCACATCCTTGCGATACTCGGATTGACCGGGCAGGCGGGCTTGCACATAGTCAATCACCTGCTGCACTGTGCCCGATGGCGGCCCCAGTAGTGGCATCGCTCCATCTAGGGGGGTATTGGCGGGCGGGTTTTTGGCGGCTTGCAGGCGGTTCCACTCGCGCTGGAGCACGCTCAGGTAATACTCGTTGGTAATGGCATCGCCCGGACACGAGGGCTTATTGTAGTCGCGGTGGCTTGAGATGCCGCCGCGCCCGCGCTTATGCACCAACTCGAACGTACCAAGCCGCTCTTTTAATACGGCTACCGCGTGCCCGACCAGCCGTTCGACTTGCTCAGGCCAACGCACGTTGGTGTAGTTACCGATCACCTCAATCCCGATGGAGTACGTACCACGCCCGTCGCCGTTGCCTTCGGCGGCGTGGATGCCTTGATAGTACATCGGGCTAAATAGCCAGATGTAGCGTTCGTCAATGAACAGATGGGGGCCCACGCTCCAGCCTAGCTGGTTCTGGTAGTAGTTCTTGATTGCCGTCAGTTGCCCCAAACGTTTGGCATAGATCGCCTCTGCCGATAGCCCCTCCTCGCGGGAGTCCCACGAGGCGTGTTGCATGCGGGCGTGGCGCGTATCGGGCACGGCGGTGTGGTGCAGCACCACAAAGCTCGGCGGCTGGCTGCCAAAGTTGTACTCGCGCACATACGCCGTAAATTGAGCCGCCGTCAAGCCTTTGCCAATGTAGAGGAACTGCCCGCGCTGGCGTTCGGTGCTGCCCTCATCGCTGGCATCAGCGGCGGGCAGCAGCCCCTCCAGAAAATCGGCGGGCACGGCACCTACATACTCGTCTTCGTGATTGTCATCCCACAGCTCGGCGCGGGGATCGTCGCCACTCGCTGGTTCGCCCGTCGGCAGGCTACGGCTCGCCGTGTCGCCCGCCAGCACCAGCCCAGTCGGCTCATCGGGTTCATTGGGTTCAGTCGGCTCATTGGGTACATGCGCTCCACTCATCACAACACTCCTTTCGTGTTCATCAGAGGCAAGGGGCGGCATTGGGCAAGTCAGAAACGGTAGCTCCAGCCGCGTCGGATTGCCGTCTAGTTGCGGCAGCTGCGAGAAGCGTGCATCGAGCAGGCGTTGGCGCAGTTCCAGTATCAGCGCGGTGTAGCTCGGTAGCGTTGGTGCTTCGCGCAGCAGCTTAGTGAGGTGGTAAGTCATTGCACCATAAAACTGCTCGCCAAAGCGGGCATCAGCGGCGGGTTGGTCTTCGCGGGCCGCCGCCACAAGGATCGCTACATCATCGGCGGGGCGGGCACGCGGCTGATCGTAGGCAGCTGCGGCGGCGCGGATGGCCGTGCGGAGTTCGGCTCCACTTACGCCGCGTGCGCGGAGTTCGCTCTCGGTCTGGGCCAGATGCTCACTGCGCCGTGCATCATACGCCGCTTGGGCCGCCCGGATCCGTTCCAGTTCGGCTTCATCTGGATCGAGAAAGCGGTTCATGAGATCGGCTTCAGGGGCATAGTGAATATCCCCCGAATGGCAACAGTCCATGATGAGGATCAGGTGCATCGCTGGATCGAAGCGGTTGTAATACTCGCGCAAGGTGTCATCGCTGATGCTTCCGGCGGTGGCATAGTCAAAGCAGGCAATCGCTTCGGTTTTGCCATCCGGCTCGGTTCCCGTCGTATCGGCAACTTGGATGCCGTGCCCAGAGTAGTGGAACAGGCGCAAGGGCGCATGGGGGTCATCGCTGGGGTCTGGTTCGGCCAACCACGTTAGCCCCTCAAGAATTGCCTGATGCGTTGCATCCGCATCGAGCAGCACCCGGAGCTGTGGCTCTGTTACGCCGAAGCGTTCCTGTAACAAGGCTTGCATGAGGCGCACATCATTGATGCAGCCGCGCAAGGGTAGTTTCTGATATTGGTTGATCCCGACGAGTAATGCCCGCATCGCCCCTCCTCCCTAGTGATGATGTTTGGATCAGAGTATCTGTCCTATTGCTAATCATACCACGCTTATCCCCTGTCTCCCATATCAGTCTCTGATCGTTACTCCCGCTCTGCACCTACGAGACTACCTGCGCTAGCACCGCACTGATACTGCTTCTGTAGCTCTCGCCGAACAGGTTCAGGTGATTAAGCAGGTGATACAGATTGTACAGATCACGGCGCAAGGCATAACCCGCATCGAGCGGGTAGGTGGCGTGATAAGCGCGATAGAACGGCTCTGGGAAACGCCCGAACAATTCGGTGTAGGCGATCTCGGCTTCCCGTTCGCCGTAATACACCGCCGGATCGAGCAGCACAGGAATATCGCCCGCTCCTGCGAGCACATTGCCGCGCCACAGGTCGCCGTGCAGCAAGGCGGGCGTGTGAGCCATCATCCCCAGCCAATCCGGCAGCCGCGTTAGGAGCCGTTCAAGCTGGTGCTGCTGGGTGGTGCTGAGCAGGCGATTGCGCTGGGCAAGGGCGATCTGTGGGCGCAGGCGGCACTCACGGAAGAAGACCACCCAATCGTCGTGCGGTGTATTGATCTGCGTGGTTGTACCGATGTAGTTATCGTGATCCAAGCCAAACTGCGCGGCGGTGCAGGTGCGATGCAGGTGGGCGAGCTGCTCACCCAGCCGCGCCCAATCGGTATGTCCGTGCGGTTCCGGCGCAAGCCACTCCAGCAAGAGGAACGGCGGCGATGTATCCGTGCCGCCACTGACGGCGAGGACGGTTGGGACACGCACACACTGCGCCGCCGCAAGCAGTTGCAAGCCCCGCGCTTCGGTGGCAAACATATCTGGTGGGGCGTGGGCATTCCACTTGAGGAAGTAGTGGGCTTGCGCGGTGCGAATCTGGCAGCCATTGTTGATGCAGCCGCCACTGACCGGCAAACAGTCTATGAGTGTAGAGTAATCGCCGAGCTGTTGGAGTTGCTGGACGACCGCGTGGGCGAGTGCTGTTGGTAGGTAGGCCATAGGGGTACTCTCTATCTGCCAAGACGATAGCCAAACAGCCTACAGTATAGCACACCCCGCACGTGGGCGACATCCGCTATGGTGTCGCCCAGCCACACACTACTCCGCCAAGCGTTGCTTGCACATAGTCGCCGATAGCAAGCTCCAGTGCTGGATCGGTGCGAACAAGGAGCTGCGTGCCAGCTCGATCCAGCAATACAAGGCTCTGGTATGCGCCGCCAAATTCAAGCTGCACCACCTGCCAGTGGCCCTGTGGGTCGGGCGCAAGCTGCACCGCTTCGGGGCGCACCAGCACCTCAATTGTCCCGTGCAAGGGCTGCGCCAGTGCCACCGTGCCGAGTGCCGTTTGGGCTGTGTTGCCGTTGGCGTGGGCCGGCAGAAAGCTCGCTTCACCAACAAACGCAGCCACCTCACGGGTGGCGGGAGTCAAGTAAATCTGGCGGGGCGTGCCGATCTGGGCAATCTTGCCGCCAAACATCACCACGACGAGATCGGCCACGCTGAAAGCCTCTTCCTGATCGTGGGTGACAAACAAGGTGCTGATCTGGGCTGCTTTGAGGATGCGCCGCACCTCGCTGCGCGTGCTCTTGCGGAGGGCAGCATCCAGATTGGAGAAGGGTTCATCGAGCAGCACGACCAGCGGATCAGCCGCCAAGGCCCGCGCCAGTGCCACCCGCTGCTGTTGCCCGCCGGAGAGTTGGTGTGGGTAGCGTTGGGCTAAGCCCGCTAAGCCAACTAGTTCGAGCAGAGATTGCACGCGCTGGCGACGCTGGTTCGCGGGGAGGCGGCTGATCGGATAGGCGACATTCTCGCCCACGCGCAGGTGCGGGAACAGGGCATAATCTTGAAAGACCATCCCAATGCGGCGGTGTTCCGGCGCAACCCACACGCGCTCGCCCGCCACACACTGCTCGCCCAGCCAAATTGTGCCCGTGTCGGGGCGTTCTAGCCCAGCCAGCAGGCGCAGGGTGGTCGTTTTGCCGCAACCGCTTGGCCCTAGCAGGGCCACAAGGCTCCCGTGCGGCAGATCGAGCGTAAGCTGATCAACAGCGAAGACGCGCCCGTCATAGCATTTGCCGACGGCATGCATGCGGATCATGCCATTAGGGTTCATCATGCGGAGTATCGGTGGGAGCCGTTGTGGCTGGACGGGGGCGGGTGCTTGTGGCAATCTGGTGCAGATAGGCGTGCCAGTGGCGTTGGTTCTCGCGGGCTAGCTGACGCATCTGGGCCAGATCACCGGCCTCGCCGGCCTCAACAATCGTGGCCAGTGTATTTTGAAAGGTGCGGGCTAGCTCAGCCACCGCTTTGCGGATTTCAGTATTGGCTTGGCGTTGGCGTTGCAGCTCATTGCGGAGCCACGCATTCAGGCGTTGCTGCTCAGCCAACTGCGCGGCGAGATCAGCGGGTGGTTCATTCATGCCCCAATGAGACCTTATTCAGGCGTGGACTGCGCCAGCGATGTCGGCGCGGTGCGGTGAGCTGACCTGTGCTGTTTCGGGCGATAGCGGCGAACGTGTGGGGGTGTAAACCGGTAGCGCAAGTACAGCGGCACAAGCACGAGCCATGTAATTGCGATGACCAAGCCTAACTGCAATAGGGTCTGCCATTCAGCACTGAACATACGAAACTCCGTCTTGAACCTATGTGAGCCTACGAAAACAAGTTTTTCGTCAGATTATAACACTGTCTATTAGTATAGCCTAACGTAGCTGTATTGTCAATTGGGCCGCTGCCGAGCATATGGGGCTGAACCGCCACGCGCCGCACCGGCGGTTGCCGCGCTGAAGGGTGGGTGCAAAGCATGTTAGGCATAGCTAATATGAAGGCTTACAGCTATTGCACTTCGGCCAAAACGGGCTATAATAGATGTAGGTAGTTGGTATCAGGAATACTATTTTGTGTTAAAAACCATGCCGACTTGCATTGGGTGCATGGCCACGTGATGAAGGGAGCAGCCAAATGACCACAAGCATTGCCGTAAAACGAGATAACCCCCGCCGCCGCCATACACCGCGCAGCAGTGGGCCGACCCAAAAAGAGCGTGAATATCTAGAAGTGATCTACTATCTGGCAATGCGTGATACGCCCGTGATTGCCGCCGAACTAGCGCGATGGATGGGGGTGCAGCCGCCCACCGTGACCCACGCCGTTGGCCAGCTTGAGCAGAAACGCTACATCGAGCGGCGCGAGCGCGGCGAGATTGCCCTGACGAGCGCAGGTATCGCATTGGCCGAAGAGGTGGTGCGCCGCCATTGCTTGCTCGAATGTTTCCTGCTCAATGTGCTTGAGCTGCCGTGGCACCTCGTTCATGAAGAAGCCGTGCGCCTTGAGCCGGCTCTCTCGGCCACGATGGAAGGCTATATCCTTGCACTGGTGGGCAATGCCAGCACCTGTCCGCATGGCAACCCGATTCCGGGCGCAGCTGTAGCGCAGCCCGCCCTGACCGCGCTGCTGCATGTGCAGCCGGGCAAACAGTTTACGATCCGGCGCGTGCTGGAAGAAGCGGAAGAAAACACGGATCTGCTCCAGTATCTTGAAAGCAACGAGCTGCTGCCGGGCAAGCAGTTGTTTATTGTGGATGCCTCGTCAACCTACGGCATCACCCTGCGCCGCTGCAATCACGACATCACTGTATCGCCCGAAGTGGCCAGTGTGCTGCTGGGCGAAGAAGCCGCGATCTCCTTCAAGCTCTAAGCCCGGCGACACGCTAGCACGAATATGGTATACTAGGGGTAGATCAAAACAGATCTGCCCCTTTTGTCATTGGGTGCTGGCCACATCTGAACGTGCCTCGACTGGATCAGCCCAATTGCTCCAAAATTCGTCCCAAATTAGCGCAATTTGGGGCTTGACAGCACAAGTGTTTGGCGGGTATAATTGCCATAATACATGAGTGCTAGCGTGTGCTAGGGCTGGAGTTTTCGACCTCCCACCTGCGTGCGGGAGGCTATTGCGTAGGGTTGCCGTGTGCTACCGCAGGCCATACGGCATAAGCTTTAGTGAAAGGGTAAGAACTATGCGCCGATCCTCACCGGATACCATTTCTGCGCGGCAGACGGACATCTTCCATTACATTGAGAACTTTGTCTCGCAGTATGGGTATTCGCCCTCGATCCGCGACATTCAGAATGCGCTCAACATCTCTTCGACATCAGTGGTGGCCTACAATCTGAGAATCTTGACCGCCAAAGGCTGGATTGAGCGCGAGGACAAAATCTCACGCGGCATTCGCCCTAAGCGCAATCGCAACGGCAACGGCGGGATTGATCTCTTCCGCGTGCCGCTACTGGGTACAATCACCGCTGGTGGGCCCTTGCCGGAGCCTGAGGAAGTAGACCCAAGCTCGGCCGACAAAGTGACTGTGCCGCCTGACCTCGCTGACGTGAGTCGGCTTGGCGATGTGTACGCCCTGAAGGTGCGCGGGCAGTCTATGATTGATGCCTTAATTGACGACGGCGATATTGTGCTCTTGCGCTTCCAAAATACCGCCGAGAATGGCCAAATGGTAGCGGCCCGCCTGCTTGATGACAACGCCGTGACGCTGAAGAAGTTTTACCACGAGGGTGAGCGGGTGCGGCTCCAGCCGGCCAACCAAACCATGTCGCCGATCTATGTGCCGGCCGACAATGTGGTTATTCAAGGGCGCGTCGTTGGCGTAATCCGCTCGCTGATATAGGCGCGGGAGGGGTTCGCACGGGGGCAGGCGTATGGTAGCGGGGATTATGCTCCCTGCTACCACACCCCTGCCACCGGTGATCTCCGCCTACTCTAACACGGGGCGGAACTTGTAGGCGTAGACGAGCAGTCCATCTACGCCCGTATCGCTCATGCGCCGTGTGACCATCTCGACGCGCTGCCCAATCTGAAGCTCGGCTTCATCACAATCCGTCAATTGGGCACTTACCAGGAGGCCCTCATCGAGGCGCACCAACGCCACCAGATACGGGGTTTGGGCGGCATATTCGGGAGCGGCAGTGCGTACTCCCGCAAAGCTGTAGATTTCGCCCGTGCCCCGTAGCGGGTAGGCTTCCCACTCCTCCCCCGATTCGCCCACACGGGGCGGCTGCGGCGGGAAGCGGACCTCGCCGCTGGTGCGGTGGCGTTGCCCCTCTAGGCGGTAGTAGGCGGGCTTTTGCCGCCAGCGTTTTGCTAAATCCATCGTGTATGCTTCCTTCGGATCATCTGTTTATCACGCTTAGCTCTATCATCCTGTATCAACAACAGCAACAAGCGACTCGCTCTGCACTTGTCGCACACCCTTACTCCCGAATCAGGATGTGCGTCACGGCCGTGCTGGCCACCCCACCCAAACACTGGGCCAGCGCAACCCGCGCATTCGCCACTTGGGCTGCGCCCGCCGTGCCCTGCAACTGGCGCACCAGCTCAACGATCTGATACACGCCACTTGCGCCGCCCACATCACCCCGCGCTTTGTAGCCGCCTGCGGTAGCGAGCGGGGTGCTGCCCTGCGGCGTAATCCCGCCATCGGCAGCGTGGCGCGGAGCCGTGCCGCGCTCGACAAAGCCGCACGCTTCCAGAGCCATCGCTGCCACAATGCCGTGCGGATCTGTCACATCAAGCACATGCACATCGGCGGGGCGCACCTGCGCCTGCTGCATTGCGGCGCGGCTACTGCGCTCGGCGGCAGCCAGCCAGAGCAGATCGCGGCGAGTGGCAAGGGGCAGGGCATCGGTGGCAATCGCCCCCCCAGCCAGCCGAATCTGGGCTGCGCCTAGCTCGCGGGCCATCGGCTCGGATGCCAGCAGCACGACTGCGGCCCCATCCGCTGCGGTGGACGTATCGAGCATATTCAGCGGCGAAGCGATCTGGGTGGCTTTGCGGTACTTTTCGGCATTGATCCCGAAGCGATACAACGCACCCGCATTGCTTGCGGCATTAGCATGCGCGTTGATCGGGAACGGCGCAAACGCATCGGCGGCATAGCCGTACTCGTGCATATAGCGGCGCATCAGCAAAGCCCACTGGCTGGTCAGGGTCAAGCCTAGCTCAGCCTCAAATTCACTATCAATGCTTGTGGCGCGGGCCGCTTCAATATCGGCATCCAGTCGATCTGTGACCTTCTCCACCCCCACCACCGCCACCAGATCAGCTGCACCACTGGCAATTGCAAGCCGAGCCTGATGCAACGCCACGCCCCCACTTGCACCACTGGCCTCAACCGTCAGGGCAGGTATGCCAACTAGCCCAAATGTGGTTGCGAGTAACGCCCCCAATTCGGTTTGGCGTTGCAGCATGCTGTTCATGGCACTCGCCACATACAGCATGTCAATCCGCTGCGGATCGAACGCGGCTGGTAGCCCCGTGAGTGCGGCGTGGAATGCCGCCGCCGCGAGATCACGCAGGCTGCTGTGATAGTTCTCGGCAACAGGCGTTGCTGCGCTCCTAACGATATATACTGGTTGCATGTTCATCACCTTATCCCAATACCAGCTTGCCGCGCCACTTGGCATAGACGGCATAATCTACAAACTCCTGCCGCGCCAGATACGCCGCCATCAAGGGCGCACGCCCGCGCCGTTCGAGCAGCGCATCCGTCACTGTCAGCGCATATGCATCAGCTCCGGAGCCACTGCCGTAGGTGGTCATCAAGATCGTATCGCCGGGGCGGGCAATGTCCAGCGTCGCACACAAGCCCGCCAGTGCAATTGCCGAGTAGGTGTTGCCGATCAGCGGCGAGAGCAAGCCCGGCTTGATTTGGGCCTCGCTGAAGCCCAGCTGCTTGGCAACGGTCTGCGGGAATTTGGCATTCGGCTGGTGGAAAATCGCGTAGGTGAAATCGGCGGCGGTGCGCCCTAGCTCACTGAGCAGGCGCGTCGTCGCGGACTTGATGTGGTGGAAGTAGGCTGGCTCACCCGTGAAGCGATGCCCGTGAACGGGATAGGGGCGATCTGCACGGCGGAAGAAGTCTGGCGTATCACTGACATAGCTCACCGTCGCATCAATGGTGGCGAGCGCATCTTCGGCTGCGCCGACGAGCAACGCTGCTGCCCCCGCCGAAGCCGTATATTCGAGTGCGTCGCCGGGTCGGCCTTGCGCCGTGTCGGCCCCAATCGCTAGCGCGTACTGAGCCATGCCACTGCCGACCATGCCCATTGCGGCGGTTAAGGCTTCGCTACCCGCTTTGCACGCAAACTGGTAATCGGCGGCACTGATCCACGGGCTTGTGCCGAGTGCCTCCGCCACAATCGTGCCACTCGGCTTGACGCTGTAGGGGTGGCTCTCGCTGCCCACCCACACCACGCTCAACGCCTGCGCGGGCACACCCGCCCGGAGCAGGGCACTGCGCCCCGCCTCGATAGACATCGTAATCGTATCCTCATCGAGGCCCGGTACGCTCTTCGCTTCGACTGGCACACCGCCCTGTCCGTCCGTCCAAATCCGTGCAATCTCTTTCCCGGCAATGCGGTAGCGTGGCACGTACACGCCGTACCCGAGCAGCCCGACCGGGCGGCTTGTCTGCATCATTCGTTTGTACTCCTTCAAACAAACAGCGTTATCCAACAGAAGCAACTTGGCGCATTTCTGCCAATAGCTCTGCGGCCCGCGCCGGCTTGATCTGCCGTTCGGCAACCATCCGGCGAGCGATCTCATCAATCTCGGCTTCCTGCGCCCCAGCTGCCAATGCAATCTGGCGCGAGTGCAAGCCCATATGCCCCTGCTGAATCCCTTCGCAGGCCAGTGCCCGCAATGCCGCAAGGTTGCTGGCCAGTCCGGCACACGCGCAGATTTCGGCAAGTTCATTGGCCGAGCGGACATCCAGTAGCTTCAGCGCGGTTTGCGCGGCAGGGTGAACTTTAGTTGCCCCACCCACAATCCCAACCGCCAGCGGTAGCTCCAGTGTGCCCACCAGATTGCCCTGTGCGTCGCGCTCCCACGTGCTCAGCGAGGTGTAGCGACCACTGCGGGCGGCGTAGGCATGTGCGCCCGCCTCGACGGCCCGCCAATCGTTGCCGGTAGCAATCAAGACGGGGTCAATCCCATTCATAATGCCTTTGTTGTGGGTGGTGGCGCGGTAGGGATCAACAGCGGCAAAGGCATACGCCCACAAAATACCCTCGATCACATCCTCGCCGCGCATATCCTCACGCTTCAGGGCGTGCGGTGGCACGACCACCCGCGCCCGCGCAAGGCGGCGATCTGTCAGGTTGGAGAGGATGCGGAGATAGGCTCGCCCACCAGTGATCTCTTCCAGCATTGGGGCAATCGCCTCGCACATACTGTTGATCGCATTCGCACCCATCGCATCACGGCAATCCACGATCAGATGCACCACCAGCATTGCCCCCATCGGGCTATCTGCAAACAGGTGCACCTCTAGCTCCTGTGCGCCCCCGCCCAACTGCACAAGGCTGCGGCTCTGTGCGTTCGCCCGCTCCAGCAGGCGGCTCTTTTGCTCAAGGATCAGCTGCTGGGCAAAGCTCGGCGCAGGCACATGCACCAACTGCACCTGCCCAATCATAATTGGGGCGGTGCTGCTTGTGCGGAAGCCCCCCCCAGCGCGGGCAAGGCGGGCGGCATAGCTGGCTCCGGCGACAATCGAGGGTTCCTCAACCACCATTGGGATCAGCTTGTCGTGCCCGTTGATCTGGAAATTGGTGGCAATGCCGAGCGGAAGCTCAAATGTCCCGACTACATTCTCAATCATTTTATCGGCCCGTTCCAGCGACAACACGCCTTGACCGCCGCGCAGCCTGTGGAGATCGTCGGTGTTCAGCCCATCGAATGCGCCTACTCGTTCGAGCCGTTGCTGTGGGTCAAGTTGATAGAAGCCCTGAATACGTGAGTTCTTGTTGCCCATAATCGTATTTGTGTTCAATCCTTCATGCTGCATACCGATACCTGTATGATATGAAATACATTCTATGTAAGAATATGTTTCTGTCCTATGCTGTGCATTTTATCACTCAACGACTCCAAAACTCTCGGAAGTCACTGCCAAAAGCTCTCAACTCACTGCTGATAGCTCCCACAAGTAGCGGCGATACAACTTTGAGTTAACAAATAAGCACTTGAAAATCGCTATTGTCAGCTTTAGAATAGTTCTTACTAAAGTTACTTTTGTAATGAATGCTAAGAACCACGTTGTGAGGTTGCCTATGTGCTGTCGTCGCAGGAGGAAGATCGGCTATCTGCATTGGGGGGTGTGGGTCATACTTGGGCTGTGGCTGCTATGTACCGCGCTGACAGCCCACGCCCAGACCGTGATTTACGTGCGGGCAGGCGCAACGGGAACAGGCACAGGCACTGATTGGGAGAATGCCTATCCACTGCTGCAAGACGCACTGGCGTTCGCGGAAACACAGTCCGGTGCTGAGGTATGGGTGGCGGCAGGAACCTACTACCCCGACGAAGGCGCAACGCACACCAACAACAGCCGCTTTGAGAGCTTCACCCTGCCCGATGGCGTGGCGATCTACGGTGGCTTTGCGGGCACGGAAACGAGCCGCACCGAGCGCGACCCCAACACCCACCGCACGATCCTGAGCGGTGAGATTCAGCAGGATACCGATCCTACCAACAACACCTTCCGCGTTGTCATTAGCTCGCGCAACCCCGCAACAACCATCCTCGATGGCTTCACCATCACGGGCGGCTATGCCAATGGCAGCAGCAGCAACAACGGGTTTGGGGGCGGGCTGTTCATCAGCAACAACAGTGCCGCCCAGTTTGCCAATCTACAGGTGCTGACCAACACCGCAGAACTTGGTGGGGGTGGCATTTACAGTAAAGCGGGCCGTAATCACTTCGCCGCGCTAACCATTGCAGGCAACCAATGCTTGAGCCGCCAGTGCAAAGGCGGCGGGGTCTTGCTCGATAACAGCACAGGCCATTTTACCGCCACCCTTCTGAGGGGCAATATCGCTAATCAAGGGGGCGGCATCACTATCGAGCAAAATAGTACCGCCACCTTCACCAACACCACGATGTATAGCAACACTGCTGTGAAGCGCAGTAGCTCACGTGGCTTTGGCGGCGCGATCAATACCGCCAACAGCACCACCAGCTTTACCAACCTGATCCTCGCAGGCAATCAGGCAGAGTATCTCGGCGGCGGAGCGTACCACTCGCAGCGCGAGACGACCTACGTCAATGCGCTGATCAGCGGCAATACGGCGGAAGAAGACGGAGCCGCCATCTATCTCGATACCAGTAACAGCCACTTTATCAACACAACTATCGCTGGCAACCGCTCCCTCTTTAGCTATAATATCGTGTATCACGGGGGCGGTAGCACACGCTATACCAACAGCATCATCTGGGGCAATGCTGGTCCACCGTTCAACGCATCAGCTAGCCCAACCTACCACTACAGTCTGGTGCAGGGGCTAGACCTAACAGCGAGCGGCACGGGCAATCTCGATGGCACGAATGCTGCCAACAATCCCGCTTTCGTCCAGCCTATCGCCGCCACCGATGCGCCGAGCAGTGCTGGCGATTATCGGCTACAGGCGGGCAGTGCGGTGCTGGATGTGGGCGATACAACCACTTTCCCAAGTGGGATCAGCACCGATCTGGCGGGCAACCCGCGCATCGTCAATGGTGGGATTGATCTGGGAGCGTATGAGTATGTACCGCCCCCACCCACCGCCACACCGACGGCTACGCCAACGGACACGCCAACGGCTACGCCAACGCCAACGGCCACGCCCACCGCGACAGCTACGGCTACGCCAACGGCCACGCCAACGGATACACCGACGGCCACGCCCACCGCGACCGCGACGGATACGGCGACGGCCACGGTCACGCCGACGGCCACGCCGACCGTGACAGCTACGCCAACGGATACGGCGACGGCCACGGTCACGCCGACGGCCACGCCGACCGCGACAGCTACGCCAACGGATACGGCGACGGCCACGGTCACGCCGACGGTCACGCCGACGGCGACGGCGACCGCGACGGTCACGCCGACGGCGACGGTCACGCCCACGGCCACCGCGACAGCGACGGCCACGCCCACGCCCACCGCGAACGCAACGGATACCGCCACGGCCACGCCCACCGCCACGCCGACGGCTACGCCCACTGCCACGCCGACGGCTACGCCCACGAGTAGCCCGCTTGCGACGGCAACAGCGACAAGTAGCCCGCTTGCGGCGGCAACGGCGACACCGCCAACGGCAACCGTAATCGTGATTATTTCGACTGCTCGCCCTACTGCTACACCGACAGTATCAACGGCAACACCCACAACAAGCGCAACGCCCACACCAAGCGCAACAGCCGTGCCCGTAGCAAGCGCAACGCCCACGCCCACGCCAAGCGCAACGGCAACGGTCGCGCCAAGCGCAACGCCCGCACCGAGCGCAACGGCAACGCCCGCGCCGAGCGCAACGCCCGCACCGAGCGCAACGCCCACACCAAGCGCAACAGCCGTGCCCGTAGCAAGCGCAACGCCCACGCCCACACCAAGCGCAACGGCAACGCCCGCGCCAAGCGCAACGCCCGCACCGAGCGCAACGCCCGCGCCGAGCGCAACGGCAACGCCCGCGCTGAGCGCAACAGCCGTGCCCACAGCAAGCGCAACGGCAACCGCCACGCCCACCGCGACGGCCATGGACACGCCCACCGCGACCGCTACGCCGATGGCGACGGCGACGGCCACGGTCACGCCGACGGCGACGGCGACGGCTACCGCGACAGCGACGGCCACGCCCACCGCGACAGCGACACCAACCGCCACGCCGACGGTCACGCCGACGGCGACGGATACCGCCACGGTCACGCCCACCGCGACAGCGACGGCTAAGCCAACGGATACACCGACGGCCACGGCCACCGCTATGCCACCAACCGCCACGCCCACGAGCAGTCCGCTTGCGGCGGCAACAGCGACACCACCAACAGCAACCGTAATCGTGATTATTTCGACTGCTCGCCCTACTGCTACACCGACAGTATCAACGGCAACACCCGCACCAAGCGCAACGGCAACGCCAAGTGCAACGGCCGTGCCCACAGCAAGCGCAACGCCCACGCCCATGCCAAGCGCAACCGCCACGCCCACCGCCCCGCCGATGGCAACGGCCCCGCCGACGGCAACGGCCCCGCCGACGGATACCGCCACGGCGACGGCCACCGCGACAGCGACGGCAACGCCCACCGCGACCGCCACAGCCACGCCGACAGTCACACCGACGGATACGGCCACGCCGACGGCAACCACGCTCCCGATTGCTGGGTCCACTGCTACACCGACAGCATCAACGGCAAGCGCAACGGCCATGCCCACGCCCACCGCAACGGCAACGCCCGCACCAAGCGCAATGGCAACCGCCACGCCCACGGCGATGCCCACGGCGATGGTCACGCCGACGGCTACGCCCACCGTGATGGCGACGGCGACGGATACCGCCACGCCGACGGCTACGGCTACGGCCACGCTGACGGCGACGGCGACGGATACCGCCACTGCCACAGCCACGCCCACCGCAACGGCCACGGCCGCGCTAACGCTCACCGCAACGGCCACGGCCGCGCTAACGCCTACGGTCACGGCAACAGTCACGCCGACGGATACGGCAACAGTCACGCCGACGGCGACGGTGACGGTCATGCCCACCGCGACGGCGACGGATACCGCCACGGCCACAGCTACGCCCACCGCAACGGCCACGGCCGCGCTAACGCCCACCGCAACGGCCACGGCCGCGCTAACGCCCACGGTCACGGCGACGGCCACGCCGACGGATACGGCAACAGTCACGCCGACGGCAACAGATACAGCAACGGCGACGGTTACTGCTACACCCGTATCAACCGCTGTGCACGTGTATTTGCCGCTGATCCGGCGGGGTGCGCCCTAACGGAGACTTGCCGGTAGTCGGTAGGCATATATAGGCTGGCAACCTTCTTCGGGCTATTGGGGATGATCGCTATGGAATGCTGTGCCGTCCCGATCCAGTGTCACGCACTGGTGGCGGGCGGCACAAGCAGATCGAGCAGAACCGGGTAGACGATCTCGGTATGCTGATCGGGTTGCTGGGGGTCAATGCAATCGTGCTTCAGGCGCAAATCAGGTGGGAAGAGATACTGTTCGACGGGATAGCCGGTGCGTTGCCAAAGCTGCATCAGGTGGGCCGCACGCCGATTGCTGACCACATGGTCGTGCCCATTGCTCACGATCACCGCCGACTGTGCAAGCGGCATGGTGTGGCGGGCAGCTTGAAATACCCGCGTGGCGAGCCGCATCCACTCGCCCGCACTGCGCGAGGATTGATTGGCGTAGACTTGCGGCGGCTCGATGCTACCTGCTTTGCGCCGCTTCCGCATATCCGGCAGGCGCACAAAGGCATGCATCGCCATGTTGCTCAAGGGTGCAGGTATAACTCCCAAGCCGAGCGCAGGCGCAACAATCACGGCGCGGTCAACATCGGCGCGGAATTGCGCGAGCCATGCCGCCACCACGCCCCCCGTAGATAAGCCCAGCACAGCAACCTTGCTTCCCAAGCCACGTGCAATATCCACACTGCGATCCCCATAGTCGCGCAAATGCTCGGCGGTCAGGTGGCGCAGGGCAGTTGTCTGCGTATCGAGGTAGCCATTGAACGGCATGCGCGGCATCAGCACATTGTAGCCGCGCTGATACAGGAGCGGCGCGAAGGTCTCGAATTGGTAGGGGCAGTTGGTTATGCCGTGCAGGAGCACGATAGCCCACTCGGTGGGGTGGCTATGCACCAATAGCTGTGAACGGCACAGCGGATTGATCTCGCTGCCATCCTGCTCGGCGAGCTGCTGAAACTTGACCAGTGCATCGGCATAATCGAGCGCGGGCGCGGGGTGTGGCTCCAGCCCCGCCGTCGAGACGGGGATCAGGGCGGGCGCGACAGCTGCCCCAACTGCCGCAAGCAGCAAAGCAGTACGGGCATGCTTGGGCCATGTGCGGCGCGAAGTGGTAACAGTGGTTGGGCTTGGTGCGGACACGGAACACGCTCCCTTCCATTGGGGGATACAACCTGCTACGCTGATTGTATCACAACTAGCGTGGGCAAGATGCAGACACCTTCATAGACACCTTCATAACGCACCCTTGCGCTATGCTATAATTGTGGGTAGCATGATACTCAATCAACCGGTGTGAGGAGAGGGGAATAACGTATGTCCAACGCATTCGATGAAGCCCAACGCAAAATCAAGGAGCTAGAAGCCCTCCGCTCTTCATTGGGTGATGCAGCCGTAGATGCCGCGATTGCCGCAATCAAGGCGCAGATCGGGGGCATCTCTGGCACAGCAACTGTGGGCGGGGCCAACTACGGGCAGAATGTTGGGGTGAATACCGGCACGATTAGCTCCCAGAACATCAACAACAATGCGCCGAATCAAGGCGCACAAGGTGTGTTCCATGCCCCGACCTCGATCAATCACGGGAGCACCATCTTCAACCAGCAGGATCAGCACGTCGGCACGCAGCACAATGCTGGACGGGATATGAACATCCAGAACCAGCGAGCGGGCGGCAACATCACTGGCTCGCCCCAGATCATCGGCAGCGGCAACAGCTACGTGGGCGGCGATAGCGTAAGCGGGGATAAGATTAGCGGCGACATCAGCGTTGGTGATGGGGTAAGTGGTACAGGCATCGCCATTGGGCACAAGCCACAGGCGCAAGTGCAGCAGGGCAATAGTGCCAGTGACCTTGCCCAAGCATTTGCCCAAGTGTATGCTGCGATTGCCGCAAGCCAGCATCCTGCCGCAATCCAAACAGTTGTGCAGGAACATGTGCAGAAGATCGAGACTGAAGCGCAAAAAGGCGAAGCCGCCGATGCCAATCAGATCGAAGGGTGGCTCACTGTCATTGCGAGGATGGCTCCCGACATTCTCGAAGTCACAGCAAATACGCTTCTCAATCCGGTGGCAGGTGTTGCAACAGTCATTAAGAAGGTCGCCGAAAAAGCCAAGCAACAGCCCGGCTAGGTGCTAGGGTGGGGTAAGGCGTGGTATACTTTTACGAATGTACGTACTTGTAACGGAAAAGATCACGCCATGCCCCAACTCCCGCCACAGAATGCCCTCTACTACGGCGATAATCTGGAGATTATCCGCCAGTATCTGCCCGACGAATGCGTAGACCTGATCTACCTCGACCCGCCCTTCAATAGCAGCCGCAACTACAATGTGCTGTTCAAGGATGAGGGGGGAAAGGAATCCGAAGCGCAGGTGGTGGCGTTTCAGGATACGTGGCACTGGACCCCTGCCGCAGCCTCTGCCTACGAGGAGCTGGTAACGCAGGTGGGCGGCAATGTCGGCGAACTGATGTCGGCCCTGCGCGTCTATCTGCGGACCTCGCCCATGATGGCCTATCTGGTGATGATGGGCATTCGCCTTGTGGAGCTGTACCGCGTGCTGAAGCCGAGCGGCAGTATCTACTTGCACTGCGATCCGACGGCCAGCCACTACCTCAAACTGGTGATGGATACGATCTTTGGAGTGGAACAGTTCCGCAACGAGATCATCTGGAAACGCACCTCGACCCACAGCGATGCGAAACGCTGGGCCCCCGTCAGCGATACGATCCTGTTCTACACCAAATCCCGCGCCTATACTTGGAACCCGCTGTACGTGCCCTATGATGAAGAGTATATCAAGGAGATGTATCGCCACGATGATAACGACGGGCGCGGCGTGTATCGGCTCGATAATATCACCAGCCCCAGCCCACGCCTGCGTATGACGTATGAGTGGATGGGCTTTCCGCCCCCAGAAGCAGGGTGGCGGTATCAACGCCGCACGATGCAACGGTTGCATGATGAGGGGCGGATCTATTACCCGACCAACCCCGATGGCAGCTTCGATACGACCAAACGCCCTAGCTTGAAACGCTACCTGAACGAGATGCCCGGCCGGATTCACGATAACGTCTGGACCTGACATCAACCCGATTGGCTCGCAAGCCCGCGAACGGCTCGGCTACCCGACGCAGAAGCCGCTTGCCTTGCTGCGCCGGATTATCGAAGCGAGTAGCAATGCAGGCGATCTGGTGCTTGACCCGTTCGCGGGGTGCGGCACAACCATCGCCGCCGCCGAGCAGCTCAAGCGACGCTGGATTGGCGTAGATATTACCCACCTTGCCATTGCGCTGCTGAAGTATCGCCTACGGGATATGTACAGCCTGCTGCCTGCCCAGCACTACCTCGTGGTTGGTGAGCCGCGTGATCTTGGCGCAGCCCGCCAACTTGCGAGCGACAATCGCTACCAGTTCCAATGGTGGGCGTTGTCGCTAATCGAGGTCCGCCCGATGGGGGCGCGTACCGGCAGCAAGCAGGGCAAGCAGGGCGCGGATCAGGGTGTGGATGGGGTGATAACGTTTCTGGATACGACCGACGGCAAAGCCAAACGAGCGATTGTCCAAGTCAAGAGTGGCAAGGTTGGGGTGCGCGACATCCGCGATCTGATTGGTACGTTTGAGCGCGAGAAAGCCCAGATCGGCATCTTCATCACCCTCGAAGAGCCAACCAAGCCGATGGAAGCCGAAGCTAACGGAGCCGGGTTCTACCATTCGCCGGTGACCCAGCGCGGCTACCCGCGTATCCAGATTCGCACGATTAGCGAGCTGCTCGCGGGGCTTGGGGTGCAGCTCCCCCGCGATACCACCACCTTCAAGCAAGCCGCGCCGCCCCCGCCCGACGTGGATCAGGGGCGGCTGCTGGAGTAGTAACCTAACTCTGCTGGAGTGTAGCAATCTGGGCTACCGCCGCATCTGGCGCAAGGTAGCCTTTGGCGATCAGGTGGAGCCGCCCGTTGCGCTCGTAGACGAGCGTGGGGTAGGTGCTGAAGCCCTGCGCCCGTGCCTGTGCAAACTGCTGCTGCGTTGCACTCCGCGCTGCGTCACTATCCCACCGCTTCAAGAATGGCTCTGCATCAATGCCTTGCGCCGCCACCAGTTCGGCTAGCACATCCGCATCATCCAGTGCTAGCCCGCGCACATACAGCGCGTGCGGCAGGCTATCGGCAAAAGCATACGCACGCTCCGGCGCAAGCTGCTGCACCACCGTAATCGCCCGGCAGGGCGGCTCCGAGTTGCTGATGTATGTGCCCGCTTGCAGTAGCCCTGCATAGTACGCGGCTCCGGCTGCTACACCGCTCACCCGTTGCACCTCCGCCAAGCCTGCGATCAGGTAGTCCCGATCCAGCCCAATCGGGCGCACCCGTTCGCCCACCACCAAGCCACCATATGCCAACGTGATCGGCAGGTCTGGATAATGCTGGACAATCGCCGCCATTGTTGGGCGAAAGGCGAAACACCAGCCACAAAGCGGATCAAAGCCATAGAGCAAGCGTTCATTTGTCGTCATTGTAGGCGTACCTCCATGCTCTGGATAAATATTGCTATTCTTTACGCAACATTGAATCTACCACGCCCCGCATCATTCGGCTATGCACCTATGGTATGATATTGGCTGAGGTTCACCAACCAAGCGAAAGCCTGTACCAGCATGCCCCTAACGCGCACCTTGTCCATCCTGCTGCTTGCGCTCCTGCTAGGGGGCTGTGGCTCACTGCCGCCCACCGAGTCATCTCACGCCGCACCACCGCGCCCGGTGGCTACGGCACTGGCAACGATCCGCCCAACCTTTGCTACCGTGCGCCCGCCCACCCCAGCACTGCCGCCCACTACACCACCCGTCCCACCGTCGCCGACGAACGCGCCGCTGCCCACGCCAGAACTCACACCGAGCCAAGCGGCGGTTTTGCGGGATGCATTCGTCGGCGATCTTGCCACCCTGCCCAACCTCCCGTACTACACGCTCCGGCTGGAATTTGCCCCCGATCAGCAACTCCTCAATGGAGTAATGCGGCTCGTCTACACCAATACCGTCGGGGTGTCGCTTGAGACACTGGCATTGCGGCTCTACCCCAACTTCCCGCAAGACCTGTTTGGCACTGGCGGCGATACCCGCATGGAGATTACCGCCGCGAGTGTTGCCGGTGGGTTTGTGCCGATCTCCTATGCCGTAGCGGATACGGCTCTGATCCTGCCGCTTGACCCGCCACTTGCGCCGGATGCCAGCGTGACGGTAGAGCTTGCCTTCAGCGCAACGGTGCAGGCATGGCAGGACGGAAGCTATCCGCTCACGGGCTACTACCCGATGCTCGCGGTGTGGGGGGGCGATGGCTGGCGGCTGGATGTCACGCGCTTCCCCGATCACATCTTCGCCGAGACAGCCCACTACAGCGTGACCGTAACCGCGCCTGAGCCGCTCACAGTGGTGGCAACGGGCAGCACACTGGCGACGCGCCCCAATCCTGATGCCACGCGCACATGGCAGATCGTGACCGGTCCGGTGCGCCAATTTGCGTTGAGCATCGGCGACTACGTGAGCCTGTCCGAGCAAGTCGGCGATGTGCAAGTCACAGCGTATACCCAGCGCGGCAATGGGCTATTCCTGCGTGAATATCTCCGCACGGCGGCAAGCGCGTTGGCGACGTTTGAGCGACTATTCGGGGCGTACCCCTACCGCGAACTCGATCTGCATCTGCTGCCGTATACCTTCAATGGCGGCGATGAGTATCCGGGCTTGATCTTCGTCTATACCAGTGGTACATTTGGGGCAGGCGCACGCTACGTCACAGCCCACGAAGTCGCCCATCAGTGGTGGTTTGCTGTCATCGGCAACGACATCTTCACTGAGGCATGGCTCGATGAAGCCTTCGCGCAGTATAGCGGCATCCTTGCCGTCGCGGAATTGGCTGGCGCGGAAGCCGCCGCCGCCGATTATGAACGCGAGGTGCTAGACCGCTATCGGGGCGCACTGGCCGATGGCGATCTGCCGCTTGGCTGGAGCATCACCCGCTACACCGATTTCAACGTCTACTATCGCACGGTGTATGGCAAAGGGGCGGTGTTTCTCGCAACGCTGCGCGAGCAGCTCGGCGACGCGGTGTTCTTCGCCGCACTGCAACGCTACTACGCCCGCCATCGCTATGGCGTAGCGACTGGGCGCGATGTGCAGGAAGCCTTTGAGCAAGCGAGCGGGCGCGATCTCGAAACACTGTTTCGGACGTGGGTGTATGGCTGGGAGTAACTGAGTGAGTGTGGCGGGGAGGGAGGGATTCGAACCCTCGAGGGCTTTCAGACCCTATTCGTTTTCGAGACGAACACGTTCAACCGCTCCGTCACCTCCCCGTAAACCTTGCCCATTATACGCTAGTTTGCGGGCAGTGGCAAGCAATTCGATGGGCTATACTGCAATGGCAGCCGATGGCTAGCGGACACCGCTGCTAAGCGTAATTGACTAAGCATTAGAACGAGTCACGACAATGACCACAAACGACGGACGGTTTGTCATTCCCACGCGCATCTACTTGACGGCGGCGCAGCGTAGCCAGCTTGAGCTGCTGCTGCGCCAGCAGGAGCACGACCTGCCGGAACTGCTCAGCGAGCTGGTGGTGGCTCTGCTGGCCCAACAACCACCCCTTGCCGAAACAGAGCCAGCCCCGCCGCCTGCCACTGATCCTGCCGCACTCCAGCAACAGATCGCTCAGCGGCGGGCTGAGATGCGCCGCTTGCAGGCGCGGGCGGTGCAGGGCGGGGAGACGGCTCCCGCGTGGGTGCAGCACTATCTTGCCGAACTGGCGCAGGAGGTGCAGCAGCTTGAAGCTGAGCTACGCCGTGCCGTGCCGAGTGGGTAGCCCACGATGCCCAAGCAACGCCTCGACCAGTTATTGGTGGCACGCGGGCTAGCCGAAACGCGCACCCGCGCCCAAGCCCTAATCCTCGCCGGCGCGGTACGAGTGAATACGGTGGTGCAGACCAAAGCAGGCACATTGATAGATCCAGCCGCAACGATCACGGTTGATGCCCCTTTGCCGTATGTCAGTCGCGGGGGCTACAAATTGGCGCATGCGCTGGATACCTTCGGGCTAGACCCGACCGGCTTGGTGGCGGTAGATGTGGGGGCTTCGACGGGCGGCTTCACCGATGTGCTGGTGCAGCGTGGGGCAGCGTGGGTGTATGCTATAGATGTTGCCTATGGTGTGCTGGATTGGCGCATGCGCCAGCATCCGCAGGTCGTAGTGGTAGAGCGCACCAACATCCGCCATTTCACGCAATTGCCACCCCTGCCCGATGCACCCCCCGATGCGCCCCCGCCGCTGGCCCAGTGTGCCAGCATTGATGTGTCGTTTATCTCGCTGCACCTTGTGCTGCCTGCCGTGCAACGCCTGCTCACCCCGACGGCGTGGCTGATTGCGCTGATTAAGCCGCAGTTCGAGGCGGGCGCGGCGCAGCTTGGCAAAGGCGGCGTGGTGCGTGATCCGGCGGTGCATCGGCAGGTGCTGACGACGACCCTCAACGCAGCGGCGCGGCGCGGCTTGACCCCGCGTGGTCTGACGCGCTCGCCGCTTACTGGCCCAGCGGGCAACATCGAGTTTCTCGCATGGCTGCAAGCCGCCGCTGCAAACGAGGCCACACTGCTCCCCACGCTAGACATTCCGCAGGCGATAGCAGCGGCGATGGCGGGCTAAGCAGCGTAAGGTGTTTTAGGGTCTGGCGATTGCCCCACCGCTCGCCACGAGCCACGGCAGCCCCTCTAAGGAGCGTTCCGCGCCCCAGCCTCTGCCGGTAGCGTGTTCCAGTTCCCACCAGATGTAGCCATCAGCTTCGACGGGCCCCCCGATAATTGAGACCAACGTGCCTTCATCGAGGCGCACCACCACATCGGCTTCAAGGCTAGCGGTTTGGCGCAGGCGCAGCGGCGCATCGCCCACATTCACTACGAGGGCTTGGATGCCCGGCTGTAAGCCAATCGCAATGGGTTTCAATACATCGGCATTGATCGGGGCATCGGTGGGGGCAGCATGCATCGCCGACAGCTCTTCCAGCGGCTCGGTCGCACGCGGGCTAACTAGCGACGCAGTCGGTACTGCTGGGCGTGGGGATGCCATTGCGGAGTCGTCAGCTGAGGGCGCAGGTGCAGGTGCTTGGGTAAATACATACAGGGCAACCGCAAGCAGGGTGAGCATTCCTCCCGCGAGCAACATCAACGTCCAGCGCGAACGCCGCCTTTGGCTGCGGCGTAGCTCATCGTAGCCCTTGCGGTAGTAGTAGTAGTGCTGATAGTAGAAAATATTCAAGTTGTTATGGGCGGCATCAGCTACGCCCCGTTCATATAGCTCACGTTGGTCACTGTCCATGATCGTTACGCACCTCCCCGCTCTTCATTATAACGAGGATGCACTCGTTGATCAAGCAGGTTTCCACATGGACAAAATTGCTGCTAAACCCGATTTATTCTTGGGGCGAATCGAATGGATGACCGATTGCACTGCGCTGTCCATTGAGCCAGACCGCACCAGCCATCGGACGTTTACCCGCAGGCTGCACCTGCCGCAATTCAAGGATATCTGTTCCAGTTGTAACCAGAGGCTGCCCCGCTTCGCTCCAGAGCGTACCGATAGGGTAGGCTGCGGGCAAGTCGGGGCGCACCCCCACATCGAGCAGCTTGAGCTGCTGTCCCTTCCAGAAGCTATAGGCACTGGGCCACGGATCATACGCCCGCACCATGCGCTCAATCTGGACGGCGGGCATACGCCAATCCACCTGCCCATCCTGCTTGCGAAGCATTGCCGTGAACGTAGCGCGGCGGTGGTCTTGTGGCTGTGGGATCAGGGTTCCGTGAATATATGCAGGCAAAACCTCAAGCAGGAGTTGGCTCCCAAGCTCAAACAGAGCAGTCGTGAAGGCTCCGGCACGGGCATCCGGCGCAAGCGGCACTGACTGTTGGATCAGGATTGGCCCACTATCCATGCCCCTGTCGAGGCGCATCACACTCACGCCAGTTTCGGTATCGCCCGCAAGAATGGCTCCGGTGACAGGTGCGGGGCCACGATAGCGGGGAAGCAGCGAGGGGTGGATGTTGAGGTAGCCGAGCGGCGGCAACGCCAGTACATTCTGGCGGAGGATCTCGCCATAGGCAGCCACCACGCCGAGATCGGGCTGGAGTGCGGCGAGCTGGGCGACAGCAGCTGGATCGCGTAGTGTTGGCGGCTGCAACACCGGCAATCCCAGCCGTTCGGCAGCGAGCTTGACGGGCGGCGGTGTGAGCGTGTTCCGTCGTCCGGCAGGGCGATCCGGCTGAGTAATAACGGCAACGATCTGATAGCCCGCCTGCACAAGGGCTTCGAGCGGGATGACCGCAATGGCGGGACTACCGAGAAAGATGATCCGCATGGGCTATGGCTCCGTTCCACGTTGTAGGCTGGGCTACTCCTGCACCTCATAGCGGTGCAGCAGGGCCCGGTCGGCTTCCGTCCATATGCCCTGCCCTTGGGCAATGCGGAGCCGCTCGCCAAGCTTAGCATAGATCAGGTATTTGAGGAAGCCCAGATGCACTGCAAAATGAAAGCCCGCCACCCCGCCGCGCAAGCCCTGCCATACCAGCAGGTGATACACAAAGGTGCGGATGCCGCGCAGCACTGCCTCCGCAACGGTAATCCGCTTGCGCTTCAGGGTGCGGTGCAGCAGGGCCGCCTCCAGATCGCTGTAGTGGTTGATCGCTTCGTAGGCAGCCGAGAGGTTGGTGGTGGAGTAGTGATAGATCACGCCATTGAGCACGCCACGTGGCTCTGGGACATTGACGACTTCGTGTACCGCACGCTCCCATCGTGCCACGCGCCGATTGACCAGCCGCACCATATCCCGCCGTCGGATTTGGCGGTGTAGGGCGGGCGTAATCCGGCGGCGGGCTGGATCGGGAAACCACCGCCCTGAATAGAGATGCAGGCGTTGAATATGATAGGCGGTGCAGGCATCCAACGTACCTGCCGCTGCCCGCGCCAGAATCTCGTCGCGCAGTTCCGGTGATACGCGCTCATCAGCATCAATGAACAGCACCCAATCGTACCGCGCAAGATGTTGGGCAACATTGCGCTGGTGGGCAAAGTTGCTGAAGGGGTGCTGCACCACCCGCGCCCCGTGCTGCTGGGCCAGTGCCACCGTGTCGTCGGTGCTGAATGAATCAACCACAAGTAGCTCATCAGCCCAGTGCAGTGTGGCAAGGCAGTCCGCAATCTGGTGCGCTTCGTTTTTGGTGAGCACCACCGCCGAAATCGGGGTGCGTTGGCGTGGTTGCGTTTGCATGGCAGTGTGCATTATAAAGCGGTGGGTACGGCGTGTCAATGCTGCGCTGCCGCAAGCACTAGGCTCAAGATAGGGCTAGAGTACGGATTGCTTCGGAACCTATCTTTCGGTATACTGCCTATAGTGTCTGAAATCATCCGCACGCCCACGTTGGCGTATGTGCCCCGTTGACATGCACCGATTTGCCGCAGTGTTGCGCCGCACACCACAACTTGAAACCATAAAGGAACATTTGATGATTGAAGCAACCAACCTGTGTAAACAGTATGGCGATTTTCAAGCCGTCCGCAACGTATCGCTCACCGTTCAGCCGGGCGAAGTGCTCGCGCTCCTTGGGCCGAACGGAGCCGGCAAAACCACAACAGTCCGGATGCTTGGCGCAATTATTCGCCCGACCAGTGGTCAAGCTATCGTGGCAGGCTATGATGTTGCCCGCGAGCCACGTATGGTGCGAAGCCGAATTGGGCTGCTCACGGAGTATCCCGGCTTGTACGGGCGCATGCGAGCATTGGAGTATCTGCGCTTCTTTGGCAATCTGCTCGGCATGGAAGCGCAGCAGAGCCACGCTCGCGCCGAGTATCTGCTGCGCCAATTTGGGCTGTGGGAAGCCCGCGACAAACGTCTCGATAGCTACTCGAAGGGCATGCGCCAGAAGATTGCGCTGGTGCGGGCTTTGATTCACGACCCGCCCGTGCTGTTCCTCGATGAGCCAACCACGGCGATGGACCCGCAGAGTGCCCGCACCGTTCGCAATGCGATTGGCGAGCTGCGGGCGGCCGAGCGTTCAATCCTCCTCACCACGCACAATCTAACTGAAGCCGAAGAGTTAGCAGATCGAATTGCGATTCTGCGTGGCGGCGAGATTATCGCACGCGGCACCGAAGCCGAATTGACCCAGCAACTGCTGGGTGAGCCGCTCTGGGAAGTACGGGTTGCCCAGCCCAATCTGCCCCTGACCACCCTGCTTGCCGATCTGGTGGTAGTGGAGCAGGCAACCGCCACCAGTGTGCAGTATCGCACGGCTGAACCGCAGCGGCTCAATCCACAGATCGTTGCCCGCCTTGCTGGGCAAGGCATCGCGCTAGTATCGCTGGCCGAAGTGCCGCGCAATCTTGAGCAGGTCTATCTGCGGATTGTAGATGATCAGCAAACGCCCGACCTGCGTTATGAAGCAGCCCTAACAGCCAGCACGCACGGCAGCAATAGTGTGCGGGCCGAGCCTGCCAGCGTGGTGCAGGAGGTGTCATTGTGAGCATTCAGCCCGCCCCAATCAAGCCCGTCGCACCTGCTGTGCCGGCCGAACAGTCGCCCGTGCCGCCGATCCCGAATGCGATCCCGCTTATCCTACGGCGCGAGGTGCGCGAGATGCTCGGTGATTGGCGGATCGTTGCCCCAATGCTGATCCTCTCGCTGCTCTTGCCATTTATCATGGCGTTTGCCGCGCTCTTTGTGATCCGTTTCATTGATGAGGATGGCTTTGCGCGGTTGCTGTTGCCCTTCGCCCTCGTGATTACCGGCTTCATTCCGGCCAGCTTCACGATCATCACCGCGCTGGAGTCATTTGTCGGCGAACGTGAACGCAATACGTTGGAGGCGTTGCTGGCCATGCCGCTCTCAGATCGGCACCTCTACATCAGCAAATTTATGGCGGCTCTAGTTCCGCCTCTAATCGCTAGCTTCACCTCAATGACGCTGTTTTGCCTCGCCCTCTGGCTCACCAACGCCCCGGCCTTTGCCGAAATCTTCCCGCTTGGGCGGTTGTTGTTGCTCTTCAGCCTGATCGTCGTATTGGCGATCACGCTGGTTGCCGGGGCCGTTGTGATCTCTAGCCACACCAGCACCATTCGCGCCGCCAATCTTATGTCCAGCTTCATCTTGCTGCCGGTGATTGCAGTGCTGAACTTCATTGCGGCGTGGATCGTTGCGGGGGCGTGGGGGCGCATCCAGATCACGGTGCTGCTGTTGGCTCTGGTGGGCAGCAGCTTGGTGGTGCTAGGGGTGCGTCTGTTCAGCCGTGAGGAGATCCTCGCCCGCGAGACGCGCCGTGCGCCATCGCGCTCGCGTAAGTCGGCGGCTGTCAGTGCGGTTACGGCGGCGGCCGTTAGCCCGCTCGCCACTGCCCCTGTGCAGCAGCAGCTCAGTGAGGCCACCACCATGCTGACTATAATGCGCCGCGAGGTGCGCGATACCGTCGCTGATTGGCGCGTGCTGTTGCCGATCCTGCTGCTGGCGGTGGCGTTGCCGCTGGGCGGCGTGTGGCTGTTCCCGCTGGTGCTGCAAGTCACCGATGAGACGCTGATCTCAATTGGACAACTAGTGCCCTTCGGGGTGCTGATTATCGGCTTCGTGCCGGCTAGCTTCGCCCTGATTACCGCGCTGGAGTCGTTCGTCGGCGAGCGCGAACGCAACAGCCTTGAGCCGCTCCTTGCTAGCCCGATCTCGGATCAGAACCTGTACCTCAGCAAACTGATGGCGGCGTTGATCGTCCCGCTCTTTACCTGTGTGCTCGCCATGCTGCTCTTCACCAGCGGTATGGCACTGGCCCACCCTAGCCTCTACAGCGTCGCTATGACTCCACTGCGGGTGCTGTTGCTGTTCAGCATCATTGTGATTATCACCATGCTGATGGTGGCGGCGGCGGTGATTATCTCCAGCCACACCAGCAGCCTCCGCGCCGCGAATCTCTTGGCGAGCTTTGTGCTGGTGCCGATTGCCATTGCAATCCAGATTCAAGCGGTATTCTTGATTGCCAATCGCTGGGACATCGTGCTGGCCACCGCCTTCGCTTTGGCGGTCGTGATGGTGGCCCTGATCCGCACCGGCTTGTCCATCTTCAATCGGGAGGAAATCTTGTCGCGGGCGAACGATCAGTTCAACCCGCAGCGCATCCGCGAGCTATTCTCGCTCTACTTCCGCGAATACCAGCCAGCCGGTGTGCCCAGCACCCGCTATCACGGCTTGGGCTTTGCGCCGTTGCGCTTCTACCGCCACGAACTGCCCGCCCTGCTGCGCGAACTGCGCCCCGCCTTCGTGATTGTGGGATTGGCAGTTCTAACGGGGCTAGTCGTGGGCTGGTATGCTGCCTCATTTCTACCGCTCACCCGCTTGAAAGCAACCATCATCAGCCAGATCGGCACACCTGCGACGGCTTCGCTCGCACTGGTGCTCGGCATCGCCCTGAACAATTTGCGCGTCTCGATCCTCGCCAATGTCTTTTCACTGTTCAGTGTGGGACTGTTTGCCTTCCTTGTCCCAGCGGCGGTGTTCAGCCAGATTGCCTTTGTGGTGACGGTGCTGATGCAGAACGGCGGGGTGTGGTTCTCTGGCGAACGGTATGATCCGTTCCTGTTCCTGATGGTCTACCTTTTGCCACACGCGATTATCGAGCTACCGACGTTTATGCTCAGTGCGGCACTCGGCATCCGCATGGGCGCATCGGTGTTATCGCCGCCGGGCACATTCTCTGTGGGGCATAACATGCTCTGGGCCAGTGCCAACTTTGCAAAGGTGTGGCTGCTTGTGCTGTTGCCCTTGATTGTCATTGCTGCACTGATCGAGGGCTTGGTGACAACGCAACTGGTGACAGCCGTGTATGGGCCTATGGGCAGCTGAGCCGCACAGCGAGCGAGCCTAGAACAATACGCAGCGCGGGGGGATAAGCCCCGCGCTGCTAACAATCAGCCCAACTGTGAACCAGCTTACTCCTTGCCGAGCAACTTCCAGCCGCCCGGCAGAGCTACGCCCGCCAGTGCCATCTTGATCGCATCGCCAATCAGGAACGGCACCATACCTTTCATCAAGGCTTCGCCGAGACCGATCCCTAAAGCAACGGCCAGCCAGCTCACACCGAACACATAGATTATCACACTACCCAACAGCATCGCTGCAATTGTGGTGCTAAAGCGACGATCCCAGCCGCGCTCTGCTAGCCAGCCAACCAGTGCCGCTGCAAAGGGATAGGACACGAGGTAGCCACCAGTTGGGCCAAAGAGATGCTCAATCCCATTTGCACCACCGGCGAAGAAGGGCAAGCCGACAAAGCCCATCAGCAGATACAACAGCAACGATGCCGCGCTAGCGCGTGTACCCAGCAAGCCGCCCACCAGTAACACGCCCAGCGTCTGCCCCGTGATCGGGACGGGCGTGAATGGCAACGGAATCCGGATTTGGGCGGTGAGGGCAACAAACAGGGCCCCCCCTACCACCAACAGCGTGGTGCGGGCGGCGGGATTGGCGAGTAGCCCCTGCTGCCCAACAGCCTTCCATGCGAGGGTTTCGTGCTCAGGAACGAGTGAGAATGCCATAGATGTACCTCCTTAAATAAATTATAAACCAATGAGGTCTATTATAGCAGGTTTGCAGCGACTGTTTGCAGGCTAGCGCGGGGTGCGGTAGGGGCCAAGGTAGCGTTGCACCAGCGTCAGGTCGAATTCGTTTTGCAGGGCGGTGCGTGCGCCTTCGGCAGTGGCTGCGAGGGCGTGCCCCAATTGGCGGCAGATCGCATCCGCAAGGAATTGCGGCAGCGGCTCCTGCACGCTGCTGATCTGCAACGTGTTGCGAAAGGTTGCCAATACTGCGCCCAAAGGTTCACGGGCAATCAAGGCCGCAGGTAGCTCAATCCGGTAGGCTGGCCCAATACTATCGGGGCGATAGTAGATCACGTAGAACTGCCCATAGCCGTGTTCAATCGCAAGGCGGTGCTCGTTGAAGTCAGCAAACGGCAGATTGCGGTAGCCAGTCAGCAGATGCGGGCGATCCTCACGGATCAGTGGCATGGGCAGGGCATACTCGCCCGCGTGGAGCACACTGCTCCACAGGGCGCGGTCGGTAATCGTACCACTCAGATCGGGGGCCAGCGTGGTGACATCGTGGGCGGCGGTCGCCAGCTTGGAGTGGGCGATCACGCGCCGACAGGTGAGCACAAGCTGCCAATCTTGATCGGCAAAAAAGGCCACTAGCAAGGGGCGGAAATGATCCCACCAGCGCGGCGGGTGATCGCTCCGGTGATCTTGGGCATAGCGCACGAGCAGGCGGTTGATCTCAAGCAGCACCGAATAGAAAGAGCCATCCAGCACAAACAGCCCGCTGGTTGTGGCGCGAATGCGCCGCGCCAATAGGCGTAGCTCTAGCACGCAGCGCATCCCCCCGATCAGGCTATCTAGCTCCTCTAGCGGCGGCAACATCTGCACCAGCACCTCTTGATCGGTGAGGGTGGCTTCTTCAACGGCGGCGGCGGCAATGGCGGTGAACGCGGCTCCGGCGGTCGGTAGGGCAGCGTGCGAGCCATCTACCGCGCACAAGCGGCGCACCGGCCCATCGGGGGCCGCCCGAATGCGTTGATCGAGGCTGGCCCGCAGGTGTTCGTGGTCATCCTCAAGGCGGTGCAGCGTCGCTCGGCATGCCGCCGCACAATCCGCAATCGCCGCAAGGACAGCGGCGGGCAAAGCGGCAGTGCCCGAACGCACACTCGGCTCACACACCTCACGCTGGATAGACCTAGCCATACAGCTCTCCTTGCAACGCACATCACTATGGACTGGATCACTGGCTGTAGTATAGCACACAGTTGCGCGAGCGTTGGGCGGGCCGTGCGCTCGCCGAGATGTGCATTCAGTAGGGGCGATCAGCGGGTGCGGCGTACAAGCCGCGACCATACACACGCATCACTTTCAATGGTATAATACAGAAGCACGCTGTGACAGAACCACAAGTATGAAGCAAGTTTGGGTGTCCTTCGGATAGTCAGGTTGATCTATGAGGTAAAGGAGCATTATCTATGGCAGGGATTTTGGACTCGATGAAACTGCTGGTTACGCCTGCGCTTGTTGCCCAGATCGGGCAAAAGCTCGGCATGGATCCGGTCATGGTGGAGAAGGGGGCCGAATTGGTGCTACCGATGGTCCTTGGGGGGGTGATCCGCAAGATCGAAAACCCTGCTGGGGCGAGCGATATGATGAACCTGCTGGGGGGTGATGATGGGTCCATCATGACGAACCTCTCGGCCTACGTGGATCAGTTTGCACCCGGCATGGGCAACGAGCTAATTGAGCGGCTGTTCGGGGATGGCTTCCGCACGGTTCAGACGACGATTGAGCAGCAGACTGGGATTGACATTGGCCCCCTCACCGCAGTGATGGCTCCAGCAGTTGTGAGTTTTCTTGGGAACTACATGCGAACGAATAACATGAACGTTGCGGCCCTGTCTTCGTCTCTGCGTGAAGAGGCAGAGAGCTTGATGCTCAGCGGTGGCGCAAATGCTGCATTGCTCAAGACAGCGATGGACAATGCCACTGCTGCTCAAACGCTTCGCACCCACTTCACGACGGCAGAGTGGAAGTTACTCACGCTTGCTCCGGTAGCCGTAGCGATGCTTGTGATTGGCTCCGACCCGTCGGGCTTGTCTGGCGTGGAGAAAGAGGTCAACGCGATCAACACCACGCTCAATGCCGAAGGTAACAAAGCCGCGCCGGGTGGCTTGGTCAATACGCTGTATGCGGGTGGTATCTCGACGGCTGAGATGGATGCTAAGCTGATCCAGCTCCAAGAGAAGCCCTTTGCCACGCTGGAGCCAACTCTGTTTGCTGAGCTTGAGCAGGCCAAGGCGATTGTCAAAGGCAAAGCCTCTGAAGAAGAGGTCGCCCTCTTTGTAGACATCCTGCTCAAGGTAGCTGATGCGGTTGCCGCCGCCGCGAAGGAAGGTGGTTTCTTGGGCTTCGGGGGCAAGCTGGTCTCCGAGAAGGAAGCTACAATGATCTCACGCATCACCGATACGCTCAACGCAGCCTAAGCAACACGCTCCGGTAGGCACGGCCTGCAAGGAATCAACGCCTTGCGGGCTGTGTGTCTGCTTATTGCCCCACACGGCCCACGCCGCACGCTACCCGCCCGCCCGCCCCCTCTTCCGAGCCACGCACCACCAGTGGCAATAGCACCCGCTGCCCAACCAGCGGTGCAGGCGGATCGCCCGCGATCCAGTTGAGCGGCTCGACCCGAATTGCCGTGCCATTGCCGACGACATACGACACCAGCCATGTGCCATCCTCCATGCGCCAGAAGTCGTGGGCCCAGCCGTGCGCCAGTATGCCGCCCGCCTGCCACGGCCCGAAGGGCGAAATTGCCCAGTGCCAACGCCCGATCCCTGTGCCTGCAATGTGATAGACAAGGTAGTAGTAGCCCGCCTGCTCTAGCACAAATGGTGACTCTGGGATCACATTAGGCGACTCGCGCAGCACAGCCCCAAGATCGCGCCACGGCCCCGCCGGATGCAAGCTATCGGCCACCCCAATAATGCCGCCGCTGGTATCTATGCCGGTGTAGTAGAGCAGGTAGCGATCTTGATAGGGGAGCACCATCGGATCACGCGCATCCGACCACGTATCCGCGCCACCGTAGATCATACCGGCGTGGTTGGGCTGGAACAGCATGGGCTGGCGGGTCCAGTTGTCCCATTGGGTCGGGTCAGGGGTGGTAGCCAACATGATGCTCTGCGCGATGTTGCGGTTTACGCCCGTGTAGTACAGATACCATGTGTCGCCAAATGGCAGGACATGCGGGGCCCAGAGGTAGCTCTCATCTGGTGTGCCCGCCGCGCCGGGCGTGAGGGCCGTGCCCAGCACTTCCCACGTACAGCGATCCGTGCTCCGCGCAGCCAAGAGCGCATCCTCGCCGCGCCCATTAGGCGGTTCGGGCAGCACAATGCGAATGCTGATCAGGTAGTAGAAGCCCGCATGGTAAAACAGGCTGTGGTCTTTCAGCTTCACCCCTGCCACACGCAAGCCGCATATGGGCGGGGTGGGTGTGGCAGCTTGGGCCGGAGTGGGGAGCGTGTACAGCAGCATCGCCACGCACAGCAGCCACACTGCACCGAGCCGGATGTGCGCCGTGTGCCGTGCGCCGGAGCTACTCACGCACCACCAATGGTAGGGCTACGGTTTGTTGGCACGGCGACTTGCGGGTGACACGATAGTTGCTTGCGCCCTGCACTGCCAGCGCAATCCCCTGTGGGGTGGCGGTGGCAAAGCTCGCCTGCCCATCCGGTGACCAGACCACCTGCCCATTCAGGGTGATCGTGCTGCGACTCTGAAGCTGTGTGGCAAGCGGAATCACGAGCCTCCCCGGCTGCGCGGCGGGGGCTTGCACCTGCATCGTAAATACGCCACACGCCGGTTGGGCCCACTCCACGCTGATCTGGTTGCCATTGCTTAGGGGCATCCGCCCATTGGCCCGGCGCAGGCTGCTGGGCTGCGGCGCAACCTGCCACTGCTGCGGTGTGTCAATCTGGATGCCCAACACATAGCGCGAGAGATACCACGTTGGCGCACCGCCCCACCCGTGCGAGAGAGCCGAGTCCTGCCGCTCACGGCTGCTAAAGGTCTCCCACCATGTGGTTGCCCCTTGATCGAGCAAGCCGCCGTAGTGGGTGCGGATCAGGTCCAGCGCGGCATCGGTGCGGCCCTGCTGCCCAAGCGCATCGAGCAGCCACACAAAGCCGTAAATCTCGACCACCGCAAAGCGGAAGCCGTAATCATCGCGGATGAAGGGGGTCATCTCATCCAGCAATACATCCGTAGCGATGGCTTGGCGGGCGGGCGGAACCACGCCATAACGCAAGGCCCATGCCTGCGCCTGCGGTGTCGGTGGAAACAGTGTGCCCTCAAAACGGGTCGCAGCATAGCCACCTTCGTCGCGCCAGAGCCGCGCATTGATCGCCTGCTGCACGGCGAGGCTGCGTTGGGCATAGGCTAGCCCGTTGCGTCCGGTAGCATTGGCCATCGCGCTCATCCAGCGCAGATTGGCGGCATACAGCGCATTGAGCGGAGTCGATTCGCCGATAATGCTCAGGAAGCCGCTCCAGTCAATCAAGGCCCAGCGGGCCAATTCCGGCTCATCCAGCTGCGGCCCACGCAGTGGCGGCGCAGCACTCAGCGCGGCTAGCGGCTGCGGGCCGATGGGCAGATCAAGCAAGCCGTGCGTATTCTCAAATTGGCGCAGGGCTTGGATCTGGCGTTCGGCAGCGGGGTACAGTTCGCGTACCAGTGCCGTATCGCCGGTGAGTTGCCAATAGCGGTACAGGCTTTCGAGCCAGAGCATGCTATAGTCGAGCAGGACCGTTGGCTCGCCGTGACGCGGCGCAAACGGCGGCATGATCCCATCCGGGCGCGGATCGTCGGCCATTTGGCGCAAGCCGCGCCGCCACAACGTCAGGTCGCCGACACTCACGCGGTTGACGTGCTGAGCGGCGTAGGCATCGCCCCACCACTGCCCGCGCTCGCGCCATGGATCAGCGTAGGCATCGGTCATATTCGGGATCAGGGTCTCCACCCCAACGTGCCAAATCCGATTGAGCAGGGCATCATCTGAGCTGAATTGGCCCACCACCTGCTGCACGAGCGTCTCCTCAAGGGCGTACAGGTCAGTCAATTCGACCGGCGCGTTGCCCTGTATCACCAGCAGCAGGTAGCGTCCGGTGCGGGTATCGAGCGTTGTTAGCGGGCGGGGCTGATCAGCCAACACCCACGCATCGGCGTGGCTCCACACGTTTTTGTGCAGTATGCCGGGTGCGGGCAACGGATGTCCACCAACGAGCCGTTCATCCCAACCGGCGGCAATGATTGTGCCGGCTGGGCCGTGTGCCACCACCTTGAGGCGGGCATGGATGCTGCGCCCGAAATCGAGCACCACAAAACGCGGCGCAGGATTGGGATGCGGCGCAGGGTGGGCGGGAATGCTGATCTGGGCCCGCCCATTGGCAAGGCTGACACGCGGCGCACCGTCGGCCCCAAGCACTGGCGCACCGATCTGCATCAGTCGTCCAGCATCATGGCTCAGGTGCGGGGTGTAGTTCGTGGTCAGGGTGATCGGCAGCCCAATCGCTGTGCCAAGTGGTGGCACAGCCACGCTCAGGCGGTGCTCGCCCGTCGGCACATGCGTGGCGAGGGTGTATACATCTGGGCGGCGCGGATCATTGCTGTTCTGCCACGTAGCCGTGATCGGCACATTGTTCAGCAGCAGCGTCGGCGTATTGATCGCGGTGATGGGCAGTGAAAGCGGTGCGGTGGTGCTGAATTTGATTTGGGCGAGTGGGGTTGCAATCCCATTCGCTACCCCATCCAGATCGAGCAGCTGCTGCTCCGGCGAGAGCAGCCCACTGCTCACCACTGCCACCGGTGGGCGTGGTACATCCACCAAGTGGGGGATGCTGCGTGGGTGCAGATTGGGGTAGGTGTTCGCGGGCATGGCAAAGGCAAATGGTAAGCCTGCGTCGGCAAAGGCGGGTTGGTTCCAATCGGGCGGGAGCTGGCGCAGATCAAGCAACTCCTGCTTGCCGAGCAACCCCCCGCCTTGAACATCCCGTGCATCGGGGTCCCACGCCGGACTGATCCACGCCCGCCAGCGATTGCTGGTGAGCAGCAGTGCTTGAGCTTGACGCTGCACTGTGCCAATGAGCGCGGCTTGCACCCCCGTCTGGATCGTCTCAGAGCGGCGCAGGTTGGGGTTATCGTGCACAAGCACCGCTAGCGTGTGGGGGCCCGCAGGCAGATCGGCGAGGGGGTAGGTATCGTACTCTTGGCGTTGGCGCGAGAAACGCGCTGGCCCCCGCCCGATCCACACGCCATTCAGCCAGACTTCGTAGCGCGTGTCGGCAAAGATTTCGAGGCGCACGGCAGTAGCGGGCTGGGTGAGCGTAGCTTGCCCACGCAAGAGCGTGACGTTTCCGGCACGGCTCTGTTGGGCCGCACGGATCGGGGCGGCGTAGTGAATGCTGGGCGGGGCTGGCGATGGTTGTGCGCTGGCAATGCGGGGGAGTGGGGCATATGGGTATAGGAGCAACCCCAACAGCCCCATCAGCCATACCCACCGCATCAGTATCAGTCGGATGTTCCGGCGAATAGTCAGGCGCAGCTGGGTTACTTCCACAGGCGGTAGCGCAACAGGGCGAAAATGGCATACACGCCCTGTATTGGGCGCATCTTCTTGCCCTCTTCGTAAGTGCGCCCAAGATAGCTTACGGGCACTTCATACACCCGATGCCCCTGCCGCAGCACCTTCGCGGTGATCTCTGGCTCTAGGCGGAAGTCATTGCTCTCTAGCTCAAGGCTTCGCATGATCTCGATCCGCATGGCTTTGTAGCAGGTCTCCATATCGGAGATCCAGCTATTGAAGAGAAAGTTGGTGAAGAACGTCAGGCAGATATTGCCCAGCGCATTCCAGAAGTACATGCCCGTGTGCCGCCCCATAAAGCGGCTCCCAAAGACAACATCCACGCGCCCATCCACAATCGGCAGCAGCACCTCGTAGTAATCACGCGGGTCATACTCTAGATCGGCATCCTGAATAATCACAATCTCGCCGCGTGCGTGCGCCAGCGCACTGCGGATGGCTGCGCCTTTGCCCCGATTCTGGGGGTGGCGGATGACCTTGATGCGCGGGTCGTGCGTGGCCTCGTGGTGCAGAATGGCATACGTCGCATCGCGGGAGTTATCATCTACGGCAATAATCTCCATGTCAATATTGACAGACCGCACCCGCCGCAGAATCTCCGGCAACGTTGCTTCTTCGTTGTAGCATGGCATCAGGATCGAGAGCAAGGGGCGATCTGGGTGGGTTCCATCAAGGCGGGGCATCGGTGCTGCGCCGATCTGGGGCAGTGTTGCAAATGGATGCGTCATACGATTCATACGGTCTAGAATTACACGGATATTCATTCAACAGAGCTTCAGCAAAACCGCCGCTAAGTGTAGCATATCTAATAGGGATGGGCAAATCTGATACAGGCCCTGCCCCTCCGCCGCACAGCCGGTCCACCCGATCCGGTGTGGGTATGCTATAATGCCAGAGGAAGAGACGACAATACAAGCCCAACAACCGCGTGTGCTGCCAGTTTTGATCAAGGGTGGCCCGCTCGCGTAAGAATATGCGCTGTCCCTTTTGTCAGAATATGGATACCGATGTGATGGATACGCGCAGGCTGAACGATGGGGATAGCATCCGTCGGCGGCGCAAGTGCCGCGTGTGCCAGCGCCGGTTTACGACCTACGAACGCATGGAGTTGGGCTTGATGGTGGTCAAGAAAAGCGGTGAGCGCGAGCCGTATGACCGCGAGAAGATTGTGCGTGGCGTATATACGGCCTGCTATCGTCGCCCCGTCTCGACTCAGCGCATTGAGCAATTGGTCAACGAGGTGGAGCTGCTCTTGCGCTCACACGAAAGCCGCGAAGTCTCCTCATCAGAGATTGGCGATCTGGTGATGCAACACCTGCGCGAATTGGATGAAGTCGCCTACATTCGCTTTGCGTCGGTGTATCTTTCGTTTGAAGATATTGGGCGGTTGCGCGAAGCCGTCGAAGAATTGATGCAGCAGAAGCAAAAACAGAATGGTGGAGTACTCCCGCATGAGCGTAGACATCCAGAATGAGACCGCCCCGAACGAAACTGCCGTGCCGCCCACTGAGCCGCGCCAGTCGTTCATTGCCCGCGTGCAACATGGGCTGACGGAGATTGATTGGCGGTGGACGCTGCTGACTGCCCTTGTGACGGCGGTGCTGTGGTGTCTGCTCTTTCTGATGCAGAATGTCTTGCAGATTCTGGCTGGGATCATCCCCGTTACAGCGGGGTTATTTTTGGGGCGCAAGGTGCAACGCCAACTCGCGTTGCACGGGGTCCTTTTAGGCTTGATCGGCTACACCTTCGGGGCGATCATCGTGGGCACGTATGGCGGACTGGGTGCGCTTGGCATTGTGCCCTTGCCACTGGTGCAAAGCCCCGAAACGGGCAACATCTTGCAAGTAGGGGCAACCGATCTGGTACTCTTCTACTTGTCCTTCTCAGCCCTTGCCATGATTCCGTTTCCCGCCTTTGGGGCGATTATGGGTGGGCGAGCCGAGCAACGCCAACGCGAACTGCGCGAACAGATTGAGGCTCGCGGCGGGCAGCTTGAACGCCATGCGCCGGTCCGTCTCTTCGATGATTTGCAAGGGCTTTCACTGCCCCAGTTTGGTACATATGTCAGCGACCTGTATCGGAAATATGGCTTTACGCTCACCGATTACAAGTTCCTACACAAAGATAAGCACCTTGATCTGGAGCTAGAGTATCAGGGCGAAATCTATCTCGCTCGGCTCTCCGTCGAAGATAAGGTACGCCCCGGCATCGTCCAATCGCTCGCGCAAGATATGCAGCGACGCGGGATCAAGAAGGGCATCGTGCTGACTTCTACCGAGTTTATGCCAGATGTCCGCAAAGCAATCAAAAGCGGCACTCAAATCCTCTTAATTGACGGTAAGACCTTGTTTGAGATGGCCCAGTAGCCACACGGAGCGACGCACGATGCAGCTTGACCTGAGTAACCAGATCGCGCTGGTCACTGGCGGTGGGCGCGGAATTGGGCAGGCAATTGCCACCACGCTGGCGGCGGCCGGTGCCACGGTCGTGATCAACTATCGCGGCAATGCCGAAGCTGCCACCGCTACTGTCGCTACAATTACCGCGCAGGGCCGTCAAGCCCACGCGATCCAAGCCGACGTGAGTGTGCCCGCTGATGTGGATCGGCTCTTTGCCACCCTCCTAGAACAACACGGGCAGCTCGACATTCTGGTAAACAATGCGGGCATCACCCGCGACATGCTGCTGCTCCGGATGAGCGATGAGGATTTCGACGCGGTGCTGCATACGAATCTGCGTGGGGTGTTCCTCTGCACCCGTGCCGCTCTCCGCAGCATGACCCGCCGCCGCAGTGGGCGCATCATCAACATCGCCTCTGTGGTGGGTCTTATGGGCAATGCGGGGCAAGCCAACTATGCCGCCGCCAAAGCGGGCATCCTCGGCTTCACCCGTGCCACCGCCCGTGAGATTGGCAGCCGCAACATCACCGTGAATGCCGTCGCGCCCGGCTACATCGAGACGGAGATGACGGCTGCGATCCGCCCCGAAGCACGGCAAGCGTTGCTTGCATCAATCCCGTTGGGGCGGCTTGGCACACCCGCCGATGTTGCCGCGCTGGTCTGCTTTTTGGCTTCCCCCGCCGCCAGCTACATCACTGGCCAAACGTTCGTGGTGGATGGTGGGCTGGTGATGCGCTAGGCTTCAGCAGCTCCGGTTGGTTGATCCAATGCATGCGCCTGCAAATCAGCGAGACGGACAATCTGAAGCGCAGCGGCATGCGTTGCCGCAAGGATTACCGGCGGCGCAACCCCCGCTTCGAGGGCCTCTTGCCAACGCGAGGCACACAAGCACCAACGGTCGCCCGGCTTCAGCCCGGGAAAGTTGTACTCTGGGCGCGGCGTGCTGAGATCGTTGCCACGCTGCCGCGTGAATGCGAGGAACTCTGCCGTCACCTCCGCACAGACCACGTGTCGCCCGCGATCTTGGGGGCCAGTCTCACAGCAGCCGTCGCGGTAGAAGCCGGTCATCGGGGCCGTGCTGCACACCTCAAGTGGCGTGCCGAGCACATTCTGCGCGGCGCGTTGCAGATTGCTTGTGCCATTGCTACTATTGCTGCCATTTACCATAGGTTGCTCCTCATCTCGCATATTGCGATCCGTTGTTGTTTGCGAAAAACCCGTTCTTGCGTATCATGAAAATCATCCTGATTCATACTGTAGCACAAACCCCGTTGTGCGGTGGGATGTGCACCTAAGTCTGCTGTTCTAGCGTACAACATCTCAGAACACCGACAACCCAACTGATGGAGATAACCCCGTGAGATTTACCGACCCATATTGCCCTTCGCAACGCCGCCGGTGGCTGCTGCGCTATCCGCTCGCTTTTGCCACCATTGTTGGGCTGCTGCTCTGGCTGATTGCCGTCGGGCAAGCCCAAAGCCCACGCCGCGTGTATCTGCCGCTCGTGATCCGCAGTGGCCCCCCAGTGCAGCTTGATCTGAGCAGTGCTGACCCGCGCCTACCCGCCAACGGAGTGAGTACCACGACAATCTCGGTGACTGTGCGGGATGGCTTCGACCAGCCGCGCGTAGGCATTCCCGTGCGCCTAACCACCACCCGCGGCGTATTCGCCAACCAAGATACGACTCTAGAGCAGCATAGCGATGCAACCGGCACAGTTAGCACAATCTTGCAGTCAAGCCTCGAAGTCGCACCAGATACCGCGTTTGTCACCGCGCACGTTGAGTTTGAGGAGCGGGTCTTTAGCGATCAGACGCAAGTGCAACTGCTTGCGCCAGAGCGTGTTACCATCACCGGCCTGCCGATTGAACTCCCCGCCGATGTGCGCCGCCAAAGCCTGCTGGTGGTGCAAGTGCAGGATGTGAGCGGTGCCCCGATAGGGTCATATCCGGTAGTACTAAGTACCGTATTGGGGCGATTTGCCACTGGGGAGAAATTTGCCGAAGTGACGACCAATGCCACCGGACGGGCAACGTTGCCCTTCTATGCCACGCCTGATCTGGGCAGGGCGCAGGTGCAGGCCCAAGCTGGGCAAGCACTCGGCATGGTGGCGATGAAGTTGGTGCTCGCCCAGTGCAACGACTTTGAGGACAACGATGTGCCTAACCAAGCCAATGAGCAGCCGTCTGCCTATTGCCTTGGCAGCTTCGAGGATGATGAGATTATTGATCCTGCTAAGGGCGAAGATGACTACTACTTGATCTACCTCAATCCCGGTCAATCGGTGCAGGTTAATCTCGGTGCGATTCCCACTGGAGCCGATTACGACCTGATCCTCTACAACAACCGCTTGCAAATCGTGAAATACTCGAATCAGGCGGGGCAAATGCCAGAGCAACTGGAATACACTCATACTGCAACCGAGCGAGAGTTCTATTACTTGCGCGTAAATATGGATCGCAAATCCAGCACTGCCGAAAACCTGTATCACTTGCGCGTTGCCTTGAACCCGCTTGAGCCACCCGGTAGCGTGATCCAGCACAACATTGATGTGAATGCGGTGTCGGCTGACGATCCACCCTTGCCGCCGAAGGAATAATGCCGGGCAGATTGGGGCTAGATCAATTTGCAAGATATATTATAATCATGAAAGACACCACTTGCATCCTGCGCGAATCTGTACTGCTATCGTTGCTTGTTGCTGTGCGGAGGAGCAAGGTTGTGTCGAGCTTAACAGTTTGTGTTTCGGCAGGGGGAATCGAAACGCATCGTGACGAAAGAACAACGTATGTCCGACTTCCGCAAAGTCTATTCACCACCCGCCATCTTGTACGAAGGACGCTTGCAAACCAATGCAGGCACGCCCGGTAGTCTCATCATTGATGATGAGATTGACCCAGAGTTGCCCGATAAACCAGTTGGTGAGCCGAGCGGCGGGAGCGATCCGCCGCGCCCGCCCAAACCTGCGCCCGATCCGGGTAGCGGTGGGGGGGGGAGCGATCCGCCGCGCCCGCCCAAGCCGTAGGGCAAGGCCATGCAGGGCACTGTACGGCACGCACCCTATCGCCTGCACCGTTGGTGGGGGCTGTTGTTGGCTGTCTGGCTGCTGAGCAGTGGTTGGGCGGCATCGCCTGCGGTGGGGCAGGGAGCTACCGAGCTGGACTCGGCGGTCGTCCATCTCGTCCAGAGTGGCGCAGATGGCGCACATCTGCGGCTCACCACGCCGCCCTTCGAGATCGGCACGCATGCCCGTGTGCCCGCTACCCAGCGCGAACGGCAGCAGATCGTGATCGCTGGAGCGGCTCAGAGTGGCCGCAGCGGCATGCCCGCCTTGCCCACGTTTGCGGTGCTATTGGCTGTGCCCGCCGATGCTACTCCAACGCTGAAGATCGCCACTGGCTCGCGTCACACCTACCCCACCCCTGTTTGGCTTGCGCCCGTGCCGACTCCGCAGCCAGCGTCTGAGCCACTTCAGCCGGGCGTAGATGCCTACCTCCCCGATCCGCTGGCGTATGCTAGTCCTGTCCCGCTGCCAGCAACACCGGCCCGCATCACCGCCGATTTGTGGCAGCGCGATCAGCGCATCGTGCGGGTTGAGCTTACCCCATTTGTGTATACACCTGCAACTGGTAGCCTCGCGTGGTATCATCAACTGGATGTGCAGGTGGATTTCGGACCAACCAGCGCACTGCCCGCTACTGCGCCCGCGCCTGATCCGTATGCGCCCGTGCTCGATCTGCTCAACGCGCAGCAAGCGCAGGCATGGCGCACACCCGCGCCCACCCTCGCCCAAGTCGCCGCACCTGATCCCACCCCGCGCTATCGGATCGAGATTGTGGAGGATGGAGTTTACCAGATCACTGGTGCAGACCTCGCCGCACTCGGCTTAGACCTTGCTAGCACACGCCCCGCACAGTTGCACCTGACCTGCGGCGGACAGCCTACCGCCCTGCACATCGAGCCAGTGACGGGGAGTTCCGCCCCCCGCCTGACAGCCCAAGATACGCTGCTCTTCTATGCCACGCAGTTTCGCGGCTCCGTGATGGAAGCGAAATACACGCAGACGAATGTCTGCTGGTTGGCGGTGCGCGATACCGATGGCCTCCGCATGGCGACCCGCCGCGCCGCGCCGGATGCAAGCCTGCCACTCCAGACCACCTTCTCCGAGACGCTGCGGGCCGAACGTTCGTTGACATGGTTTCCGTCGCACTTTACCAGCGAAGAGACATGGTTCTGGCAACGCATCCAGACCGATGGCACTGAGCCAGTCCGTCGCACCTATAGCATTACCCTCCCCGATCCGGCGACCAGCCCCTATAGCGCAACCGTGCGCGGCGAATTGGTGGCCCGCGCCTATGCTGCACGCGGTCAGCCCAACTATCACACCCGTGCCGAACTGAATAACACCCTCATTGCCGATGCCTTCTGGGGCAAGGGCGGAGCCGCCGACGTGTGGCGGTTTGTGGGCCCGCTGCCGCATACTGCTGTGCGCGATGGCAACAACCAGCTTGCGCTAACCATCTTCAATGATGCCGCAGTCAAAGTCAACGATATGCTCTTCGATTGGTTTGAGGTCAGCTACCTGCGTCGTCTGATCGCCCGCAACAACGAGCTTACCTTCACTGCGCCTAGCACTGCTGCGGTCCAGCTCCAGCTAGCGGGCTTTCTCAGCGATGAACTGCTGCTGCTTGACATCAGCGATCCGGCGGCTCCTGTCCTGCTTACCGATGCCCAAGTGGATACCGATGCCCAAGGCTTCCGCCTAACGTTCGCCACAGGCAGCCGCCTGCCCACGCAGCCCCCCGCCCGCTTCATTGCGCTGGCCCGCATGGCGGTGCGTGCGCCTGCCGCCATCAGCCGCTACACCCCACCCGATCTCGGCGCGACCCGCGGCGCAGATTATATCATCATCACCCATGCCGCCTTCCGCACCGCCGTGCAACGCCTCGCCGACTACCGAGCGGCGCAGGGCTTGCGTGTGGCGGTGGTGGATATTGCCGATCTGTACAATCAGTTCAACAATGGTATTGTGCACCCGCGTGCGATCCGGAGCTTCCTCGCCTACACTATGCAGGCGTGGCAACCACCCGCCCCCGCAATGGTGCTGCTCGTCGGCGATGGGCACTGGAATATGCTCAACCACGCCCCCGCCGCCTATGGCGGTGGCCCAGTCTATATCCCGCCTAACCTCGAATGGGTAGACCCGTATCAGGGCGAAACGGATGCCACCAGCCGCCTCGCCATGCTCACCAATGACGCGCTGCCGGATATGGCGATTGGGCGGCTGCCCGTCAACACCGTCGCTGAACTCAACACGATCATTGATGCAACGATCCAGTTTGAGCAGATCAGCACCCTGCCGCTCGCCGAGCAGCCGCGCCATGTCGTGATGGTAGCCGATAACATCCCCGATCCGGCGGGCGATTTTGTGGCCCAGAGTGAGCAGATCATTGTGCGTTCCTTCACCGCCGATGTGCCCTATACACGGCTTTATTTGAACCACTTCTGCCCGCGTGGGGGAGCGTGCCCCGCCTTGAACACCGCGATCACGTCCGCGATCAATAACCCGCAGACGCTGTTTCTGGGGTATAATGGACACGCAGCTATCGAACGTTGGGCCGCTGAAGGCATCTGGCAAACTCGCGATCTGGCAGGCCTTACGAATGCCAACCGCCGCCCGCTCGTTTTAGCCATGACTTGTCTGGAAGGTTATTGGCACTACCCGGCGCGGCCCGGCTTGTCGGAAAGTGCGTTGCGGCAGGCTCGCGGTGGGATTGTGGCCGCCTACACCCCAACGGGGCTAGGGGTGGCAACGGGGCACGATTGGCTGCAACACGGCTTCTTCACGGCCGTGTACAAACAGCGTGTACCTACCTTAGGGGCGGCAGTGCATGCCAGCAAAGTGGCGTTGTATCTGGCGGGGGGGCATGCCGATTTACTGGATACGTTTGGGATTTTGGGCGATCCGGCGTTGCGCTTGCCAACCGCCACCCTGCCGCCGGAGCCGCCAAAGCCAATGCAACAGGTCTATCTGCCACTGGTACGAGCCGAGTAAGTGCTTGCCAATGGCATCAAGAAGGGGAGTGTGCCAATGATTGCAACAACCACACCATCGCCGCGCCGTAGGCTCGCGCTGTCGGCATTTGCGCTGTTCGCCGCTGCCGTGCTCACCATGCTCGTCAGCTTGTCGGTCGCCTATGCCAGTGTCACCTTCATTGACTTTGCGGCTACCCGTACTGGCACGGGGATCGTTGTCACATGGTCTACCGCCACCGAAATCAAGACGGCCGGCTTTCGCGTGCTCGCCAGCCCTGCTCCGAATGTGCCGCCGCGTGCGCTTAGTGGGCTGATTCCGGCGGAAGGCGATAGCTTTATGGGCAGCGAGTATCGCTTCACCGACCGTAACGGCACCGCAACGACGCGCTATTTCATCGAGGTGGTGATGCTCGACCAGAGCACCGAACTGATTGGGCCCCTGCTCCCGCTCAGTGCCGCGCCTGCAACGCGCCTCTTCCTGCCGCTGGTGGTGGTGGGGCGATAGTACGGGCATCGTGCGGCAACGTTGCGGGGAGAGGCTGCGTGCGTCCGCCGATCTTATCATAGTGCGTAGCCCCGCGCTAGGCCTGTTGCTAGCATTGGTGCTGGTGGCGTGTGCTGGCCCCACCCCACTGCCTGCTCCATCTGCGCCACCGCCGGTTGCGCTCCGCCTCCACACTACTCAAGCGGGTGTGCACCGGCTCAGTGCGGCCGAACTAGCCGCGCACGGCATGCCCGCCCCGCAGGATGCGGCGGCGCAGTGGCACTTGCACTGGCGTGGCCAGCCCCACCCGCTCCTGATTGCGGCTGATGCGCTGTATTGGTATGTGCCCGCCCACGCTCTGCCCGATGCAATCTACCTGCTGGAAGCCCAACCACCACCTGTAACTGCCCCGCTGCCGTCGCTGGTGCTGCCCGTGCCCGATCCGCGCCACACCCGCCCATTGCCCCCGCTGCCGCCGGATGCTGCCCATGCCACAGTTGCATATGCCCCCGCCGCCGTGTACGACTCGCTCGTGCCACTGGGGGTCGGCGATGCGTGGCTGGGGCAGCGCATGCTTGCGCCACACACTGAAGTTATCCCGTTGTCATTGGCTGAGCCACTGCCCGCCCCCGCTCAGCTTGCGCTAGGGGTGTGGGGCAGTAGCAGTGCCCCGACTTCGCCCGCCCATCTCCTGCATGTGCGCCTGAATGGGCAAGCGTTAGGCACGCTGACGTGGGATGGGCAAGCCTACTACACCGCTACGCTCGACATTCCGGCGGGGGGGCTGCACGACGGCGTGAATCAACTGGAGCTAGAGCTACCCGCAGATCGCCTGCTCGATGTGCAGCAACTCGATTGGCTCGTGCTGGACTATGCCCGCCCACTGCGCCCCATCGCCGAGCAACTGACATGGGCAACCCTCACCGCGCCTCAGCCCAGCGATGGCTGGCACTCGCCGCAGGTGCAGGTGTTTGCGCTAGAGCCTACTCGTGCGATCCTCACCGCAACCGCCACCCTCACCCCGACGCAGGGGCGCATCACCCTGAGCAGCACCGCCGCACCGCACCATGTGGCGATTGGCAGCGATGGCTGGCCGCCGGTGCAGATTACCCCGATCACCGCCGCCCAGCGCAGCATCGGCACGCCAGCCGGAGCCGACTATCTTGTGATTGGCGCGGAGCCATTGCTTGCCGAACTCACGCCCCTGCTTGATCTGCACCGCGCTCATGGCTTGCAGGTGCAGACCCTCACGACGGCGCAGGTCTTCAATCAGATTGCTTCCGGCACGCCCGATCCGTTGGCAGTGCGGGCCTTGCTGCAACACGCCGCGGCTACGTGGCAACCACCGCCGCGCTATGTGCTGCTGGTAGGCGATGCCACCTACGATCCGGCGGGCTATACCGTCCCTCCGCCCACCTTTGCCCTGCCGGGTGCAGACGTATACACGCGCTACGGCGGGCGCACGATCAGCGATGTACCCCTTGCTGATCTGAATGGGGATCGCCGCCCCGATCTGGCCATCGGGCGTATCCCCGCCGCTACCCCGCAACAGGTGCAGGTGTGGCTCGCCAAGCTGCTCGCCCATGCGGACCAGCCCGCCGCGCTGCAATCGGTGTTGCTGGTCGTGGATGGGTACGAGCCGCGCTTCGAGCAGGATGCCCTGCTCTTTGCCGCGCCGTTTGCGGCCACCACCGCTGCGCCGCGTTTTGTGGTCGCCCGCCCGCCTGCTGATGCCACCACTGTGCAAGCGGCCCTCGCTGCCCAGCCCCAGCTCGTTGCCTACTTTGGGCATGGCAGCCTCACGCAATGGGGGCAGGCAGGCTTGCTCACCACCGCCACGGCCGCCGCGCTCCCAGCTCCGCCCGCGCACCTGATGCTGCACTTCACCTGCCTGACCGGGCTGTTCCACCACCCCACCCAAGCGACCCTCGCCGAAGTGTTGCTGTGGCATCCCGCTGGCGGCAGCCTTGCCGTGCTGGCTCCCACCAGCCTCACCTTGCCGGATGATCAGGCGTGGCTGGCGGGCACGCTCGCTCGCACCCTGACAAGCGATCCAGAGGTGCGGGTTGGCGATGCGTTGCTCAGTGCGTGGCGGCAACTCCCGCCCCAACAGGTGGGCACTCTTGAAGTGTTAGAGACCTTCGTTCTGCTTGGTGATCCAGCTATGCGCGTCTGGTAGGCGGGTGACGACAAACCTAGCACTATTGCACAGGAGGAGCGGCTCTGATGCTGTAAATGAAGCCCCAATTATTCTGTTATACTACAACCAACTGAAGCACATCCATTAGGGCAGGAGGAGGCAACAATGGCCGCAGTTCGGTATGTGATCCGGCGTTGGTCAGACGGCTCTGGTGATACCGCCCCTGAGCATCGCATTGTCCACATCTGCGAGACGCTCAGCCGGAGCGAGGCGTGGATGCAAGCCCACGATTTCTACTACAACGGTAACGAGTATGTTCATGCCAATAGTGGGCAACGGGCGATGTTTTTTCCTGTGCCTGAAGCACGGGTGCAGCTCCTTGATCGGGCCATCGGCACGTATATCACGCTGGTTGCCGAAGTGCCCCTGCTCGATGCAGAAGGGGTTCTCGGCTATGATCCAGAGTACTACCGCTACACGCTCGGTGGGCGGCAGTATGATGCACAGGGCGCAGTGGTGGCGGGCTTCCACCTACGGTTCACCGTGTTGGATGTTGTCACCATCACGGAGGAGCTAGGCACATTCACGATTGGCTTGCTGCAACCGGCCCGACGCACATGGTTCTGTGCGCCCGGCTCACCCACCGCCTAATGCCGAGCGCGTGCGATGTCGCCCGGCAGCACCGCATAATGTAATCTTTTGTAATGTGCCCCACCCCAATTGGGTGGAGCAACGTGCGTTGGATTCGGCAGTGACTGCGCCGAACGTATGCAGCACAGTGATTATCCTCATCAAGCAACGGATTCGTGTTGAAGACATGCAAAGGAGACGTGATGAAGTTTTATCGTCCTACGGTTTGGCTCCTCGGATTGGTTCTGCTTGCCACCCTGCTGCCCGTGCTGGGATCTCTGCCGGACGCGCCGCCAGTTGCTGCCCAAGCGGGGCAATCAGCATTCGGAGTGAATAGCCATATTGCAACCCGCTATGGCACATACGAAACATTGGATGTCCCATTGCAAACTCTCGGTGAGACCAACCCCGGCTGGGCCCGCGAAGAGTTTCAATGGAGCCTCGTTACGGACAAGCGGCGCGACGCAACCTACAATTGGGACATGCTCGACCGCGTTATCAACAGCTTGCACAGTCGCGGGATCAACATCATTGGGCTGCTCAATGATGATCCGGCGGCCGGCCCCCCACGTGGCGATCAGCTCAACGGCTTCGTCAACTTTGCCGAAGCTGCCGCCACCCGCTACAAAGGCAAAGTGCGCCATTGGGAGATTTGGAATGAGCCGGAAAATCCACTCTACTGGGGTGGTCGCCCCAACGTAAGCGAATACACACGCATGCTCATTGCCGTCTCCGAGCGCATCCGTAGCGTTGATCCGAATGCGAAGATACTCAGTGCCGGCATTGTGCCAACCAACTTCAACTTCATTCGTGGCATCCATGCTAATGGTGGCTGGGGCGCGTTTGACATTTTGGCCATCCATCCCTATGTAGACCCCTTCACGCCTGAGACGGGGCAGATCGGCGATGGTGGCGATCTCGCCAAAGTGCAAATGCTCAATGTCCAATTCGGAGCTAAGCCGATCTGGGCCACCGAATACGGTTGGTCTACTGGGCCTGCTGACCGCACCCCCAATGCCGTCACCGCCGATACGCAAGCAGCGTACCTGATTCGCGGGGCGGCCCTGCTGCGGGCCGCGGGGGTGGAGAAGGTGATCTGGTACAAGTTCAAGGACGAAAACCCGCGCAACAATGAGTATGGCTTGATTGGGCACGGCTCTGGGCGCACCGATATGTTTGCCCAAAAGGTGGCCTATAGTGCCTTCCGCACCCTCAATCTCCAGCTCGCCACCACTGGGCGCGTAACGGCCCTCCCCATTGGGCAAGCCGACATCATTATGGACTTTGAGCAGCGTCAGGGGTGGAACTCACCCGATTCGCGGCGCGGCACGATCCGCGAAACTACCGACCGCGCCTATGCCGGGCGGTTCGCCGCCGAGTTCCGCTACGAGTTTTACGATCCGGTTGGGAATGATTTTGTTGGGATTAACTTGGAGCAACCGGTGCCGATCACCGGTAGTCCGTCCCAGTTGGGCATTTGGATTTCGGGCAATGGCAGCGGCCACGAGCTGATTATCGCCATCCGTGACGCGCAAAACGAGGTGCTCAAATTCCGCTTGGGGGTGATTGGTGCAGGTGATAGCTGGCGGTTTTTGTCTGCTCCGATTAACGGCCAAGTCGAACGCTGGCGGTGTGAACGTGAGTGCAACAACCTGCGCCTTGATTTCCCCGCCCAGATTGTGGCCTTCTTGCTGGAAGACAACCCTGACGAAGAGACTGGCTCTGGAACCTTTTATATGGATAACCTGACCGCAATGAATAGCGGTCAAGGCGTGCGCTTTGAGCAGGGTAATGAGGTGATAGATGTGCTGTGGGCTGTGCAGGAGGGCCAAGCCGTGCGCCTGCCAACCAACTCGGACGCAGTGCAAGTGGCCAATCTGTACAACGATCAGCGCACAGTGCCAGCCGAAAATAACCAAGTTGTGCTGACGCTCGGTAATGTGCCAATTTTTGTGCGCCACACGCCGCGCCCGTTTGGAGCAGAATCAGCCCCACCTGCCGCCCCGCCCGCACCTGTCCCTGCGCCGCGTGAACGGGGTGCGCCTGTGGCATGTCAAGCTAGCCCCCCCAAAACGGGCGAACGCTGTTTCCCCGAAACCGGCTACTGTATCAGTGGGCGCATCCGCGAGTATTGGGAGCAGACCGGCGGCTTGCCCGTGTTTGGCTTCCCCATTGGCGAGCAGCAAATGTTTGAGATCGAGGGGCGCATGATCGAGGCCCAGTGGTTCCAACGCAATCGGCTTGAGCTGCACCCACAAAATGCCCGCCCCTACGATGTCCTGCTAGGGCGGCTCGGCGATGATGCCCTGCTACAGGAGCAGCGGGTCTGGCAGGATTTCCCGCGCAGCAATGCCCCCCAAGCAGGCTGCCGCTACTTCCCCGAAACGGGCCAGAATGTGTGCGGTGAAATTCTCCAAGCGTGGCGGGCCAATGGGCTAGAGCTAGATGGGCAAGCGGGCAAAACCGAAACCGAGAACCTTGCCCTCTGGGGCCTACCAATTAGCCCCGTCCAAACCGAGATCATCGAAGGCAAGCCGTATCAGGTGCAGTGGTTTGAGCGGGCCCGCTTCGAGCTACACCCCGAAAACGCACCGCCCTACAATGTCCTGTTTGGCTTGCTCGGCAACCAGCTCCGCAACTGTCGGTAACCGCAGCGGTAGGGCGTTTGTATCGGAGAGCCGTGTCATTGACACGGCTTTGTGCTCAGCCCCGCCGCGCAGCATCCCGCGCAACCTGTGGTACAATCGGGCACGGATGTTACACATACCCGTGCCGTATGCCTACCCCGACTAAGCCCAACAGACAACAGCTGACAGCCGGTGGCGCGGGGGTGCAAGGATTGGGATGGATTGCGAGACCGCACAGCAGCTGATTGCGGAAGGGCTACGCCCCAGCGCAAGTACGCCCGCACAGGCCCAGTTAGGCTTTCATCTGTCTAGCTGTGCCGCGTGCCGGGCTGTTTATGCTGCTGCCCAAGCGGCGGCCACTCCACCGCCTTCAGCCGACCTACTCCCGCCACTTACCGCTGCGCCACTGCCTGCTGCACCATCGCCCGCCCGCCAAACTACGCCGCTTGTGCGCTGGCTGCGCCTGAGCGGGCTAGCTCTGCTGCTGCTCCTCAGTCTTGGGCTGGGTTATCTAGGGCTGGTTGCCTTCCGCACCCATCAGCACGTCACGGCAATGATCATTGCGCCGGTGAGCGAGGTTGTTTTGCCCACGCTCACTCCCACTCGCCCACCCACTGCCACTGCGCCCGCGAGTGCTACGCCGCTCCCAACGGCTACCCCTACCACAACGATCCCGCCTGCGCCCACTGCCACCGCCGCCCCAGTGCGCGTAGCGGTGCGCGAAGTCTTTAGTGATCGGGCTCCCAACGTCCGCATTATCACGATCACGCCCGTACCGACCCAGCCCGGCAAAGCGGCGGGAGTGGTGGCCTTCTTCAACCCATTTCGCGCCACCGACACGCCCACCCCTACGCCAACCCCGCTCCCGACCAACACACCGCTGCCTGTGCCCACCCGCGCTCCCCGTCCGAGCCTGCCGCAACTCCCCCCCAACTTTGCCGTTGTGCCCGGCGAGGGGATTACCGTGCTGCTGGTGGGCGTGGATCAACGCCCCGGCGAATATGCCCCGCCGCGTGCCGATGCGCTCATGCTCGTCCGCATCAATCCGCAGTGGCAACGGGTTGCCCTGCTCTCCTTGCCGCGTGATCTGTGGGTTGAGATTCCCGGCGGCTACGGCTATGATCGGATCAACACGGCCTATACCTACGGCGAAGCAACTGGCATTTGGGGCGGCGGGTTAGCCCTCACCCGTGCTACTATCAGCAACCTGCTCGGTGTGCCGATTGACTATGTAGCGATGGTGGATTTCTACGGCTTCATCAGCTTGGTGGATACTGTCGGCGGCATTGTCGTGAATGTGCCCGATGCGATCTATGATGCCGCCTACCCCACGATGGATTATGGCTACATGACGATCTCGTTTGCGCCCGGCGTACAGTGGATGGATGGCAACACGGCCCTGATCTACAGCCGCACACGCAACGCCGATAGCGATTTCAGCCGGATTCGGCGGCAGCAGGATGTGCTCATGGCTTTGGGCATGCGCTTGCAAGAGCGCGGCGATCTGCTCAACCTGCTCACCCTCGATCAAACCTCTGGCGCGTTGCTGCCCTATGTGCGGACTGATATGCCGCGTGATACGCTGGTCAATCTCTTCTGGTCGCTGCGAGGTATCTCACGCGGGCAGATTGAGCAATATAGCGTCACCTTTGCGGATGTGCAGATGGGACGCGGCGATGATC
>CALCJV010000083.1 GCA_937967405.1 uncultured Chloroflexales bacterium | reverse complement strand
AGAAGCATTCGTACTCATCTTGCAGGCGCACGCGGTTCTTGAGCGTGCCGACATAGTGCCCCAAGTGCATCTTCCCTGTGGGGCGATCTCCGGTCAAAATACGTGGGCGGGCAGTTGTCATCGCAGCAATTCTCCTCATGTGCGGTGCGTGCAGCACACTATGCAGACCCAACTAGCCCTTTCAGTATAGCATATCCGCTTGCGAGCGATGCGGTGGGAGCAGACCCAGCACATTGCCCACCCTCGCGCTTAGCCGCCCCATCGCCACCGAACATTGCCTCGTTGAGCTAAGAACCCCTGTTATACATTGCCCACCCTCGCGCTTAGCCGCCCCATCGCCACACCTGCATTGCACCGTAGGCTCCGGCTGGCAGCGTAGCAAAATTCGCATCACCCAAGCCGCGCCCAAGCAGATGCAGCCATCCCTTCGCTTCGAGGGCCTTGCCACTCAAGATCAGGTAATCGCTCGCACGGGTGAGTGCCACATAGAATAGCCGCTCCTGCTCGGCTCGCTGCATCTGCTGCTCGCGGGCAAGGGCGTATTGCCAGATTTGCGGCTTTTGCACCTCACCGGCGGCATCGTGCAGGCACAGGGCCAAGCCGTAGCTTGCATGCGCGAGCCACATACTCCGCAGGGGCGGGTTAGTGCGGCTCAGGTCGGGCAGCACGACCATCGGGAACTCTAGCCCTTTGCTAGCATGCACGGTCATCAGGCGCACACTGCCTTCGGCTTCAAGCGGAGCCGCACCCTCACGCGGGGCGGCTTCGAGCAACTGGCGCAGATACTCGGTGTAGGCTCGCAGATCAGTCGTATCGGTGCGGCGGATCGCCTCAATCAGCTTCTCCACATTCACGCAGCGTTGGGCCCCATCGGGCAGGGCACTCAGCACCGCAAGGTAGCCAGTCATGTTCAGGGCGGTGCGGAGCAACTCAACTACCGTTAGCCGCCCGCGCTGGGCATAGAGTTCACGCAAGGTGGTGCGGGCATGTTCCAGCGTAGTCGGCGCATCCGGCAGGTCGGCGTGCAGCAGGGCATACCACATACTTTGCGGATGGCTCAAGCGCAGCCGCACGATGGTGTTATCATCTAGTGCAAAAAGTGGCGAACGTAACACCCCGACTAGGGCCAACTCATCGGCGGGATTGTTGAGCACACGCAAGAGATGCAACAGGTCTTGCACCTCTTGGCGATCATAGTAGCCCCGCCCAGCAGTCGTCAGGAAAGGGATGCCTGCCGCCCGCAAGGCCTGTTCATACACGGTGAAGTGGGTTGAGGCTTGCAACAGAATCGCCACATCGCCGTAAGTCGGCCGCCGCCACGCACCGCGTTCATGAATGATAGGGCCTTGCTCGCCGGATACGAGTGCGGCCAGCCGTTCAGCAAGCATGGTCGCTTCAGCCACCCGAAGATCGCCGCTTGCGCCGGGCATGTCGAGCAGGTGCAGCTCGACACAGTGCGGATGGGCGGGGCTAGGGCGGTGCGCGGTAAGCGGTTCAAACGGGATTTCAAATGCGAGCAGGGGACGCGGGCGGTTAAGCACCTGCGCCATCACTCCATTGATCCACGCCAGCAGGGGCGGGTGCGTGCGGAAGGACGTATTCAGGCTGACTGGCTGCCCACCGATGTGTTGCACCTGCTGCTGCACCTGCTGAAACACACTCACATCTGCGCCACGAAAGCGGTAGATGGACTGTTTACCATCGCCAACGACGAACAACGTGGGCAGATCGCACTGCCCATGGTGGGGCTGATTGCGATTGCCGTTCAGGGCATCATCCAAGCCCGTCAGAGCATAAACAATCGCCCGTTGGGCATCATTCGTATCTTGGAACTCATCCACCAGCACGGCCCGCAGGCTCCGCCGCCATCGTTGCTGCACATCCGGATGGGTCAAAGCGGCGCGGGCCCGCCACTCCAGATCGTCGAAATCGAGTGCGTTCTGCTCCAGCTTGTGCTGGCGATAGGTCTCCAGCACCCGCAGATAGACCTGCACCAGCGCAAGCGTAAGCCGAGCAGCACGGTGTTCTAGCTCGGCATCGGGCATGCTTGTAAGGATTGGTTCAGCATGCACCAGCTCACGCAGGGCTTTCAGGTGGGCTTTGGCAAGATCGAGGGTGGCTTTACTGGGCCACTGCTTAGCACTCCCCCCACGCAAGTCAATCTCCGTGAGCGCAGCCCAATCATCCGGCACAGCCTGCGGGGTGAGGGTCGCCAGCCACGCTATCAGTGCCCGCACCTGTGCGCCAATCCGATCTGCGGCGGGGGCCGTTGGGGCAAGTGCGACAAGCTGCGCGGTGCTATCCTGCCATGTCGGGCTAGACTGGACGATTTGCCACACTTCGGCCCGCAACGTCGCATGGGCAGCTTGCCACTCCGCCTGCAACGCCGCCGGTTCAGTGGGGATGGTGGCAACAACCGCCCGTAACGCATCCCCGCGCAGGAGCATCTCGCGTAGGATCGTGCGGAGATCGGTCAGGCTCAGTTCGGCTTGCAGCGTAGCAAACTGAGCCCGCGCCTGTGGATCAGCAACCGGCACGGCGGTGGCTTGGGCCAGCCACGCTTGCAACGCGGCATCCATACTGGCTTCGCGCAGCAAGCCCGCCTCGACTTCATCCAGCACCGTAAACTGGGGATCAAGCCCCGTCTCAACGGGCTGGGAGCGCAACAGTGCCGTGCAGAAGCTGTGGATCGTGCTGATCCGGGCAGCTTCGACGGCATCACGCAGATACTCCCATAAGGTGCGTTCGGGCGGTGGCGCGTCGCGCAAGCGTTGCTCTACCGCCGTGCGAACCCGTTCGCGCATTTCGCGGGCGGCTTTCTCAGTGAAGGTAATTGCCAAGAGCGGCGGCGGCTCACCAGCTTGGTCGGGATCAGCATACTTCACCAACAGGCGCAGGTAGCGTTCAACAAGGACACGGGTTTTGCCACTGCCCGCGCCCGCCGTCACCACGATATGCCCATCCAGATCAATGGCCTGCTGCTGTGCGGGCGTGAACTGCATCGCTGGTTCCTTTGCTCCTCAGTGGCCGGTGTCGGATGCGCGGTGTCACCGCAAGCTTACTCGGCGGTGCGAATGTACTGCATCAGCCCGTCCGTGCCTAGCTGTGCCTCAAGCTGCAACACCATCTCCAGCATCGGGCGATAGGGGTGATTGCCTTGCAGCATACGGGCAGCGGCACGGTGTGCGCCAAGCCGCACCAAATGGCGGTAGGCAACCCACTCGGCAAAGCCCTCGCGCAGCACCAGATCGGTGAGCAGGGGGCAATGCTCACCCTGCCATGCGTGCGCGTATTCATGGGCAACGGTGGTGCGGAAGATCAGGCGGGGCAAGCCATGCAGCAGGAAGATCGCCCGCACCCGCCCCTGCCGCAGATACAGCCCAAGCGTGCGCTCGTGGCGGGTAGGCGTGGGTGCGGTGCCGGCTTCATCCATCCCGTACTGGCGCAAGTCACGCATGGTGGGGGCATCTACCAAGCGAAAATCTACCCCCACCCGCAACACCAAGCCCTGCCGTTCGCGTAAGGTCTGGACGGTTTCCAGAAACAGCTGCCGTGCTAGCGTCAGATCATAGATCGCCACTTGATGGCACTGGTTGCACTGCTGGCGACCATCGTGCAGCTGCCATGCTTGATTGGTCAGCGGTGCGCCGCACGTATCGCAGCGCGGGCGGGTATGGATACAGGTCGGGCAGTAACGCTCTGGACGATCAATCAAGACATAGTAGGTGCTGCCCAGTACCTGCCCACAGGACGCGCAGGTGGTGGGGGCGGGCACAGGGAAGTGGTGCAGTGCGGCAGGCATAGGGGTATCCATATGGTTGGGGGTGCGTGCCTCTAGGTAATACTGGCACACCCCCCCAACCAGCTACATCTTAAATCGCTCCATGTTCTCAGGAGTCAGATACGAAATATCGAAGCTCGACTCAACCCCAAGTTGATGGTTGTGGGCTTGGAGCCATGCTTCAGCCGACGCACGCCCCAGATCACGCAGATAGGTCAGGAACGACCATTCTGCGATCAGCTTGCTCGATGTATCGAGCTTCTTCATCTCTTCAGCAACCTCGATCATATGCAGGCGCAGGCGATCCCGCACCTTCATCATATCCATACCCTCTTGATCGAACAAAACTTTAGCAATTGATATAGAGCGTAACTCTTTGATCAGGCTGGAGTTGAACGTAATCTCATTCAAGCGATCCAGAATGTCGCGGGCGGTGCGCGGAATATCTTCACGGTAGAAAGGGTTAATCTGCACAATCATCAGATCATTCACATCAGTTTCGATGATCAACGGGTAGAGCACAGGATTGCCCATGTAGCCCCCGTCCCAATAGGCTTCGCCCTCGATCTCAACGGCTTGGAACAAGAACGGGAGACACGCCGAAGCCAAGATCATCTCGACGGTCATTTCGGCGTTGCGAAAGACACGTACCTGCCCCGTATGGACATTTGTTGCAGCAATAAAGAGCTTCGGGCTTGCACTGTTCCGCACCACCTCGAAATCTATCGCCTCGAGCAGGATGTAGCGCAGGGGGTTGATGTCAAACGGATTCAGAGTGTAGGGCGAGAACGTGCGGCCAAGTTGATCGAAGAAGTGATAGGTGGGCGACCATTCAAGCGACCATCGCCCCATCGCTACATCCAACGGGGTACGCTGAAACGGGCTAAATATGGCTGCCTTGCTGTTCGCCCGCCAGAAATCGTGCAGGACTGCTTGGGCATGTTTCCGGCCCTTTTGCAAGCCATACGCCAAGAGCACCGCATTCATTGCGCCGGCACTGGTTCCGCTGACTCCGGCAATCTCGATGCTTTCTTCTTCAAGCAGGCGATCCAATACGCCCCACGTAAATGCACCGTGCGATCCCCCACCCTGCAACGCAAGGTCCACTTGGTGGACTTTAGGCGGCTCAGCAGATGCGGCTACATCTGGGGTAGCGTCTGCTACTGGTGCTTCGTCTGTCATTGCTACAAGCCCTCCCTAGTGTTCGGAGCTAATCCCCACGGCCTAAGGTAGACACTGAGTTCCTATCAAGCAATCTATAAATGCCTACTTGACACCTACGATTATACCACGTTGCGCCACACCCATTTCCGGTGCTACTTCTTGCCACTATCGGCAATCTGGCGGGCTTGCTCCTGCTGCGCGATCTGCGGCAGCACCTGCGCCAGCAGCAACGTCGAGAGCGCGGAGGTGTTGCTGTCATTCGCATCCGTCCGCACCAGCAAGGGGCGTGGCGCGTGCGCCGCCAGCATCGCCGCGACTTCCAGCTCGCGCAAGGCCAGCTCGTAGCGCAACACGGCGCGGTTATCTTGATAGGCTTTGCCGAGATGCTGCAAGGCCCGCGCCTCGTTTTCGGCGGCTTTCAGATCGGCCCGCCCGCGGGTCTCAATCTCCCAGCGCACACGCTGCGCGTCGGTTTCGTTCTCTTGCAACATCTGGGCCACATCCTCGCGGGCTTTGTTGATCGCTGTGCGGACTTCGATGAGCTTGGCATCCCGCTCTTTGCGGGCCCGTTCGGTCTCCATGAGCAACGCATCGGTGCGCTGCTTGCGGATCAGTTCCCACTCGCGCTCATAGGCCGCCAGCTCTTTCGCGACCCGTTCGCGGGTCGCGAGGTGTTCTTGGTATTGCTCCGGCAGCTGCACATCGGGGATATTTGCTCCCGTGATCCGCACCCCATAGCGTTGCAGCAGGCGGTTGAGCATCTCCTGCATATCGCCCACATCGCTGCCACGTAGATCGTAGGCGCGTTCGGTGTAGACAAGGCGACTGCGCTGGCGGATGGCATCCTGCACGGCACTACTCAACACCAGATCAAAGTTACTTGCGCCGATATTCCGCACAAACGCCACGGAATCAACGATGCGGAACTTGAGAAAAAATTCGATAGATTTGAGCGGCACATTCTCGCGGGTCGGTGAGGCGAATACCGGTGCAGTATAGGGAATCTCGGTCGAGGTGTCTACGATATACTCCACCTTATCCCATGGCATAAGCAGGAAGTGCCGCCCCGGATCGAGCGTGCCCGTAATCTTGCCGAAGGTGGAGCGAATGCCCGTCGTGCCCTGCTCAATCTCGATGATCGAGCCAAGCACCCAGCGGGTTGCGGCAAACCCGATTATGGGCACAGCAAGGCAGAAGCTGAGCGTGGCAATCGCCCCTACGCCAGAGAACACCCCCACGCCAATCAAGTAAAGCGCAAACGCTACAGCCACCCACCAGCCAAAGCCGCGCCGATCCTTAGGGATAACCACGGGCACGAGTGCGCCGCCCTCGCCAGAGCGCAACATCTGACGAATGTTGTTCCACGCCGTAACAATCTCTTTAATCTTTGAGAAGTCGTGCGGTGTCTGATTCGCTGCGGTTGTCATTGATCGTCTCCTCTATCACAGGGGTTGGCTTTTCAGCTTCACGGATAACCTTCTCGATCTGCCCCGAACGCTCGCGGATGCGTTTGGCAATCTCGGCGGTGCGTTGGCGAATGGCTTGCAGCTCTGTAGGCGTGTAGAGCGTGGGATCGCCCACGCCGATCATCTCCCGCGCCACTGCAAGAAAATCTACTGATTGATCACTCGTTGCCCCAATATGAATGATCTGCGGAAGCTGGTTGGCAAGCTGCTCAACATTCTTGAGGATTTCTTGCTGGAAGCGATATTCGAGAATCTCCGGATATTGTGCACTGCTCACAGCGCGAATATCGAGGGCTTGGGCTTCAAGCAGGGCTGCGTTGGCGCGGGCTTCGCTCTCGGCCTCAATCTTGCGCTGGCTGGCGAGGGCGTTAGCGCGATTGACCTCTTTCTCGCGGGCCGTGTTGATCTGAGCTTGATAGCCAGCAATCTCGGCGCGGATCACCGAGAGCTGCTCCTGCAAGCCAGCTAGCTCTTTGTTGAAATCGCCCTCATCCTGCTCCTTGCGGAGCTTGAGTTCATACTCATAAGTATAGGCCTCTTTGGCTACCCGCACCATTTCCGGCGCAGCCAAGTCCATCCGATACTGCTGGCTGGCTGGCTCGGCGTGGGTGATGTTGGCATTCACGAAGCGCACGGCTGGCAAGAATTGGCGGTTGAGCGTATCCAATACTGATTGGGTACTCTCACCCACCAGATCGTAGATTGCTTCAGCTTTCTGCTCATAGATCAGGGCGCGGGTAACTTCACTCACCGCGTTCTGGAGCTTCTCGCTGAAGCCTTGCGTGCCACCGAGCGTAAAGATGAACTCGGATGGTTCCTCGACGCGGAACTGCAAAAACATATCCACTGACGCATTCACCCGCTCGGCGGTGGGGGCTTCGCGGATCGGTGCGTTGTAGGGGTATTCTTTCGTCGTATTCACAATGTAGTTCACCCGCCGCCAGAAGTTGAACAAACCGAGATTGGCTCGTCCGGCGGGCACAACCTTCACCAGCTTGCCATACTCGGTGATCAAGGCTTGGCAGCCATCGGGAACCATCACGTAGCTACTCCGCCATGCACTGTAGCCCGCATACAGCAGCAACAAGAGCCAGTAGTGGGGCCCAAACACTGCGAGCGCAAAGCGGCCTTCGGCGAAGAAGCCTACCGCCCCATCAATCAATGAGGTAAACAGAAACCCTATCCCGCCGATAAAGGCCCACACCAGCGTCCAGATCATCCAGCCATACGCACGCCCATCTTTGGGGATCACTACCGGCGAAATCACATTGATCATCTCACCGTTACGGTCGCGCTGAAAGCTCCGGTTGAGTACTTCGGCCGCATCATTGAGCGACACGGTCATTTGGACAATCTCGGTGCTGCCAGAACCGCCGCGTTCGCGGGCCGAAACAAAATCGCTGGCACTGGCCCGAAACTGCTGAAACTCATCCGTCTGCATGAGTTCGGTTGCCGTCTGCATCATCTGTTGTAAACGATTCACCTCGCTACACTCCTTTCGAGTAACTAGAAAGGCTCACGACCAAGTTGGCGCAATTGCTCGCGCATCTGGGCCAACTCAGCTTCCAGTGCAGCACGAGCAGCCCGTTCGGCAGTGGCTTGCGCTTCCGCATCAGCCGCCCGTTGCTCCGCCGCCGCCCGCGCCATTTGCTCTTCAGCCGCCCGTTGCTCCGCCGCCAAGAGCCACTCTTCACGTTCGATGGAAGAGAGAAATAGCTGTCCATCTGGGCGGTACAAGCGCATTGGGCTAACACTTAGATCGAAGCGGATGCCTAAGCGCGGGCTGACCCACTCGCGCAGAATCGGGAGCGGATGCAATTGCCCATCATCGCCGCGCTGCCAGCCTGCAAGCGTATCGGTGTCGGGGTCGTATAGGTAGTATTCTTCGACCCCAAACCGCTCGTAGAACTCTAGCTTGTCCGCCATCTCATCCGCCCGATTGCCCGGCGACAATACCTCGAACACGACCTGTGGCGGTAGGCCCGCCTCTTCCCACTGCTTGTATGAACCGCGCCGCCCTTTCGGTCGCCCAAACACGACCATGGCATCAGGGGCAACGCGCAGGCGATTATGCCCCTTGACCGGATACCACAACAGGTCGCCGGCCACAAACACATTGGGGTCGTCACGGAATAAAATCTCAAGGTTCTCTTTGATCAGCACAATCCATGCAAACTGTTCGGTATTCTCGGCCATCAAATTGCCATCACTCTCTGGATAGTCAATCTCACCTTCTACCGGTGCAAGGGCCAAAAGTTCGCGCAGGGGCGTGTATGGAACGAGTGGACCTTCCTCGATCTCGTCGCTCTCCAATGGCAGCAGGGTCAACTGCTCTTCGGGGGAAGGGAAGGTTGTCATGAATGCTGTGCTCCTTTCACTGGGTGCTGCGAGCGGGACAGATTGCGAGCGGGACAGATACGGTTCCCATACTCGATTGCATTATACCCCATTTTCGGCGTGGCAGCCCCCCCCCCACTGGGCCCAACTAGTGCCGCAATAGGCTTGCCATTTGGCCCGCGCGTGGTATGATTATGATAAGGACACGGTTAAGAGGGGAACCGATCAGTCGTCTGCAAAACTATCAGCCTACGCACCACTCGGCATATTGCAGGCACAGTATGTGTATTGGGGAGGCTATTTCACATGACACACACACAGCAACGTTGGTGGCGAGCAATGCTGCTTGCCATTGGAGGACTACTGATTGTCGCTGGAGCCAGTGTGGCGTGGTTCACTCGTGCGCCATCGCTGGGAAACAAGATTACCCCCGACCCCCGTCGGGGCATCGCATGGGATGCGGTACAACTGCCGCCAACTAGCACCTACTTTACACCGGAACAGGTGCGGAGCTACTCCGGGCGCGTCATCGAATTTGAGTCGCTTGCTCCTGAAGTCAAAGCCCAACTCTATCCCCACGAAGCTGTGCTGAGTGCCTTTGAGCTAGAAGGCGATGAATCTCAAGGGCGCACCAACTGGCTCTTCCAACGCCGCGCCTACCCGCGCAACACCATCCCGATTGAAGCCCAATTTGAAGCTCTCAAGGCCCTGCAAGCCATGCCGCCAGCACTGTCCGCAGCGCAGGCATGGGAATTTCTCGGCCCCGCCCCCGTTGAGCAGGGGGGGGTTTCAAACGTTAGTCCCCAAGTAGACCCAACGTGGGTTCTGCGGGGTTCCGTCAGTGGGCGCGTGAAGGCGATTGTTTTTGACCCTACCGACCCCAATACGGTCTATCTTGCAACCTCGCTCGGCGGCATCTGGAAAAGCACCAATGGTGGTGCAAGCTATACCAATGTGACCGACAGCCTGAACCTGCCCCTACCAGCCCTCTCCTTCCATAGCCTAACGCTCGACCCAACCAACCCCCAAGTGATCTATGCCGGAACCGGCGAGATTGCCGTGTCGAGTGGCACAGGTATCCTGAAGAGCACCAACGGTGGGCAATCGTGGACGCTGCTCGGTGCGGATACATTTCAGAATCATGTCGTTGCAGCAATTATTGTTGACCCCCAAAACCCCAACCGCGTGTACGCCGCCACAAACTTATACGTACCGGACGGCTCAGCCGTGACCAGCTTCCCGCCCGCGCCCTTCATCAATGCCACGCCCGGCGTATACGTCTCCACCGATGGCGGGCAGACGTGGACCGGCGGCGAAAATAACACGCCCGGCCTTAGTTGCCGCGATGCCTGCACGGGCTTCACCGATATGGTGGCCAGCCCTACCAATCCGCAGGTGATGTATGCCGCCTTTGCCGGAGCCGGGCTATTCAGAACGACAAACGGCTGGCAGTCCTTCGAGCAGATGAACTTCCCCTCACGCGGGCCAAGCGGGCCCTACAATCGCCTTGATCTGGCTGTCGCAACCGAGAATGGTCAAGATGTGCTGTATGTGGGGATGGAATCCTCGCGGCTGGTGAATGTAAATGGCCAGCAAACGACTGAGCCGTGGGGCTTTGTGGTCAAATCCACCGATGGGCAAAACTGGGCCTTGCTGGATGCGCCCAACTACTGCGGCCAGCAATGCTTCTTTGATAACGTCGTTGAGGTTGATCGGCGCACCACACCCAACCAAATCTATATTGGTGGCAATGCCCTGCCGCTGAGTGATGCACAGGACAACTTCCTAAGCATGCCCGCTGCCGCCTTCCGCTCCAGTGATGGCGGTGCGACGTGGCGATTTCTTGCAACCAGCACGAGTGCCGCCGCTGCAATCCACGCCGATATTCATGCCTTCGGCTTCCCGCCCGGTCGCCCCAACGAAATCTGGGTTGGGCATGATGGCGGCGTATCCCGCTCGACCGACAACGCCCAAACATGGCAGCACCCCAATCAAGGGCTTGGCTCGCTACTCTTTGTTGGCATTGGCGTGCACCCGACCAACCCCGACATTGTCTTTGGGGGCTTGCAGGATAACGGCAAAGCCAAGTACGATGGAACTCGCTGGATCGGCTTGGATACCGGCGATGGGGGCTACTCCAAAATTGATCCGTTCGACCCGACAATCTGGTACAGCACCCGCTTCAATATGCCGACGATCATGCAGTTCCAACGCAACACCAACGGCGGCTCACAGCCCGTTGCCGATTGGGAGCAGAAGAGCGACGGGATCGGGCGAGATCGAGTCGGCTTCTACGCGCCCTTCACGCTCGATCCAAATACGCCCGGTGTGATCTACTGGGGTACGTCACGCCTCTACCGTACCACCAATCGCGGTGACTCTTGGCAGCCAATCAGCCCGGACCTCACTCGTGGCGACCAAACGGGGGGCTATATCTCAACGATTGCCGTCGCACCGAGCGACTCCCGCACCATCTATGTTGGCTCCAACGATGGCTTGGTTCACGTCACCCGTGATGTGGGTGCAGATTGGACAGATGTGACCAACGCCCCACTCCCGAATCGGTTTGTCACGAGCTTTGCGATCCACCCCACCAACCCGCAGATCGCCTATGTCAGCTTTGCAGGCTTCAACCGCAACACCTCCCAAACACCGGGCCATGTCTTCAAAACGATGAATGGAGGGCAAAGCTGGCAAGATGTCTCCGGCAATCTCCCCGATGTACCCGCCTATACGGTTGTGCTTGATCCACGCAGCCCCGACGAGCTGTATCTCGGCACTGATCTGGGCGTGTTCTACTCCGCCACCGGCGGCACAACATGGAACCCGATCCGTGCGGGCGGCTTCACTCCTGTGCCAGTCTACGAGCTGGTGCTGAACGCTACCACCCGCTACCTGTATGCGGCTACGCACGGGCGCGGCGTGTGGCGGGCTAAGCTCGATGATGGCGGCACGCCCCCACCACCCCCCCCAACCCCACTCCCGACAGGTGTGCCCACAGCGATCCCGCCAACGGCTGTGCCACCACAAGCGGGCTTCGTGCCCGGCGAGTATGTCAGCGAGAATATGCGTCTGAGCCTTGCTGCCGATCAGCGCACCATCTTCAACATCCGCGTGCGTGCGCCCGTGCCCGGCTGTGATTTCAACGTCGTTGTGGAGCAGCCCGTGCAAGCTGATGCCAATGGCAACTTTAGCTTCACCGTCGCTGAGCGTGGCACAGGCGGCTTTACCGTGCAAGGGCAGTTCCGGCGCGGCACACCAAGCGCAGGCGATAGCGGCTTAGCACAGGGCGCGATCCGCGACACCATCTACCTGCCCTTTGTAATTGGTGGGAGTGGGGGCAGTGCCCCAGTACAAGCCTTCGTAACGGGCAGCACCAGTTTCCGCTCATTCAACTTGCAGAATCAATCATGTGATGCCGCCCTGACTGCCGACCTCAACTGGACTTCGCCCCGCGTTGGCGATGCAGCCCCCGCACCCACCGCAACACCGCTTCCCACTGTCCAGCCCACCGCGACACCGCCACCGGACAAACAAGCGGGGATTAATGGGCAAGTGACCTTCAATGGCAACCCACTGGGCAATATTGGCATGGTGCTGATCCAGTGCCCTGCACAAGGCACGTGTGGAAGCATTGCCCAAACCCGCGTGGCCTTTGCCCGCACCAATGCCGGTGGCTTCTATGCCTTCACCGATGTCCCCACCCTGCCTGCCGACAACTACTATCAGGTGATCTACCAAAATGGCCAAGAGGGCGGCAATGCCACCAACGATCTGTACCTGTTCCAGTGGTTCAGTGCTCATATCAACAGCTACACCGCCGGACAAGTTGTGAATGTCCCGATCATAGATGTCTCCGACCTGCTACCCGTCAGCCCGCTCCAGAACCCCACGCTAGGCTTGCCGATCACGCTGGAGTGGCAAAAGCGCAGTATCGCCGATACGCTCCAAGAACGCTACGGGTGGTTCCTCTTCGACGAACAGAGCGGGAACCTCTACTGCATCAATCCAGCTGATGGGTTTACTTCGGGCACAACCAGTCAGCTCACCCAGAACTACTTTGAGCAGAACTGCAATGGGCAGTATGGGCGCAGCACGGCGTGGGCCCCAGTTGTGATTGATCAAGAGAGCGGGATTGGCTTTGGCTACTACTATGGCGCATTCACAGCAGCTCGCGCAGACGGCGCAACCGCCACGCCCACCCCCACCAGCCCATCGGAACCCGGCGCAACCGCCACGCCCACCCCCACCAGCACCGCCACAGCCACGGCTACGGCTACGCCTACCAGCCCGCCAGAACCCAGCGATCTGATCGTGAATGGCAGCTTTGAGCAAGGCAGTCTTGGCTGGCAGCAACAATCGGCCCAGCAACGCGCCTTGATTGGCGTGCCCGATACCTCGCTGGGCATCACTGCCCGCACTGGCCAGAACCTCGCCCTGCTTGGCGTTGCTGACAACGAGAACGCCGTTGTGGCCCAACAAGTGACGATTCCGCAGAACATCCCCGAAGGGAAAGCATGGGTGTTTGAGTACTTCTATCAGCTACGCTCAGATGAAATCTTCTGTAGTCTCGACGCTGATGCGGTGTTTATCCAAATCAATGGCCAGACGGTAACCGTAAACGGGAATCTACAGCAAGCTGAACTCTGCATCAGCAACAATACCACCGCGTGGCAGCGTGGCTTCTTTGGCTTGAACAACTTCGCAGGGCAGACGATCACGCTGAGCTTCCGCGTAACAACGGATGGGAGTGTAGCGAGCTTTGCGGCCTTCGATGATGTGTCACTCCAGCTTGTCTCACTCACCCAGCTCGCCCAGCTCCAGCACAGCGAGACGCTCAGTGGGGGCGGTATGGCGACTGCGCCCGCCAGTAGCCAACTGAGCGGGACAAGCAACACCCGCGCACGACTGGACACGCCGTTGCAGAGCTTGCCCCAGAATCGCCCAGCACTGGAAGCTGTGCTGGAGCAACTTACACGATAAGAGGTAACCGGTGTTAGGTGTCAGATGTTCCAATCGGGTGTTGCGGCTGGCAGGCATGGATCACGTCATTCATGGATCGCCTTTGTCCCAACACCCAACACCTAGCACCTGACCCCTGATATACAATGAACCGATCTCTCATCCTCATGCTCATCCCGTATGGGTGCGGTGCGCTGCTGCTCGTGCTGCTACCGGCCCTGCTCATCTTCGCGTTAGCCTTCACCACCTACGATGGCCTCGCTGCACCGCAGTGGGTCGGCGATCAGACCTTCCAAGATGTGCGGTTTGACCCCGTTTTTCCCATCGCCGTACACAATACGCTGATCTTTGTTGGGGTCTCCTTACCGCTGCGCGTGCTGCTTGCGCTAGGGCTTGCGTTGCTGCTCGAACGGCGACGGCGCGGGGTACGCTTCTACCGCGCCGCGATCTACACCCCAACGGTCATTCCCGATGTGGCCTATGCCCTGATCTGGCTATGGATTCTGAATCCCTTGTACGGGCCACTCACCCTTGCGCTCCGCGCCATCGGCATTGACCCTCCGGCATGGCTGGTGCAGCCCGAAACGGCCCTCTTGACGCTCGTTGCAGTTGGGCTATTCCAGATCGGCGAGAGCTTCGTGGTGCTGCTAGTCGGCTTGCACAACATCCCGCTCGAATATCACGAACAAGCCAAGCTCGATGGCGGCGGGGTATGGCAACGCTTCCGCTACATCACCTTGCCACTGTTGTTCCCATGGCTCTTGCTGATCACCGTGCGTGATCTGTTGCTTCTCACCCAGCAGAGCTTCGTGCCCGCCTACCTCATGACCGGCGGGGGACCCTACTATGCCACAACCACGCTACCCATGCTGATCTACGCCGAAGCCTTCGACCGCCTACGCTTTGGGCATGGGGCGGCCATGCTGTTGTTGCAATCGCTGGTGATTGCCGTGCTGGTGCTGGTTGGTGTGGGGCTGGCTCGCCTGATCCTCTGGGGGCGAAGCGTATGAGCCGGACCCGCCACAGATCGCCCACCGATTGGGGGTGGCAGCTTGTTGCGGGCGGGCTGGCACTCCTGTTTGGCTTACCGCTCTACTGGCTCTTCACAAGCTCGCTCCGCCCAGCGGGCAGTCCCCCGCCACGCACAGTGGAGTGGTTCCCCCATGCAGCCACGCTCACCAATTACCAGCGCATCTTCGCGCTAGCTCCCTTTGGGCACTATCTGCTCAACTCACTGATTGTGGCTAGCTTGGCCGTGCCGCTCACGCTGCTCACAGCCTCGTTGGCTGGCTTTGCCATGGCCCGCGCCCCTGTACCAATCCAGCGCAGCCTGCTGCTCTTCTCAGTCACACTCTTGCTAATTCCCACCGCCGCCCTATGGCTGCCACGCTACATCCTCTTTGCTCGGCTAGGGCTGCTGGATACGTGGCTGCCGCTCCTCGCCCCCACCTTGATGGGCAGCAACGCGCTGTATGTCTTGCTATTCTACTGGTCATTCCGGCGCATCTCGCCCGAACTGTTCGACGCAGCCCGGCTCGAAGGCAGCAGCACCTTCGGCCTGTGGTGGCGCATTGGCATGCCGCTCGTGCGCCCAACCAGCCTTGTCGTGCTGATCCTCAGCTTCCTCGCCTACTGGAACGACTTTCTCACGCCGTTCCTCTATCTCAAGAGCGAAAGCCGCTACCTCCTCCCCGTCGGGATCAGCCTGCTGCACCAGATGGACACCACCCAATTTCCCCTGCTGCTGGCCGGCGCAGTGATCATGACGCTTCCTGCGCTCGTGCTATTCTGGGCCGTGCAGCACACCTTCTGGTACGAGGGGCGGTTCTCGGAGCTAGCCCACACCGATGAGGTGTAACGATGCTGTGCTGCGGCCCGCTGCATCTGCTTGTCGCACGATCCAGCCTGTGCTACACTATGGATGGTTCTCTTACTCTGAGAGAATTGCATAAGAGTAAAGCGATGTCTATGCCGCCTTAGCTGAGAGGAGCTGCGGATGCCTTTGGGACTGAGAGAATTGCATAAGAGTAAAGCGATGTCTATGCGTTATCGGTTGTCCCCTATCGCCCTTGTCGTGGCACTCGTGTTGGCAAGCTGTGCCGCGCCAGCCGTTCGCCCGCCCAACCCGCCGCTAGAGACCCGCGCCATCTCGCTGATGGTGTTTGGCGAGCCAGCCGAGAAAGCCGCCTACGAAGAACTCATCGCTGCGTTTCACACAGCCCATCCAGATATTCGGGTGGAGTTGATCCACATCCCTAGCCAGCGCGATTACCAACGCCGCTTAAGTGCCGACTTCGCCGCTGGCACGCCCGCCGATCTCGTCCTGATCAACTACCGCCGCTACGCCAACTTTGCCGCACGTGGCGTGCTCCACCCAATTGGCGACTACATTGCTGCCAACTCCGATCTGTCGCTCAACGACTTCTACCAGCCTGCACTAGCTCCCTTCTACTGGAATAATGAGCTGATGTGTATGCCCCAAAACTTGTCTAGTCTCGTCGTCTATTACAACAAAGACCTGTTCGATCAGGCAGGTCTCGCCTACCCCACCAATGACTGGACATGGGATGATTTCCTGCGTACCGCGCAAGCCCTCACCCGCGATCTCGATGGCGACGGGCAGACCGATCAGCACGGCTTGGGCACGGATCCGTCGCTGTTTCGGGTGGCTCCGTTCATCTGGCAGAATAACGGCGATCTGGTCAATAATCCGAGCAATCCTACCCGCCTCAGCCTCGATGACCCGCAGAGCCGTGCGGCGGTGGCGTGGTTTGTGGAACTCCAAACCGTTCACGGTGTCGTGCCGGATGCCGTTGCCGAGCAAGCCGAAAACAGTGAGAGCCGCTTTCTCACTGGGCGACTAGCCATGTTCCTGAACAGTCGGCGTGGCGTGCCCACCTACCGCACAATCACCACCTTCGATTGGGATGTTGCCCCTCTGCCGCAGAACCTACGCCGAGCGGGAATTCTGCACAGCGATGCCTATTGTATGACGACTGCCACACAGGATAAGGATGCCGCGTGGCAATTCATTGCCTATGCCGTATCAGAGGCAGGGCAGAGCCTCGTCGCCAAGTCGGGGCGGATTGTGCCTTCGCGCAAGGCAGTGGCGGAGTCGCCCGCCTTTCTTGATCCGCAAACCAAGCCCGCCAATAGCCGCATCTTCATTGAGCATATTGAAGATATTCGCGCCGTACCGGTCATGTCTACATGGGTAGATATTGAAGAGATTGTGGGCAAAGAGATCGAGCGAGCCTTCTATGGGCAAGCCAGTGTAGATGAAGCGATCCGCACGGCAATCACCAACTCACAGGAGTACTTTGAACTAGCAGTGCGCTAGCAAGCACAAGAAATAGATATGTCTAGATGCGTCGCTGATGTTGAACAAGCGCACACGATAACAGCCCTACAATAGCAATAAAGGAGCCAGTACACATGGATGTCACCTTGAAACAAGGAAGTCTGCTGGATGAGGCTGCTGATTTAGCAATCCTCGCCACGTATGCCGACGAAGCCTTGCCTGAAGCAATTGCCGAATTGATCGAAGCCGATGATTACCAAGGCAACCCCAAGCAAACCGCCCTGATCTACCCACGCGGTGCAGTGGCCCCGCGTCGGGTGCTGCTGGTTGGCTTGGGCAAGCGCGAGGAGCTGAAAGCCAACACACTGCGCCAAGCGGCGGCCATCGGGGTACAGCAGGCCCAGAAGCTGCAAGCTGCCAAGGTGACCATCGGGGTGCATGGCCCGATGCCACTGGATGAGACCCTCGCCGGGCAAGCGATTGCCGAAGGCCTTGCACTTGGTGCGTATCGCTTCCTCCGCTACCGTACCAACCTCAAGCCCGAAGAGAGCTTTGAAGTTGGGAGTGTGACGCTCCTCACCACCGAAGCCAACGCTGCCACCCAAGCCGGCTTAACACAGGGGCTGGCGATTGCACGCGGCGTGACCCTCGCCCGTGATCTTGTCAATACGCCCGGCGGCGACTTGACCCCGCCTGATCTGGCGAATGTAGCTGTGGAGCTAGGCCAGCGCGTGAATGTCAAGGTAACGGTGCTCGACAAAGCCCAATTAGAGGAAGGTGGCTTCGGTGGCATCCTCGCCGTAGGGCGGGCATCCAAGAACGAGCCGCGTTTCATCATTCTAGAGTATGGCACACCCAGCGACAATACCCCCACGATCTGCTTAGTGGGCAAAGGCTTGACCTTCGACTCCGGCGGCCTATCCATCAAGCCGACTGATGGCATGACCACCATGAAGAGCGATATGAGCGGTTCGGCAACGGTACTCGGCACAATGCAGGCCGTGGCCGAGCTAGGCCTGCCGATCCACCTTGTTGGGCTTATTCCTTCCGCCGAGAATATGATTGATGGCAATGCCTACCGCGTTGGCGACATCATCAAAACGCTGAGTGGCAAGACAGTTGAGGTGCTGAACACCGATGCTGAAGGACGCATCGTTCTTGCCGATGCACTCTATTACGCACAGCGATATCAGCCCAAAGCCATCATTGAGTTCTCGACCCTCACTGGCGCAATGATCATTGCGCTTGGGGCCTATGCCACCGGCATGATGGGCACTGACCAAGCCTTGATGGATGCCCTCAGCCAAGCTGGTGCTGCCACCAGCGAGCGCGTGTGGCAGCTACCGCTGTGGGATGAGTACAAGGAGCAGCTCAAGAGCGAGATCGCCGACATCAAGAACGTCGGTGGGCGGTCAGCCGGCTCGATCACAGCGGGCACATTTCTCGCCAACTTTGTCGGCGAGTATCCCTTCGTCCACTTCGATATTGCCGCGACGAGCTTTGAAGAGAAGCCCACCCAAGCCTACCACACCACCGGCGGCACGGGTGTAGGCGTGCGCTTAATGGTCGAGTATTTGCAGCACTACGTCAAATAACTGACTCATCGTAGGCGGGCATAGGCGCACAGCAATCGCGGGCGTGAGGGATTGCCCCACGCCCTTTGGATTGCCGTGCGCCGCACCGCTACACCCCACCGCCGCACCCGCTGATCTCGCATCGCTTCACACCTGCGCCCGATTTGTGCTACCATGAACGTAGGACTTAGACGGCCCGCCCCACACCAAGAGAGGCCAGATCAACACTAGAGGGAGTGATCACCATGACTGTTGTTGAACCGCCCGTTGCGCCCCCGCCCCCATTTCCCCTATTCGATGAGCGCGAGCTAGCTCACCGCGCTGTCGAGCTAGCGGCCGACCTGCTCCACCGCGCCAACGATCTGCAAACCCCGCAAGAGTATCGCCAAGCCCGCAAGATCGCCCGCATGATGGAAGACCCCAATGGCAAAGCTCTTACCATCGCCCTCTCGGACCAAGTCTTTCGGAGCCACCGCCATGCCCGCATTGCCGATCAGCTTGAACATCTCTTGCGCGGCTATGGCATGCCAAGCTATATGGAACAGTGGGAGCAGGGCGCACTGTGGACCGGCGGCGCACTCGGCAAATACCTGCCCGACATGGTTGTGCCGCCCTTTGCCAGCCGCCTACGCCAAGAAACGCGCTCGGTGATCCTGCCCGGCGAAGAGCGCGAGCTACGCGCCTACCTCAAGCAACGTCGCGCTACCGGCACACGCCTGAACCTCAACCAGCTCGGCGAGGCGATCCTCGGTGAAGGCGAAGCCCGCCGCCGCCTCGATGCCTACCTGACGCTGCTCGCCCGCGACGATGTCGAGTACATCTCGGTCAAGCTCTCATCCGTGTTCAGCCAGATCAACTTGATCGCCTACGACCATACGCTCATGCTCGTCAAGCAACGCCTGCGCGAACTCTACCGCACGGCTTTGCAGCACACCTTCCGCCAACCAGATGGCAGCCGCACCCCCAAGTTTATCAACCTTGATATGGAAGAGTACCGCGACCTGCACTTGACGGTGCAAGCCTTCCGCGAGGTGCTCGACGAGCCGGAGTTTATGCGCCTGCGGGCCGGTCTGGTGTTGCAAGCCTATCTCCCCGACTCATTCAATGTGCAGCAGGAGCTGACCGCGTGGGCACAGGATCGGGTTGCACGCGGCGGCGCACCAATCAAAATCCGCATTGTCAAGGGCGCAAACCTTGCGATGGAGCAAGTCGAAGCGGCGATGCACGGTTGGCCCCAAGCTCCCTATACGAGCAAGCTCGAAGTAGATGCCAACTTCAAGCGCATGGTGGTCTATGGTTGCAATCCGGCGTGGGTCTCCGCCGTCAATCTAGGGGTTGCCAGCCACAACCTGTTCGACATTGCCTATGCAATCCTCGTGCGCGAACACTTTGGCGTAGAAGCATACGTCGAATTTGAGATGCTGGAAGGCATGGCCAATCACCAATCGCGGGCAGTGCAAGAGCGGGCGGGCGGCTTGCTGCTATATGCTCCCGTTGTCAAAGAAGAAGACTTCCATAGTGCGATTGCCTACCTTGTGCGGCGGCTCGATGAGAATACCGCTGAGGAGAACTTTCTGCATGACCTGTTTGGCTTGCAGCCCGGCACAGACACATGGGAAAAGCAGCGCAAACGCTTTCTGGTGGCGTGCGAGCTACGCGACAAAGTCCGCACCACGCCGCGCCGTACCCAAGATCGGCGGCTGGAAGAGGATGCCGGTGAGCCGGATTTGCCCGCCCTGCTAGAAGCCCCCTTCCGTAACACGCCTGATACGGACTGGTCGCTTCCGGCCAATCAAGCGTGGGTGCGCGACATCCTCAGCCGGTGGCGCACCCGTGCCCCTGAACTGATCCCGCTCCAGATCGGCGGCGAACTGATTACATCCAGCTACCCCGGTGAAGGCACTGACCCCTCGCGCCCGAATGTGATTGCCTATCGCTATGCCCTCGCCGACCACGCCCAGATCAACCGTGCCCTCGATGTTGCCGTGCAAGCCCTCACCGATTGGTCTGCCCGCCCGCCCGCCGAACGCCGGGCCCTGCTGATCCGTGCGGGCTACGAGCTGCAACGCAATCGCGGCGACCTGATCGGAGCCATGATCCTCGATGGCGGTAAAGCGATCCCCGAAGCTGATGCGGAAGTCTCCGAAGCGATAGACTTTGCCAACTACTACGCCCGTGCCTTCGATACGCTCGCCGAAGAACTTAGCGATTGCCGTTCACAGCCGCTCGGTGTCATCGTCATTACCCCCCCGTGGAACTTCCCGCTAGCCATCCCGTGCGGGGGCGTACTAGCCGCCCTGATCGCTGGCAACACCGTAATCCTCAAGCCCGCCCCCGAAGCGACGCTGGTGGGCTGGCATCTGGTGCAAACGCTGTGGGCAGCCGGCATTCCGCGTGAAGTGTTGCAATTTGTACCCGCCCCCGACAACGAGATCGGGCAAGCCCTCGTCACCGATGATCGCGTCGGCGGGGTGATCTTGACTGGCTCGCGGGCAACCGCGTTGATGTTTCAAGGCTGGAAGCCGGACATGCGCCTCTTTGCCGAAACGAGCGGCAAGAACAGCTTGATTATCACTGGACTTGCCGATCACGATCAAGCGATCAAAGACCTCGTGCGCTCGGCCTTTGGGCACAACGGCCAGAAATGTTCCGCCGCTAGCCTTGCCGTGCTAGAAGCCGAAGTCTACGATAACCCTGACTTCCGCCGCCAACTGGCCGATGCCGCCGCCAGCCTCACCGTCGGGAGCGCGTGGGACCCCGCCAGCAAAGTTACGCCGCTAACACAAGTGCCCAGCGACAACCTCCGCCGCGCCTTGACCAGCCTTGACCCCGGCGAGACGTGGCTCCTAGAGCCGCGCCAGATCGGCGACAACCCGCGCCTGTGGTCGCCGGGCATCAAGGTCGGGGTGCAGCGCGGTTCGTTCTTCCACCAGACCGAATGCTTTGGGCCGGTGCTGGGGCTGATGCGGGCGGATGATCTGGATGACGCTATCGCCATTGCGAACGATACGCACTTCGGCTTAACCGGTGGCATCCACAGCCTTGATGACCGCGAGATTGCCACTTGGCGCGAGCAGATTGAGGTGGGCAATGCCTACATCAATCGCCATATCACCGGGGCGATTGTGCAACGCCAACCCTTCGGCGGCTGGAAAGGCTCGGTCTTTGGGCCCGGCGCCAAAGCCGGTGGCCCCAACTACGTGCTACAACTGCTGCACTGGGATCAGGAAGGCATGCCCGCCCAGCAAGCCGTGCCTGATCCCGCCGTCCAATCGCTGCTGGTCCGCTATCAGGCCCTGCTGCCCACCGCCCAACAGACGTTACTACAGGCGAGTGCAGGCAGCTATGCCCACGCATGGGCCACCCACTTCAGCCAACCACACGACCCGACGGGGCTGTATTGCGAAGCCAACATCTTCCGCTACCGCCCGTGTCGCGGGGTGCTGTTGCGGGCAACTGCCCACACCGAGCTGGTTAATATCTGTCAGGTCGCCCTTGCGGCCCGCACCTGCGGCGTGCCGCTCACGATCAGCGTGCCGCCCGCAGCTCCGGCAACGTGGCAACAGCTTGCCGAAGCTGGCGCAGTTGAGGTCATTGTCGAGGATGAGATGCTGCTCGTGACCCGCCTGCAAGCGGGCGGCAGCAGCACCTATGAGCGGCTCCGCACGCCCGGTAGCCCATCGGCCGTGCTGCGCCGCGCCGCCCAATTCGCCAACCTTGCCGTACTCGATGGGCCTGTGCTCGCCAATGGGCGGCTCGAACTCCGCACCTTCTTGCGCGAGCAAGCCATCTCACAGACCTTGCACCGCTACGGCAACATCCTGCCCACGCCACAGGCATGAGGCAGAGAGACGATCACGCCCTCGTCAATAGTCGTGTTTCATTGGCTTGAATCTGTACCAGAAAGCAGTGTACATACCCATGACCCACAAACTCACCAACACCGTCGCCCTGATCACGGGGGCATCATCTGGGATCGGTGCAGCCACCGCGCTCGCCCTCGCCGCAGAGGGGGCTGCCGTTGCCCTGCTAGCCCGCCGTGCCGAACGGCTGCACACCCTCGCGGAACAGATCAGCACGGCGGGGGGCACTGCGTTGGCCATCCCCACCGATGTCACCGACGAAAGCCAAGCCCGCGCCGCCGTACAGCAAACCTTCGCAGCATGGGGGCGCATAGATATTCTGGTCAACAATGCGGGCGTAATGTACAACGGCCCGATTGACGGCGCAAGCACCGAAGAGTGGCGGCGCATGGTAGACCTGAATATTATGGGCGTGCTGTGTATGACCCACGCCACCCTGCCGATAATGAAGCACCAGCAGCGCGGGCACATCGTCAATGTCTCGTCAGTTGCAGGGCGGCTCGCATTCGCCAATGCGGCCGTGTACAATGCCACCAAGTGGGGCGTAGTCGGCTTCTCCGAAGCATTGCGGCAGGAAGTATTCACGCACGGCATCCGCACTACCATCATCGAGCCGGGCTTGACCGAAACCGAACTGTTCGATCACATCACCCACACTGCCACCCGTGAGGCCTTCATGAAGCGGGTACAGGCGATGCAATCCCTGCGCAGCGAAGATATTGCCAATGCGATCCTGTATGCCGTCACGCAGCCGCCGCACGTCAATGTCAACGAAATCCTCATCCGCCCGACAGGGCAGGATCGGTAGATCGGTAGATTGTGAGGGCTTGCCTCTGACTCCCCGCCGTCCGAAATACGGTATACTACGCATAGGCGCGGCTGCCATCTGCTGGGGCGATCCCCAATCCAGAGCAGGGAGCCGTTTGTTGTGCATCACGAGGAGCGCATGAACCAAACCACCGCATCCGTAACATCGCCCAAGCAAGCGCGTGCACTGCACGAGTTTTTCCAATTTGAGTGTTCGCACCGCTACGCCCTTGCGGCACTCGGCGGGGCTACCCTCGCCGCGCTCGCGGTACGGGCCGGCGGGCTGCCTGCGGCGGCAGCGATTGCCGCAACGGGCGCAGCCGGGGTTGCCTACACCATCCTGATCGAACCGGCCATGCCCGTGCTCGAACGCATCACGCTACGTGTGCCCAATCTACCGCCCGCCCTCGATGGACTACGCATCGGGCAGCTTAGCGATCTCCATCTCGGCTTGCTGCACACCGCTGCCAACACGCGCTGGGGCGTGCGCCAGATGCTCCGTGAACAGCCAGACTTGATCGTGATTACGGGCGATTTTGTCAGTCTACCACAAGCCATCCCCACGATTGGGCCACTCCTGCGCCCGCTCCACGCGCCGCTCGGCATCTACGCCATCACGGGCAACCATGATTACTGGGAAGGGGTGGAGGAGATTACCGCCGAAGTAGCCAAGCTCGGCATCACCATGCTGTTCAACGAGAACCGCCGCCTGACATGGCGCGGAGCCGACTTCTGGCTGGCGGGCACAGATGATATGTGGTATGGCGCACCCGATCTGGAGGCAGCACTCGACGGCATCCCGGCCGACGCACCAACCATCCTCCTCGCGCACGAACCGGACTACGCTAGCACAGCCGCCCAACGCGGTGTCACCGTACAGCTATCGGGGCACACGCACGGCGGGCAGATTCGCCTGCCGCTGCTCGGCACGCTCTGCCTACCACGCATGGGGTTATACTTTGCGGGGGGCTATTTCGCAGTAGAAGGCATGCACCTATACGTCTCACGTGGACTAGGCGGCATGCCCGTGCGCTTCAACTGCCGCCCCGAAGCGGCCATCATCACCCTACAGCGCGGCTAGAGAAACTTTGCGCCGCGCACCACATCTACCACCGTGCGGTACACAATCACCGCGAAGTGCTCAAAGTAGGTATCTGAAAGCTGCTCAACAATGCGCTCGGCAACCTCCGGCGCAACCAGCGTCTCAATCTTAACGTTGTTGCCTTGCCACGTACTCGCCCGGATGCCGCGTGTGCCCTCACCGTAGACTTCGGTCAAGGTGAAGCCACTTGCGCCCGCCTTGCGAATATCATCAAGAATGCGTTCGCGCAGCACATGCTCGGCAATGATCGTCACTAGCATCAGCTGTTGCATTCGCCCGCCCTCCTCATTAGCTCACAGCGGTGAGTGTGCCCCCACCTAATATCATTCTACCACGCTTGACGTTTTCCCTTGAGAATGCTACAATCCAAACTCGTAGAATGACGTGTTAAGTACGGTTGTACGTTAGCGATAGACAATAGCTAAATGATACCTACTCGCCTCAAGCAGAGCAAAAAACATTACCAAGCAGTGGACTCTGCTGGTCGGTAACGTGTGCCCTTGCGCGAGTTGATTTGGCTGACACGGCTCCACCAGACCTTGATCGGTGGAGCTTTGCTATGTGTACGCTTTACGCTGTACACCACCACAAACGCGACAAAGCAGAGAGAAGGAGCGTGTTCATGCCGCAGACCCTTGCAGAACAGATTCTGAGCCACGCCGCTGGGCGCAGCGTGCAGGCTGGCGAGGTTGTGACCGTGCGCGTAGATTTGGCCATGATCCACGATAGCCTTGCGCCCGGCATCATCCGCCTGCTGCACGAAGATTTGGGGGCTGAGCGGGTGTGGGATGTGGATAAGGTCGCTGTCGTGATAGACCACGTAGCCCCCGCCGCCACCGTGCAAACCGCAACCCATCAAGCCAATACGCGCAAGTGGGTGCGCGAGCAGAACATCACCCACCTGTTCGATGTTGGGCGCGGTATCTCGCATCAGGTGCTGGTTGAAGAACGCCTCGCCCAGCCCGGCATGATCGTCGCCGGCAGCGATAGCCACAGCACGGGCTACGGCGCAGTTGGCGCATTCGGCACCGGCATGGGTTCGACCGATATGGCGTTGATCCTCGCCACTGGACGCACATGGATGCGTGTGCCGGAAACGGTGCGGATTCTTGCACGTGGGCAGTTTCGGCCCGGCGTGAGTGCCAAAGATTTGGGCTTGTATGCCGCCCGCGTGCTGCGGGCTGATGGCGCAACGTATGCCGCTGTCGAGTGGCACGGCGTAGACTTCCTGAGTGTCGGGGATCGGATGACGCTCGCCACCCTCTCAATTGAAGTAGGCGGCAAAGCGGGCATCGTGCCACCGACGGGCGCACCTGCCGCCGATCTGCGTGTGCCGGACTGGTTGCGCGTGGAAGCTGGCGCAACCTACCTCCGCACGGTCGAGGTTGATCTGGATACACTTGAGCCACAGATCAGCATGCCCCCCTTTGTGGATAACGTCGCCGATCTACGCGATGTCGGCAAAGTTGCCGTAGATGTGGTCTATCTTGGGACGTGTACCAATGGTCGCTACGAAGATATGGCTGCCGCTGCCCAGATTCTGCGCGGGCGCACCATCGCCAAAGGTACACGTATGATTGTTGTGCCCGCCAGTAGCGAATCGCTGCAACAGGCCGCAGCCGATGGCACGCTGACCACGCTCCTCGCGGCTGGCGCAACAATTGGCACGCCCGGCTGTGGGGCGTGTATCGGGCGACACATGGGCGTACTTGCGCCGGGTGAGGTATGTGTTTTCACTGGCAATCGCAACTTTCGCGGGCGCATGGGCAGCCCCGATGCCCAAATCTACCTCACCTCGCCCGAAGTTGCTGCCGCCACCGCACTGACCGGCTACATCACCCATCCGCAGGACGTTATGGCGTAATCTGGGCCCTAGTTGCCATTATGTGGAAGTAGGAGAACGATCATATGGCTCGTATCTGGAAATTCGGCAGCGATGTCAATACTGATCAAATTGTACCCGGACGGTATGCTCCCTACATGCTCAAGAACGAAGATGATCTCCGCAAGTACCCCTTTGTCGAAGCCCGCCCCGACTTCGCCCCGAATGTGCAACCCGGCGATATTATTGTGGGCGGTAACAACTTCGGCTGCGGTAGCTCCCGCGAGTACGCCCCGCTTGCGCTCAAGCTGGTGGGCGTGGGGGCGATCATTGCGCCCCTGTTTGCGCGGATTTTCTTCCGCAATGCGCTGAACTTGGGCATTCCGCTCTTCACCATAGACCTGACCGAGCAGCTCCAGGATGGGCAACAGGTGCAGCTTGATCTCGCAACCGGCGTGCTCACCACCGATACCGGCGAGCAGATTCAGCTCCCAGAGCCATCCCTGTTTATGCGCGAGGTGTGGCAAGCAGGCGGGATCGTGCCCTTCTATCGTCAGTATGGCCGCTTTCCCGGCGAAGTCGCGTAGGGCAGGATTTTAGGAAGTTCCGACCTATGTACCCACGCTACCAAAAGCAGTAACAGGAGAGCGCGCGTATGGCGGTGCAGATTTGCATCATTGCTGGGGATGGAATTGGCGGCGAAGTGCTGGATGCCGCCGCGCAGGTGCTGCGTCAGCTTTCGCCAGAGCTGACGCTGGTGTATGCCGAAGCGGGCTGGCAGACCTTTCAGGAGTATGGCGAAGCCCTGCCTGATACGACGCTCCACCTCGCCCTGCAATCGGATGCGGTCTTGTTCGGTGCCTCCGGCTCGCCCAGCTTCCCTGTGCCCGGCTACCGCAGCCCGATTGTTGCGCTACGCAAAGCGTTGGATGTCTACGCCAATATCCGCCCCACCCGTAGCCTAGCTGGTACTACGCCAGCCGTTGATCTAGTGGTGGTGCGCGAGAATACCGAAGATGTCTACGCCGGACGCGAGCGCATCGAGGATGGGGGCAACACGGTGATTACGGAGCGCGTCGTGACCCGCCGCGCCAGCACCCGCATCGCACGGGCCGCAGCTGAGCTGGCCCGCCAGCGAGCCGCCACCCGCCCTACCAGACGGGCGCGGGTAACGGTGGTACATAAGGCCAACGTGATCCGTGAAGGCGATGGGCTGTTCCGGCGCACCGCCCTAGAGGTGCTCGCCACCTACCCCGAACTGGACACCGAAGAGCTACTCGCCGATGTGGCCGCCATGCGGCTTGCGCAGTCGCCTGCACGCTTCGATGTAATCGTGACAACCAACCTCTTCGGTGATATTCTCTCGGATATTGCCTGCATTCACGGCGGCGGCTTGGGCTTGGCGAGCAGTGCCAGCATTGGGGATGAGTATGCCCTGTTTGAGCCAGTACACGGCTCTGCGCCAGATATTGCTGGCAAGAACATTGCCAATCCTATCGCTGCCCTCGATTGTGTGGCCATGCTGTATGATTGGCTAGCGGGGCATGGGTTGCCGCACACGGCCCAATACGCGCACCGCCTGCGGGCCGCCCTCGCCGTGATCCTGCGCGAAGGTCCGCACACGCCCGATCTGGGCGGTACTGCCACCACGCAGGATGTGACGGCACAGGTGCTGGCAATGGTGGCGTAGGATGTGGCCGGGGATTGGTGTTACGATATAGCAGACTACAGCTACGCCGTTTGGCGTTCAAAAACAGGCGCGGTTGTCCATCCAAAATCAAATCATATGGGGTGACTGCCCCATATGCAAGGACAGATCAGAAGGAGATCAATAGCATGCAAGCCGAATGTCCCGAATGCGGTGCCATAATCGAACTGCCGGAAGGCACGGTAGCGGGTGAGATTATCGTCTGTGGCGATTGTGGAGCCGAGCTAGAAGTCGTCTCGCTCGATCCACCAACGTTGGCCCTTGCGCCCGAAGTGGGCGAAGATTGGGGAGAATAACCCATGCGGATCGGTGTTTTGCTATCGCGGGTGCGCGTCGAGGAGAAGCTGCTACTGGCTGAGCTGGAGCGGCATGGCGCAGGCTATACGCTCCTCGATGATCGGGAGTTGGTCTTTGATCTGAACCGAGGCACGTATCCTTTCGATGTCATTCTGGAGCGTTCGATCCACCATTCGCGGGCCCTCTACGCGCTCAAAGCCTTCAATGACCGCGACGTGCCCACCGTCAATACCTACCACGTTGCCCGCATCTGTGGCGACAAGGTGCTCACCACGCAAGCCCTGATCAAACACGGCGTACCGACCCCGCGCACCCGTATGGCATTCACCGCCGAGTCGGCGTTGGCGGCAATTGAGGAGCTAGGCTACCCCGTCGTGCTCAAGCCGGCGATTGGCTCGTGGGGGCGGCTGATTGCCAAAGTGAATGACCGCGAAGCCGCCGAAGCCTTGCTCGAACATAAAGAGGTCCTCGGCTCATATCACCACTCGATCTTCTATATTCAAGAGTATGTCAAGAAGCCCAACGGACGCGACATTCGTTCATTTGTTGTGGGCGATACCTGCATCTGTGCGATCTATCGCACTAGCGAACACTGGATCACTAACACGGCCCGCGGTGGCGCAGCTAGCAACTGCCCCGTTACACCCGAACTGGCGCAGATTTCGGTGGCGGCGGCGCAGGCTGTCGGCGGCGGCGTACTAGCGATAGATGTGTTTGAGACCGACGACGGGCAACTCCTCGTCAACGAAGTCAACTATACGATGGAGTTTCGCAATAGCATTGATACAACCGGCGTAAACATTCCGGCGTTGGTGATTGAGTATGTGCTCGCGGTGGGCAGTGGCGCAATTGTGCCGCACAATGGGCGGTGGACAATGAGCGATGATTAGGGCAAGGGGAGCAAGATGAGTATGCGTGTGGCAATTATCGGTGGCAGTGGCTACGTGGGCGGTGAACTTGCCCGCCTGCTTCTGGCCCATCCGCATGTTGAATTGGTGCAGATCACGTCGGAGCGGCTGGTAGGCAAGCCGATTGGCAGCACTCACCCCAACCTGCGCGGGCACACCAGCTTGCAGTATGTCTCGGCACGGAATGTTGAGCCATGCGATCTGCTCTTTCTAGCGATGGCGCACGGCGAAGCCGCCAAACAGATTGACCACTACGCCCCCCTTGCGCCCAAGATCATTGATTGCTCGGCCGATTTCCGCCTATCTGATCCAGCCACCTATGAGCAGTGGTATGGCGAAGCCCACCCCGCCCCGCACTGGCTCAATAGGTTTGTGTATGGCCTGCCCGAAGTCAACCGTGAGGCGATCCGCAGTGCATGTTATGTCAGTGGGGTCGGCTGCAACGCCACCGCCACCAACTTTGCGCTACTCCCACTGGTGCAGGCTGGGGTGCTCGATCCGCAATCCGATGTGATTGTCGAAGTCAAGGTTGGCTCATCAGAGGGCGGCGCACAGGCCAGCGATTCCTCGCACCACCCGGAGCGGAGCGGTGTAGTACGAGCATTCGCCCCGACAGGCCACCGCCACACCGCAGAGGTGATCCAGATCACGGGGCTGCAACGAGTTCACCTCTCGATCACGAGTGTGGAACTGGTGCGCGGGGCAGTGGCCACAGCCCACATGTTCCCGCGTGAGCCGCTCGATGAGAAAGCCCTGTGGAAGCTATTCCGGGCCACCTACAGCAGCGAGCCGTTTGTGCGAATTGTGCGCGAGCGTACTGGGCTGCACCGCCTACCGGAGCCGAAGCTGCTCTCTGGTACGAACTTCGTAGACGTGGGCTTTGCCACCGATCCGCAGACGGGGCGCGTCGTGACACTGGCCGCGCTCGACAACCTGATGAAGGGAGCAGCCGGCACAGCGGTGCAGTGTATGAACCTGATGTGTGGCTTCGATGAGCAGGATGGGCTAGGCTTTGTGGGCTTACATCCGCTGTAGGAGCCAGTGACTGAGATCAGCAACGTACAAGCAAGGAGCGATTATGCAGACCCACACGGTTGCGATGCCCGCCTTTCTGGTGGATGAGAACCCAGCCAACAAACAGTTCTTCCAAGCCCGCGATCTGTTTAATCTGTTCCCCTACCTCCAGCAGAATGGGTTCGGGGTGTTCAGCATCCGCGAATCGTTACAAGCGGTGAGCCGCTGCCGCGACGGGACGCTACAGGGCTTCTTTCTGAGCCAAGCGCAGGCGTGGGAGTCAATCCGCATGATGAATGCGCTCGGTGTCGGGGTCGTCGAGTTGCCCGCCTACCCGATGAACAGGCCCGGTCAGGAGCAGAACCAGTGGCTGATTGAACAAGCTCAGCAGCATGATCTCCAAATCGAGTTTGCCGCGCACGCCCGCTGTGTCGCGCAGGACATCCACGCCGCACATCAGGCGGGGTTTCGGCGCGTGCATCTCTACATTGGCACGAGCAAGATCAAGCAGGCCACAGCGGGCGCAAGCATCACCCGCATCGCCGAGAAAGCCTTCGAGAGCATCGCCCTTGCGCGGAGCTTGGGCTACACCTGCGTCCGCATCAGCACTGAAGATGCCTTCCGCACCACGCTCGATGATTACGCTGAGTTCTTCACCCAGCTCCAACACTTGCTCGCCCAGCACAATTTGCGCGTGAACGGGATTGGCATTCCGGATACGGTCGGGGTTTCGACCCAAGAGGAACTCGGTGAGCGGCTCAGCATCCTGCAACGGGTTGGCATTCCGTTTGATTTCCTCGAATGCCACATTCATAATGATGTCGGCAATGCCGATCAGATTTATGTCAACACGCTCATGGTCTGTATGCGCTTGGGCATCACCATGCTGCCCGACTTCTCGATCTTGGGGATTGGCGAGCGCAACGGCACAATCGGCTTAAGCTCGCTGCTCGAAAGCATCTACCGCCGCCTGATCCAGCTCTACCCGCGCAAGATGCCGCAGATTCGGGCGGCAGTGCGTGATCAGCTGGGCACACTCCCCAACGGCAACCTCTTCGTGAATGCCTACAATGAGGCCGATAGCTACTTCTACGATCTGCTCTCGCGCAACGGTTTTGTGTTTGACCGTAGCCCGTTCTCATCCAACACCGAGTACGACGGCAGTGGTGTGCATGCCGATACCACTATGCGGGCCTACCAGCTTGCGCTCGCCGAAGGACGGCATGGGCAGGCCGCCATAGATATTGGCAACAGTGCCTACTGCGGTGCATTGCCCCTGTACGATATGAGCCTACGCACGCCCGTGCTGGCATGTTTCGGCTGCGGCAAAAGCAACGTGCGCTTCTGGCGCGAACAGGCCCAGCTCGTGCGCCGTCCCACGCAAGCAGTACTCGCCAGCGTCGAACGGCTACAGGCGCAGCTCGGCCCAGATGGCGATTTCGCGCCGGAGCAGGCGCAGGACGACAACGCCCTTGATGACTACATCGCTCGGGCGATCCGCTTCCTGAGCGTACAGCATAGCGGTATGACCCATCAAGAGGCGATGGAACTGGTTGAGCTATTCTATCAGCCGCAGTCCAACGGTGGAGCGGCATAGGCCACGCACGGCCTAGAAAGGAGCAAAGGCGATGCTCGTGGTCAAAGTAGGCGGCAGCAAAGGCATCAATTACGACCCACTGTGCCGCGATCTGGCGATGCTGGCGCAGGGCGGCAACCGGATTGTGCTGGTGCATGGCGGCTCAGCCGAAACCAACCAGCTCTCAGAGGCATTGGGTCATCCGCCGCGCTTCGTCACCTCCGTATCGGGGCACACCAGCCGCTACACGGATCGGCGCACACTGGAACTGTTTATGATGGCAACCGGCAAAATCAACGCAGTGCTCGTGGAGCAACTGCAACGGCAGGGCGCAAACGCCCTCGGCTTGCGCGGCTTGGATGGCCGCCTGCTGAGCGGCAAGCGCAAAGCCATGATCCGCATCATCGAGGATGGCAAGCAAAAGATCGTGCGCGACGACTGGACCGGCACGGTTGAGCAGGTCAACACCGGCTTGCTCTCGCTGCTGCTCAAAGAAGGCTACCTGCCCGTGATTGCCCCGATTGCAGGCAGCTTCGATGGCGAGGCGATCAATGTGGATGGCGACCGCGCCGCTGCCGCAATTGCCGCCGCACTCGGAGCCAAAACATTGCTGCTCCTGACGAACGTGCCCGGCTTGCTGCGCCACTTCCCCGACGAAAGCAGCCTGATCAGCCACATCCCTCGCGCCGAAATAGACGAATACTTGCCGGTGGCCGAGGGACGTATGAAGAAGAAGATACTCGGCGCATCAGAAGCCCTGATGGGCGGCGTGGGACGGGTGATCTTAGGCGATGCCCGCCGCCTTACCCCCGTGAGTGATGCCCTTGCGGGAGCCGGCACGGTGATTAGCTAGCGTGCCAACCAACGCCCTTACGCCTGCTGTCTGCCGGATTGCCGTGCTGTATGATAGTGCGTATCTTGCCACCGTACAGGACTACTATACCCAACGCGGGCGCGGGCAATTTGCCTTGCAGCCGTTGCACCACTTATTGGAACAGGCGGTGCAGCATACCGAAAAGGGGTACAATAGCTATCGGATCATCTTTGCAGGCTGGTATGCGGGCAGCAGCGATGGCGACACGCGCCTATGGCTGCCGCAGCGCGAGCTACTGTTCGCCGGTATTACGGCGCGGTGGGTGCTGCTCGATGCTACCGCACCCACTGATCAGCGCGGCGTAGCGGTAACCCTTGCCAGCGATGCATTGGAGCTAGCCCTAAGTGGGCGCGTAGATGTGGTCGTACTGGTGGCTGATGGAGCCTATCTGACTGAGCTAGCCCGCACGCTCACGCGGCATGGCGTGCGCGTATTGCTAGCCCATGCTACGCCGCGTGAGCAACTCGCCACCACGCTGCTTGACCGCCGCCTGCGCGATGCGTGTAGCTACGTGGTCAATTTTGCCCAATTTGAACATGCCGCCGAACGCCACTGGCAGGCACTTTTTCAGGGGCTATTCCGGCCCCCGCATGAGATGCAGGAGCACGCCGAATGACGCGATCAGAACCAGCCAACCCACCCCGCACCAATGCGGCGATCATCGCCACTGAGCAGGCCCATACGAGCGGCGTGTACCCCAAACGCAACATTGCGCTCGTGCGTGGTGTGGGAGCGCAGGTGTGGGATGCCGATGGCGTGGAGTACCTCGACTGCACCAGTGCACAGGGCGCAGCCAATTTAGGGCACTGCCATCCAGCCGTGGTAGCGGCTCTCAATGAGCAGGCGCAGACCCTGATCAGCTGCCCCGAAATCTTTCCCAACGACCAGCGGGCCGCCTATCAGCAGGCTCTCGTGGCCGCCCTGCCGAGTGGCATGGCGCGGGTATTTCTGTGCAATTCGGGGGCAGAAGCCATCGAGGGCGCATTGAAATTCGCCCGCCTGCTCACTGGGCGTACCGGCATTGTGGCAACCAAGCGCGGCTTTCACGGGCGCACAATGGGCGCACTCTCAACAACGTGGGAGCCGAAGTACCGCGAGCCATTCGCACCGCTGATCGCCGATGTGACCCACGTGGCCTACAACCATCTAGATGAGCTAGACCGCGCCGTGAATGCAACCACCGCCGCCGTGCTGATCGAGCTGGTGCAGGGCGAAGGCGGCGTGCGACCGGCCGATCCCGCCTATGTGCAGGGCGTGGCTGCGCTGTGCCGGGAGCGTGGCGCACTGCTGATTGTGGACGAGGTGCAGACTGGCTTCGGGCGCACCGGGCGGCTGTGGGCCTGCGATCACTACGGCATCACGCCCGACCTGATCACCCTCGCCAAGTCTATTGCGGGCGGTATCCCGATGGGTGCAATCGGCATACACGCCCGCTTCGGCCCACTGCAACCGGCCATGCACGGCACAACCTTCGGCGGCAATCCGCTCGGCTGTGCGGTAGCGCGGGCGGTGCTACACGAGCTGACCACAACCGATCTGTTATGTCAAGCAGCACTGAAGGGCGAGTACCTGCTCGGCAAGCTCCGCGCCCTCACATCACCGAAGCTGCGTGAGGTGCGCGGCATGGGCTTGATCGTCGGGCTAGAGCTGAAGGAGCGCGTCCAGCCCTACCTCATCCGCCTGCTCGAAGAGCAACGAGTGCTTGCCCTGCCCGCCGGACCGACGGTGCTCCGCCTGCTGCCACCGCTCGTGATCGAGTACGCCCAGCTTGACCGCGCCGTCGCTGCTATCGCCGATGTACTGGATGCGTAGGTGTCAGGTATCAGGTATCGGGTGTCGGGTGTCGGGTGTTAGGTTCTACCTGTTCCGAAGCCTACCCTTAGCACCCTACCTGTTGCTCCCTGAAACCTAGCACCTAACACCCGATACCTGACACCTGATAAGGAGCATGTATGCCGAATCCGCCTGACTTCGATCCGGTTGCGTTTCTGGAGCAATTTGTCCGCATCGAGAGCTACTCCGGCGAAGAACAAGCCGTCGCCCGCTTCCTCGTCGCAACGATGCAGCAGCTTGGCTTTGCCGCCGATATTGACGGGGCCGGCAATGTGGTTGCTACCGCCTGCGCTCGCGCCGCCGCTACCCCCACTGCGCCAATCATTCTGCTGGGTCACATAGATACCGTCGCGGGGGTCGTGCCTGTGCGCTATGAACAAGGGCGGCTGTATGGGCGCGGCACAGTGGATGCCAAAGGCGCATTCGCCACGTTTGTCGCCGCCGCCGCCAAACGCCGCGCTAGTGGTAACATCCGTGCGCCGCTGATCCTCGTTGGCGCAGTTGAAGAAGAGGCGGCTTCATCCAAAGGAGCGCACTTCATCCTTGACCGGTACGCGCCGGCCGCCTGCATCATCGGTGAGCCAAGCGGCTGGGAGCGGCTGACACTCGGTTACAAGGGGCGGCTCCTGCTCGATGGGCACTGGCACACTGCTGGCGCACACAGCGCGGGCCAAGCCACACCCGCCGCCGAGCACGCCGTGGCCTACTGGAATGCCGTGCAAGCCTACTGTGCCACCTTCAATGATGATAAGCCGCGTCTGTTTGACCAGCTGCTGCCTTCGTTACGGGCGATCAACACCAGCAGCGACGGCTTGCACGATGAAGCCACCCTCACGATTGGGCTACGCCTGCCGCCCAAGCTCGACCCCACCCACCTGACCGAGACGCTGTGCGGCTTGCTGCCCGATGATGCCCCCGCCACACTCGCCTTTCGCGGCGGCTGCGTTGCCTATCAAGGCGACAAAAACAACCCGCTGGTACGCGCCATGCTCAAAGGTATTCGGGCACACGGCGGCACGCCCGGCTTCCTGCACAAAACCGGCACCTCCGATATGAATGTCGTTGGGCCTGTGTGGCAATGCCCGATCCTCGCCTACGGTCCCGGCGACTCCGCCCTTGACCATACGCCCGATGAGCATATCGAGATCAGCGAGTACCTACGGGCGATTGAGGTGCTGAGTACCGCCCTGCACGAGCTGTGCTAGGTGGCGGGTGTCAGGTATCAGGGTGTCAGGTGACGGGTGTCAGGTGTCAGGGTAGCAGCGGTCAGGTAGCAGGGATGAGCGGTTGAGACAGACACGTTCTGCCCGTTCTAGAGCCTGAGTCTTACACCCGCCACCCGACACCT
>CALCJV010000082.1 GCA_937967405.1 uncultured Chloroflexales bacterium | reverse complement strand
ATCGAAGTCACGACGGTCTACCTTGCGCTACGCCCAATAGACCAATCCATCAATCAAGTCAGCACCCGAAACGTGCGGGATCGCTACGACAACGAAGTTGAAGCGGAACGGGCTGAAGTGCCCATCCAGATTGTACCTGCCCAACAAACCGCCACCGCGACAAGCGTCATCACCGCGACTACCCCAACGGCAACTGCGACCAGCAGCATCACCGATACCACCGCAACCGCAACCAGCACCGCCACGCCAATAGCAAGCGGGGGCGGTGGGGGCGGTGGGGGCCGCCGCCGTGCCACCAGCACTCCCCAAGCGACAGCAACCACGGCGGCAACTGCTACCGCTGAGACTGCGACCAGCACTGCCCGCATCGCTACCACCACCAGCGTGACAGCTACGACTGACGCAGTCACAGTAACGGCCACCGCTACACCGATCCAGCCGCTTACCCTGCCAACAACCAGCACCCCCACCACGCCACCGGCGAACCCCGCCCTGCTCTGGCTGCTGCTCGCGCTGATGCTGCTCCTGTCTGGCGTGGCCGCCCGTAGCGCAGCTGAATGGACACCCGCTAGCGGTATGCACCCTACTGCGGCGCACGCAGGTAACCTGCCCTTGCAGCGGCTGCTGCTGGCAGCCCTGCTGTTGAGCATCCTGATTGTGCTGCTGCTCGCACTGACGGCTGGGAGTGCCGTGCCCGCCGCCGCCATGCCAATCAGTGGGCAATACATCATCCCGCCCGCGTTGCTCACCGCTTCGCTCGGACTTACCCATACCACCACCGCCCTGACCTTTGCCAACAGCTACGCCGGACGGATTGCCCGCCTCGCGGCCGATGGGCAGCACCTCTACGTGGGGCAGGGCAGTGCGCTCGCCATTTATCGCATCACGCCAGACACGAGCAGCATCACTGCCACCGATACAATCAGCCTACTGGCCCACCTGCCGTTACCCGGTCTCGTCGAAGCGATCCAGCTTGACCCACGCACCGGCCACGCCTACATCGCTACGGGGGCTGGCGGCATGCAGGTTGTAGATGTGCGCCAACCACAGCAGCCGCTCCTGTTGGGCAGTGTGCAGCTGCCCGGCACCGCCCGCGAACTAGCATTCACCGATGAGCAGGTGTATGTGATCGCTAGCGGGCGCGACGGCGGCGTGCATGTGCTGGATCGGCAACGCCCAACCCGCCCCTTCCTGCGGGCAACCCTGCCGATCACTGGCGCAGTGCAGGAGATTGCCCTTGCCGGAGATTATGCCTATATCGCCGCAGGCTTTACGGGGGGCTTGCTCGTGCTTGATCTTCGCTCCAGCATCACCCCAACGCTCGTTGCACGGAACGATACCGACGGCATGGCCCAGTCCTTAGCCATCACAGGCACAACGCTGCTGCTGGCTGATGGCAGCAACGGCGTGCTAACCTACGACATGAGCGATCCGCGCAACCCCCGCAACACGAGCCGCACGCGCACAGTCGGCAGTGCCACCAATATAAGCATCATCGGCGATCTGGTCTATGTCGGGCTAGATACGGCTGGCGTGCAGGTGTTGCGCCTGAACCGAGGTCAGCTCGAAGAAGTTAGCCGCACGCGCATCAACGGGATTGTGCGGCAGGTCGTGCCGACTGCCTCGCGCCTGCTTGTTGCCACTGGCGATGCCGTACACATATTGGATCGCACTGCGCCAGCAACTCTGCGCCCCACCGCCCGCATCAGCACGCTTGCCCAAGCCCGCAATGTGGTGGCGGTCAGCGATACGCTGTATGTAGCCGCAGGTGAACAGGGTGTGTTTGCCTACCGCCTGAACAATCCGCTCAGCCCGACGCTCCTCAGCCACACGCCCTTGCCCGGCAATGCGCTCAAGCTGGTGTTTCAGGATGAGTTGCTGTACGTTGCCGCAGCCAATGGCGGCGTGCATGTCCTCGATGTGCGCCGCCCTGCTCAGCCCCTGCTCCGCAGTAGCATTGCCCTGACTGGCTCGGTTGTCGGCATTGATGTGGTTGGGCAACAGGCATATGCGGCACTCGGCAATCGTGGAGTGCAACTGATTGACCTGCGCGAGGTGATTCGGCCCCCGACCCCACCTACCGTTCTCGTAAGTGGCACACTGCCGGTGCAAGGCGAGCTAACACTCACCGGCACAACCCAACTGGTTTTCGCTGTGCCGCTTGATCTCCCCCTGCCACCACTCCCGCCGGAGCCAGCCACCGGCACGCTCCAGCTTGTTGGTACTGTCGTGGTTAGTGGCATGCAGCAGCTCACTGGCACGCTTGATCTGCCCCCCCAACGCCTTGCAGATACGCTGCCAATTGCGGCGCAATTCCCCGTGACCCGCTCACTGCCAATCAGCACCAGCATCCCACTCAGCCTCACGCTCGATCTGGCGACCTTGCGTGAGCTGAGCATAGACCTCGACGGCAACCGCCTGCTAACGGTGACTGCCCCACTTCTGCTCGATCCGCGCCTACCGCTCGACATTGCGCTGGAGGTGCAGGGCGAAGTCGCAACCGGCGGCGTGCGCCCCGATGCAGAAGGGATCAGCGTGCGCGGGGCGGTACAGGTGCAGGGCACAGTACAGGGGCAGTGGCAGCGCGGACCCGTAACGGTGGGGTATGCGCTAACCACCACGCTGATCATATCGGCTACCCAACAACCACTCCCCCCACTGGCAGGCACACGCACCATCACCGCGCCGCCGCAGATCAGCTTTGCAACCATCCCAACCACGATCCCCGTTGCCGCCCAGCTGCCCCTCAGCACGCCACTCCCACCAATCACGGCTCGGCTGCTCGGTAGCGTGACCACAAGCAGCAGTGCCTTTGATGTACGCGCCGATGCCACTCGCGCCTACGTTGCGGCCGGGCGCAATCTCCACGTTCTTACGGTGACAAATGCCCTCAGCCCAGAGCTGGCCGTTGGCGTTGCGCTTGCGGCGGGCAGTAGTGTGCAAGGCATGCAGATCCACGCCTCGCGCTTGTATGTGGTGGATAGTGGCTTGGATAGTGCCCTCGCCGTGTTCGATCTGAGCGGCAGCTTCACGCCGACCCTGAGCGGGCGGCTCAGCCTGATCCCGCGTGGCTCGCCTTACAGCGTGCGCGTGCTTGATCCGCAGCAGGTGTTTGTCGCGGCGGGCGTGGCCGGCGTGCAGGAGATAGATACGACAGACCCGGCCCAAATGGTACGGCAGGCTAGCTACGATACGCCCGGCGTAGCCCACGATGTGGCAGTGCTAGGCGACTATGTGTATGTAGCTGACTTCGATGGCGGCATCCAGATTCTGCGCCGCACCCCGCTCGATCAGGCGGTGTATCTGCCACTGGTGGTGCGCTAGTCAGGCATCAGGGGCTAGGTGTTAGGTATCAGGTATCAGGTGTCAGGGGCTAGGTGTCAGGAGCTAGGTGTTGGGTATCAGGTGTCAAGTGATTAGGCATCAGGTGTCAGAAGTTAGAGGTTAGGCAAAGACTATCCCCAAATGCGAAGTGTCTTCTGCTGAACGCCTGACACCTAGCCCCTAACACCTGACACCTACAACGTACTACCACCCCTACGGACTCCACGTTGGATCGTAGCGTTCGCCATCGCCATTCGTGATTCGGAATAGCCCATTGCCGTTCAGGTCAACGCGGAAGATATTGCTCGCCCCATCCCGGCGGCTCATAAACGCGAGGAATTGGCGATCCGGTGAAAAGGCGGGCATCGTATCCTCAGTTGGAGATTCGGCAATTCGGCGCACGTCGCTGCCATCGGGGTTCATCGTGTAGATGTTGAATACGCCGATCTCCCGATTCGACGCGAAGGCAATCACTGCGCCTCGCCCGAAGGCTTGCGCAGGCGACCACGCCGGAAAGCGTTCTTCGCTATCGGGGCTGTTGCTAATGTTGCGCTCACGTTTGGTCTGCACATCCACCACATAGATTTCATCGTTGCCATCGCGGTTCGAGGTAAAGGCGATCTCACGCCCATCCGGCGACCACGTTGGCTGAAAGTCGCCCGCCGGATGAAACGTGACCCGCTCCTCAGTGCCCTTTTCAAGGTCAATCACCACAATGTCCCACTGCTCTAGCGACTCCCGATCCGACCAGACCGCCAGCCGCTTACCATCCGGCGACCACGCCGGTTCGCGGTCTTGCACATTGTTAAAGGTGATCTGGCGCACATTCTCGCCGGTGCTATCCATGATGTAGATTTCATCATTGCCAGTGCGGGCATCGTGGAAGGCAATCTGGCGACCATCCGGCGACCACGCGGGCGCATTGCCTGTCCCAATCGGGCGCGGATTCTCGCCGGTGCGGTCAGTGATGAAAATCTGCGTAAAGCCATTCTCGTTGGAGGTATACGCCAAAGTTAGGGGAGGTGCGGCGGGTGGTTGGGGCGTAGGCGGCACAGCCGTCGGTGGCTCTGGAGTCGGCTCTGGCGTATCGGTCGGTGGCGGCGGCGGCACTTCTGTCGGTGGGGGCGGCGCATCCGTTGGCGGCGGCGGCGCATCCGTCGGTGGGGGCGGTGCATCCGTCGGCGGCAGCGGTGCAACGGCGGTCGCCGTTGGAATGGCTCCCACCCCACCCCCACCAGCATTGGTCTGGTTGAAGAGAAACACCCCTGCCCCCAATGCCGCAAGCGTGATCACACTGCCTAGCAGGATCGCCAACCACGTCGGGAAGCCGGCTGGCGATGGGGGCAGCGGATCATCAGGCGCATCATGGGCATAGCTTGTGGGCGGCGGGGGCGGCGGCGGGGTGCGTGGTGGGGGCGGCGGTGGGTAGGCGGACGGGGGCGTAGGGCGAGCGGGAGCCTGCGACCACACCTGCGTTGTTTGGTCGTGCAACGCTGCTGGGGGCGGCGGCGGCGTGGGCACACCCAGCGGCGGGACGGGGATGGTGGGCATGCCCGCTGCACTCTGCACCTGCCCCACACCCAGCCACGCAGCCCGCAGATCGTCTATGAAGGCCAGCGTGCTGGGATAACGTTGCTGCGGATTCTTAGCGAGCGCACGCGCAAACACCTGATCTACCGCAGGCGGCAGATCAGGGCGATACAGCGAGGGCGGCGGGGGCGGAGTCTGCACATGATCGACCACCGCTTGAATCGGGGTGGTGCTGCGGAAGGGAACCCGTCCGGCGATCATCTGATACAGCACAATCGCCAGCGCATATACATCGGTGGCGGGCGAAAGCGGCAAGCCTTGGGCCTGTTCAGGAGCCATATACTCCGGCGAGCCAATGATCATGCCCGCTTCGGTCAAGTTGGTATTGGCATCCATCTGGCGGGCAATCCCGAAATCGGTCAGCACGTAGCGGCCATCGCTATCCCGAATAATGTTGTCAGGCTTCACGTCGCGGTGGATAATGCCCGCTTGATGGGCGGCATCGAGCGCACCCGCCACTTGCTGCCCGATCACCAGTACCTCAGTCGGGGTGAACTGTTGCCCGCGTGAGACGACAGTCTGGATCAATTGTGCCAGATTAGGCCCCACGAGCAACTGCTCGACAATATAGCTGATGCCGCTGGAGTCAGTATCTATATCATAAATCTGGATAATGTTGGGGTGGTTCAGGCGGGCGATCAGTTGCGCTTCTTGGCGGAAGCGATCTAGAAAGCCGGGGAGTTGCGCCACGCTGGGCAGCAGCACCTTGATTGCCACTGCACGGCGGAGGTGGTGATCAAAGGCGCGGTAGACACTGGCCATACCGCCACGTCCAATCACCGCCTGAATCTCATATTGTTTGAGCTGTCTACCAATCAACGGATCGGGCTGCTGCATAAGGCTAGCTCCTCATCACTTACGGGTCAATTCTCGTCTCGCAAGCCAAGTATAGCACATGCGCTAGCCGCCCAATGCCGCCTGCCAACGAGCCACCTGTATCGCCACCTGCGCCGGAGCCGTGCCCCCGCGACTGTTCTTCTGGGCCACACTCTGGGCCAGATCAAATACAGAGCGCAGCTGCGCGGCATCCAGATCGGGCTGCACCGCCTGCACTTCAGCAAGTGGCAGATCGGGTAGGGCTACGCCCAGTGCCAAAGCCCGCCGCACCAGTTGCCCTACTTTGCCGTGTGCCTCACGGAAGGGCACACCCTGCCGCACCAACATATCCGCCAGATCGGTGGCAAGCATGGCACTATCGAGCGCGGCGTGCATCCGCTCGGCATTGACGTGCAAGGTCGCCACCGCCGCCGCCGCCACGCGCAAGCCCAGCGCAAGCGTATCGAGGCTATCGAAGAGTGGCTCTTTGTCTTCCTGCATATCTTTATTGTAGGCTAGTGGCAAGCCTTTTAAGACCATCAAGATGGCCATCAGGTTGCCCGTAAGCCGCCCACTTTTGCCCCGCAATAGCTCCATACTATCGGGGTTCTTCTTTTGCGGCATCAGGCTCGAACCAGTGCTGTAGGCATCGGCTAGCTCGATGAAGCCGAATTCGCTGCTGCTGTAGAGGATCAGGTCTTCGGCCATGCGGCTGAGATGCACGCCAATCAAGGCGGCGATGAACAGCAACTCGGCCACAAAATCCCGATCTGATACGGCATCGAGCGAGTTTTCGCTGATCGCCGTAAAGCCGAGTGCCGCAGCCAAGCTGGCCCGATCCACGCCCATGCTGTTGCCCGCCAATGCGCCTGCCCCCAGCGGCAGCACATTCAAGCGGTGGGTGGCATCGGCAAGGCGGCTACGGTCCCGCGCTAGCATCTCGACATAGGCCAAGCACCAGTGCCCAAAGGTGATCGGCTGGGCCCGTTGCAGGTGGGTGTAGCCCGGCATCAGCGTCGCTGTATGTTGCGCGGCTTGTTGCACAAGGGCCGCTTGCAGGTGGTGCAGATGGGTATCGAGTTGGGCGGCGGCGGTGCGGCAATATAGGCGCAGATCGGTGGCAACCTGATCGTTGCGCGAGCGGCCCGTGTGCAGCTTGCGGGCCGCCGCCCCCACCAATTCACCCAGCCGCCGCTCAACTGCCGTGTGAATATCTTCATCGCTGGGGTGCGGCACAAAGCTCCCCGCCGCAAACTCGGCGTGGACCTGCATCAAGCCAGCTTCCAATGCGTCTCGTTCGGCTGGCGTGAGCAAGCCCGCCGCACCGAGGGCCTGCGCCCACACAATGCTGCCGTGAATATCTTCGGCATACAGCCGCCGATCAAACGGGAAACTATCATTGAATGTGGCCATATCAGGCGCAACATGCTCGGCAAACCGTCCGCCCCATAGCTTCTCGTGGCTCATGCGCTCCTCGTATCTGTTGCCCACCCCAACCCCACGCTGGGGCACGGTGATCCTACGCGGTATTGTAGCACCTACGGTCCCCAATCCGCTGCGGCGAGGGGCAGTGGCCGCCCAGTGAGGAAGCCCTGCACAAAGCTGCACCCCGCCTGTGCCAGCCAGTTGAGTTGGGCTTCATGCTCTACCCCCTCCACCACCGTGAGCAGATTCAGGCTATTGCCCAAGCCAATCATCGTGCGGAGGATGGTCTCCGAGCGCGGCTCGTGCCCAATTGTGCAGGTGAAGTCCCGATCAATCTTGACTATATCGAGCGGCAAATGTTGGATGTAAGCCAACGAGCCGAAGCCACTGCCAAAATCATCGAGCGCAAGCCGCACGCCCAATTGCTTCAAGGCGTGCAAGGTGCGCTGAATATCGGCGAAATCATCCAGCGCAGTACGCTCAGATAACTCAAACGTTACTTCTCGCATCGGCAGCCGACAATCACGCAACAGTCCGCTAATCTGGGCCACCAGATCGGGGCGCAAGATGGACGCGCTACTCAGGTTGATTGTCACACCGACCTTGCGCTCAGCTAACCACCACTGGCTTGCTTCATACAGTACCCGCTGGATCACATAGAGATCAAGCTGCTGCATCAAGCCGTGTTCTTCGGCAACCGGCAGAAACACGCCCGGCGAAAGCATGCCATGTGTGGGATGTTGCCAGCGCAGTAAGGCTTCGACCATCGCCACACGCTGCGCGTTAATATTGATAATCGGCTGGTAGTAAATCACCAATTCATCGTGTTGCAGCGCATGTTGCAGATCGTGAGCCAGCTGCACACTGCGGATTACTTCGTTGTGTAGCTCAGGGTCATAGAGCCGGACCCCGCCACCACTGCGTTTGGCGCGGTACATGGCAATGTCGGCACTCGTCAGCATCTGCACAAAATCCGTCTCAGGGTTGTGTTCTAGTACCAACCCGATGCTCCCCCCAAGCGTAAGCTGGTGGCTATCAATCGTGTAGACGCGGTTGGCTGTATTGAGGATGTCATAGGCCACCCGCAGCGCGTGGTTTTTGGTGGTATGCGGCAGCAGCACTGCAAACTCATCGCCACCCATCCGCCCTAGTATCGCATCGTCGGGGGTCGCCTGCTGCAAGGCCTGCGCGATCTGCTGCAAGGCAATATCGCCAATGTCATGACCTAGGGTATCGTTGATCTGCTTGAACCGGTCGAGGTCGAGATAGATCAACCCGACATACAGCTCTTCAGCTGCATCAGAGCCAGCGAGAGCTAGCATTGTTGCCAATTTAGCAAGTGCGTTGGCACCCTGCTCACTGATGTAGTGGCGATTGTACAGCCCCGTCAGGGCATCGCGGGTAGCGAGCGTCTGCACTGCCTCAAAGAGCTGGGCATTGGCAATCGCCTGCACCGCTAAATCGGCAATGCCGCGCAGCAAAACCTCCTCTTCCAGATCAAGATCGCGCTTGCCATTCGTGGAGATCAGCGCAATTGACCCAACAAACTTATGCTGGCGGAACAGCTCGACGGTCACCAAGCGGGTTGCACCGAGCATGCGGTGCAAGGGATAATTGGCCATCCACGTCTCGGCCAGCGGATTGGCGAAAATCTGGATGCCCGTGCGTGGCTCATCGCGCAGGCGCATCACGTCGAACGGGATCGGGCGCACGGCAGCGATCAATTCCGGCGATAAGCCGATGCTGTGAGCATACAGCGCAGCCTGCTGATCTGGATCGTAGAGATAGACAATCACAACCGGAATATTCAACATCGTGGCCAACTCTTGCGCCACCAGATCAAGCACATCGGCGAGGTTGATGGTGGTGTTTAAGATCGCCGCCGCCCGCGCTAGAGCTGCCGCCCGCTGCGTCTGGATGGTAAGCTGCCGTTCGATAAACAGGCGTTCGCTGAGGTCTTTCCCGACACATTGATACTCAACCAGCTGCTGGTCTGCATCGAAAATCGCCCCAAAGACCCAGCGATACCAAATCAAATTGCCTTGCGCGTCTGGGTTGATAAAGTCATACTCAACACTCGGCTTGTGCGCCGTAATCTGCTGCAAGGCCGCTTTGATTTGTGCCTGCCGCTCACTGGGAACATAGGCCAAAACATTTGTCCCAATCATGGCAGCTTTGGTCTGACCCAACAGATTACAAAGGCCTTGCGTGACAAACGTTAGGCGATAGTCGGGGGTGAAGCGACACACCAGATCAGTCGCATCATTGATGATCGCTGCATAGCGTTGCTCCGTCTGTTGGCGGGCAAATTCAGCTTGTTGCAGGTCGGTAATGTTTGTCGCAATGCCACCTAAACCGATCAGCTCTTGCTCGGCATCGTAGATCGGGAAGAGCACAATCGAGAAGGTTTGGGATGTCTCTCCAAAGATCACCGTATCCTCAAAGCGGATAGCGACTTTGTGCTCAAATACCAGCCGATCATTGCGCTCGATCTGGGCGATCTGTTCATCGGAAAACCCGATTTGACGCGAAGTTTTGCCCCGCACTTGCTCCGGTGTCAAGGGTATGTTCAGTGTCTCACAGAAGGCTTCGTTGACTAAGAGGTAACGACCTTGTGTATCTTTGAGGAACATGGCTGCGGGGGAGTTGGAGATGATTGCAGCAAAGAGGGCTTGGCTCTCACGCAAGCAGGCTTCAACCTGCTTCATTGCGGTAATGTTCTGGGTCATCACCATGCCCGCCAACAACGTCTGTGTGCGATCATAGACCGGCAGGATGTAGACCATGTAGGTCTGATCCAAGTAGCTGAACTCGAACTGTGTGGCAATCCCATCCAGCGCGGCGCGGTAATACGGCTCAAGCTCTGCGGCTTGCTCCGCACCAAAAGCCTCATAGAGCGTCTTACCAAGATACTGCGTGTGGTCAATCTCTTGCCCATCGCTGATGATAAAGCGTAGCTCGTGATCAAAGAGATGAACACTGCCATTGGGGAAATGCTTCACAAGGGCTTCGTAGAGAGCACGATAGCGTTCGAGCAGAAGGACGCGCTGTTGCAATTCGGCGAGCGAGCGGGGCGCGTGGATGTCGCTACCGGTATCCACTGCTGCAAGCATGTTGAGATAACCAGAGTCGTGTAGGTCACTCATGAGCTGTTCACCGTTCTGTGCCGTGTGTGGCATAATATAGAGTCAAAGAGTCGTCATCGGGCTACTCGCTAGGGTATCGGCTAGGTTCAAAGCACACACCCGTCCACCATAGGCATGTTCGGGAGACTGAGATAGATCCATATGTCTGATCAAGCACGCTGGTACATCCACGTGAGCGGGATTGTGCAGGGGGTTGGCTTTCGCCCCTTCGTGTACACACTGGCACAACGGTATGGGGTTGGGGGATTTGTCCTGAACAATAGCAGTGGAGTCGTGATTGAGGTAGAGGGGCCAGCCAAACAGCTTCAAGCCTTCCTTACAGCTCTCACGCATGAACATCCTCCACTTGCCCAAATCAATGCAGTCCACGTCGAGCCGATTGCGCGACAGGGCACACAAGGTTTCCAAATCGTGCAGAGCATGGCAGGTCCACAGCGCACAGCCATGATTGCCCCTGACACTACCCCGTGCAACGATTGCCTACACGAACTCTTTCAGCCCACTGATCGTCGCTATCAGTATCCATTTATTAACTGCACCAATTGTGGCCCTCGTTTTACTATTATACGGACAGTACCATATGATCGTCAATATACGACGATGAAACATTTCTCAATGTGTGCCCAATGCCAAGCCGAATATGACGATCCCCATAATCGTCGCTTCCACGCTCAGCCCAATGCCTGCCCCGCGTGTGGGCCACGCCTCAGCCTGCTCGATGCCGATGGGCAGCCTATCGCCTGCGCCGATCCGCTTGCGGCAACGGTAGCCCGCCTGATACGGGGCGACGTGCTAGCAATCAAGGGCTTGGGCGGCTATCATCTGGTGTGCGATGCCCTCAATCCTGCTGCGGTGGCCCGCCTGCGCCAACGCAAGCAGCGCGAAGCCCGCCCCTTCGCGCTGATGCTGCCCGATCTGGCCACCGTTCGCGCCTACACCGAACTGAGTGCGGCGGAAGAGTCGCTACTGACCAGCATCCAGCGGCCGATTGTCCTACTGACCCAGAAGCCACCCGCTACGCAACCGCACCCGCTCGCCCCCGACGTTGCGCCCGGCTATGCCACGCTCGGCGTGATGTTGCCCTACACCCCCCTGCACGCGCTCCTGCTGGCAGCGTATCAAGCGGCCCTGCCATCGGGCTACCCACCTTTGCTGGTGATGACAAGCGGCAATCTGAGTGATGAGCCGATTGCCTACCACGACGATGATGCGCTAGCCCGCCTGCTCCCGCTAGCTGATGCCATGCTTACCCACAACCGCTCAATCCACATCCGCTGCGACGACTCGCTGGCGCGGGTGGTGGCGGGCAAAGTGCAACTGCTGCGGCGGGCACGTGGCTACGTGCCCCAACCAATCCACACGGCCTTTCGCTTCGCTGAGCCGATATTGGCGACGGGGGGGCACTTGAAAAACACCTTCTGCATTGGGCGCGAGCAGCATGCCTTTGTCAGCCACCACATTGGCGACCTAGAGAATCTGGAGACGCTGACCTCATTCACGGAAGGAATAGGGCACTTCAAGGACCTCTTCGATGTCCAGCCGCAAGTGGTCGCCTACGATCTGCACCCCGATTATCTGGCTACCCGCTACGCCCTCGAACAGCCCTTCACGCGCCGGATCGGGGTGCAGCATCACCACGCCCACATTGCCAGCGTCCTTGCCGAGCATCGCATCAGCGAGCGGGTGATTGGCGTAGCGGCAGATGGCACAGGCTACGGCACAGATGGGACGATCTGGGGCGGCGAGATCATGCTTGCCGATTGTCGCAGCTTCCAGCGCACGCTGCACCTCGCGCACCTGTTGCTGCCCGGCGGCGAGCAAGCGGTGCGGCAGGTGTGGCGCATTGCGGCAGCGTGGCTGTGGCACGTCTACGGCGACGCTTGGCAGGCCTTGCCGATCCCCTTCACTCGGCAGCCCGAACTAGCCCAGTGGCCTACCCTGCGCCAGATGATCGTGCGGGGAATCAATACGCCGCGCACGTCCAGCATGGGGCGACTGTTCGATGCGGTGGCGGCGTTGCTCGGTCTGCATAGCCGCGTGGTGTATGAGGGGCAAGCGGCGATTGCGCTTGAGATGCTGGCGGCCCCGCTTGCCGCCGATGATACCGGCTACCCGATTGCAGTGCAAGCACCACCCGTCACAGCCCCCGCCGAACTGGTAGGGGTGTTGGATACAGCCGAATTGCTACGGGCAATCGTGGCAGAGCTGCAAGTGGGCACACCGGCGGCAATCATTGCGGCGCGCTTCCACCGCAGCGTAGCGCGGCTCCTGTGGCACAGCTGCCGCCTCATGCGCGAACAGCATGGGCTAGGGGTGGTTGCGCTGAGTGGCGGCGTATTCCAGAACCGGCTCCTGCTCGAACAGCTCACCGATCTGCTCACCGCCGATGGGTTTCAGGTCTACACCAATCAGCGCGTACCGCCCAATGATGGCGGCTTGAGCTTGGGGCAAGCGGCAGTTGCGGCGGCCCAGCTCATGGCTGAAGCCTAGCTGCCGCGCTTGCGCCACAGCCACGCAAACAGACTCCGCCACGCCACCAGAAAGGTGAGATTGGTGCTGAAGGTAATCAGGGCGAAGCTGAAGGGGATGCCGCGCTGAAGCAGGATCGCCCGCAGCAACAGCGCCAGCGGTGCAGCCACGAGCCACGCCAGTGCCGTGCGTTTGGCTACGCCGGCCACGCTCGTAGCGGCTCCGGCCTGATAATCACGGGCACGGAATGCGCCCAGCCACGGCGCAACCAGAAACCAGCCCGCCATAAACGGAGCCGCCGTTTTCAGCACCTCAAACCATGCCAGCAGCCCTGCGGCCTCGCTGTGGCTGCGCCGCCCAATGATCGCAAAGAGTATGAAGGCAAGCAGGTCGCCGCCAATCAGCACCATAACAGTCCGGCGTGAGGATTCGGGCGACGTTGGCAGAGCCGTTGGGGAGAGATCTGTTATATTGGTCATACACGCTACCTTCTAGGCCATGACCCGCGCTGCGTGCAGGGCCTGCTTCCGCAAGGGCGCATCACCTCACGCCTAAACGCGGCTTTCGGTTACTGGCTCAGATTGTACCAGATGTTCACGGGCCTCGCTGGCTTGGTGCATCTGCCAGTTGGTAATCCGCAGGCGCAGAGCCAACGTGGTGGCAATATTCCAGATCAGGCGATTGCCAAGGATGGGGTCGTCGTCAATCAAGCCGAGCACGCGCTCGCGGCTGAGGATCATCACGGTTGCGCCCTGATCGCCGGCTTGCAGGCTCGCACTGCGCCGCCCACCATCTAACAATGCCAGCTCGCCGGTAATCTGGCCCGGTAGCAGCGTTGTCAGCAGGCGCGGCTCTTGCAGCTTCTGGCTCATCAGGGTTGGGTCGCTCCAGACATCTACCGTCCCTTCTTGGACAATATACAGCTCCGTCCCCGGTTCTTGGGCACGGGCAATGATTGCGTGTGGGGCATAACTCCGGATCGTACATTGGGCCGCAAGGCGCGTGCGCTGGGCAATGTTCAGCCCATTGCCCACATCCGAATGAGCGAGAAACTGGGCGGCTTTGCTCACCATCACATCCGACTCGTTACTGCCACCGGGCAGGGTCGTAATCAGGGGTAGCCCCAGATAAGAAGCCACATAGCGGCGCGTGATCGCGGGCGTTTCAAACTGGGGCCAGTGGCCTGCTTTGGGGATGATCCGCAGGTCGGGATTTTCGAGTTCATCCACCAAAATACCCGCGTCACGCAGCGGCACGGTGCTATCCTCTGCGCCCCAAATCACCATAAACGGGCACTCTACCTCGTGCAGCCTCCCACGCAAATCTCCCTCGCGCATGGCCCAATAGCATTGCGCCCGCACCCGCGCCTGCCCTACCCGCCGCGCATCCGCCCGCAGGCGTTTGTAGTCCTCTTCAGAAATCTCAGTACGCTCGGCAAACGAAGCTGGGCGCATAATCCGATCTGTCAGCGTGAGCATGTACGGCTCGATTGCGCCAATCAGGCGATCTATGAGGGGCACGTTCTCAATCATCGTGACAGGCGAGACCATCAGGTTGATGTAGGTTGAGAGATGCCCAGAGATCGTCGGGCAGAGCAACACCATGCGCTCGACCAACACCGGATAGCGGATCGCTAGCGTCAAGCTGATCATCCCGCCCATTGAGTGCCCCACCAACACAACGGGGCCATCAGTAACTGCTTGGATAAACTCGGCCAGAAAATCGGCATACGCTGCGATTGAGATGCGCCCGGGCAAAGGCGGCGAGTTGCCGTAGCCGGGCAGGTCAATCGCAAGCACCCGAAAGCGTTTGGCGAGCAACGGGATCAGCGGCGAAACAGCATACCACGAGCTAGACCAACCGTGAATCAAGATCGCAACTTGGCGATCCGGCTGTCCTTCCTCACGCACATATAGGCGTTGTCCGTTGATCGTGTGAAAGCTCATACGTTGATCCATTCTCCCATGCTAACTGTGGGGCGCATCCCCCGCGCTCAGCTCGCAAACCGTTGCGATCAGGGACACGAAATCAAGCAGACGCGAATTTCCGTCGCTTGCTTTGCACCGTGCCTAGTATTATAACGTGATTAGGGGCATTTTGATCCGCGCCGTGAGTCCGGTGTAGATTGCAGTTTGATGACAGCCGTGCCACCATTTCCCTAACAACAGTGACACGGCTTGTGGCCCACAGCAGCCCTGTGCGCTAGCGTTCCTGCTCAGCTTGCAGGCGGAGCTGCGCTTCGACAAGGCGGATCGCGTTTTCAAGGCGAGCTTCGGCATCCGGTGGAAGCGAGGTATGCAGCAGCGTGCCGCCTGTGGTGTTGAGGCGGGGCAGCACCTGATCAAGCTGCACCGATTCGACCATGAGGAAGATGGCCGATGAGGATGGCTGGAGTTGCTCGCTAATCTTGCGGATAAAGCTATCATCAATCCCAATATCTACGAAGTGGCTGGAGAGTAAGCCGCCCACTGCGCCCGTCAACGATCCGGCGAGCGGCAGCGCAAGCAATGCCCCCGCCCCTGCTAAGGGCAGCCCCAGAATCGCCCCTACAAGCAAGCCAAGTCCGCCCCCACCAAGCAAGCCAAGTTTCTGGAGATTGTGCGTCTGATGCAGCTTGACCCGCCCGGCCTGATCTTTGACCACTACTACAGCATCTTCCAACACGATTAAGCCTTCGTCCTTCAAGACGGCAATCTGCTCAATCAGTTCCGTTGCCTGTAGCTCATCTGGAAATGCCATTACAAAGAGTGTACTCATTGCCATACCATCCTTTCACCCTCATTGCCGATAGGTGTCCTCGGTCGTATCCCCGCTAGTGCAGCACCGACACCGGCTCCCTAGCTATTCCATCACCCCCGCTCACCGCTCGATCTCAGCCCGCAGCTTGTTCTGGCCCACATCCAGATCGGATAACGTGCGTTGAATGCTCGTGAGCTGCTCACGCTTGCCACGCACAAAGCGCGTGTACGGGCTGATCGCCTCGCGGATGCGCTCCAGCGATTGGTCGGTCTCGCGGTTGAACTGCTTCTGAATATCGGCGCGAATCTGCTCCCGCATCTCCGTCACCCGCTTGTGCAAATCTTGCTTGGCTTGCCGCTTCTTCGCGGGGAGAATAAACAACCCGCCCACCGCCAGCACAGTCCCAAACAGAATTCCCGTGACATCAAGCGCGGCAGTGGTGAACAAGGCAACCAAGCCCGCGCCCACACCAACTGCCACCACTTCGGCTCCGGCGGTGTAGGCCAGCGAGGAGTGAATCTCCTCAACCAGTTTCTGCGACTCCACCTCGCGGTCATAGGTGGCCAAGACACCCGTCGCGGCGGTACTGATCGCGTCGAGCGTGGCCCCGCGATTGTAGTCGAACGCCCCGCCCACCTGCCCAATCACCTGCTCGCCGTGTTCGGGGATGCGTCGTCGGGCAATATAATCGGTGACATTTTGCCACAGGCGCAGGTTCTTCTCTACCGACCAATCCACCATCGTCTGGATGCGCTTGTCCAATTCATGGGGCAGATCACCCACAACCGTCTGCTCAAATTCACGCTTCAAGGCCTCGCCCTGCATCAGCTGCGGGATGCGCGTGAGCTTGATGTGGTCATCCATAAACTGACTCCCGCGCTGCTCGAAATCCCGTAGCAGCGTATCAATCTCGTTCAGGTGATACTGCACATCGTTGTTCAAGTCCTCCCGAAAGACCTGCAACTGTTGGTCAATGTTATCGAGCGTGGTGAAGTCATCGTGCAATACGCGGAGCCGCTCTTCAACGGCGGCAAGGTAGGTGCTCGTCAAGCGTTCGGCAACGCCGAGCGGCGAGAGCAGCTTGAGGCGCACACGAGTCTCTTGATCGAGGGTATTGATGATGTAATCCTCAATCGCATCAAAGCGGCTTATGCCGCGCAACTCCGAGCGCACCGATTCGTTGTCGGCTTTGCGGGCCCGCTGCGCCATGCGGGCCGAGACTGGAAACACCTCTGGGGTTGTGCCAAGCAACGCCCGCGCATGGTCAGAGACAAACCGCACGACTTCATGCACATCCTCTTCGGTTTCAAGAATATCAACTTTATTCAGAATCAGGACAATCTTTTTGCCCCACTCTTTGATCAGTGCAAGGAACTCGCGTTCGCTCTCAGTGAAGGGCCTATCGGCGGAAGTAATGAACAGGACCAAATCCGAGCGCGGCACAAAGCGGCGGGTTAGCTCCTCGTGACGGCGGATCACCGCATTCGTACCGGGCGTATCCACAATCACCAGCTGGCGCAGAATCGCGGCAGGATAGGTGCGCTCAACCAGAAACGGCTCCTTGAGCGTTTCGCTAGCTTCATCGCCGTGCCGCAGGAGGGTGATCTTATCGGTGGTGGGCGTGACCCCTTCAGCCAACACGGTCTCACCAAGCAGCGCATTGATGAAACTGGACTTGCCCGAATTAAACTCGCCTGCAATCACCAACATGAACAGCTCTTCGAGATGCTCCAGTGTATCCTGCAACACCTGCCGATCTGCTTCGGTCACATCCGCACCGAGCCGCTCTAGTGCGGCCTGCACCTCGACGAGATTGGCGCGAAGCGCGTCGAGTAGTGCCGCTTGCCGTTCACTCAAGAGTCGCTTACGTTGGAATAAGCCCTGAAACATGCTGGTCTACCCTTTGCGCTATAAGGTTGATACACAACAGGTATTTGCCCAAAAAGATTATCAATATGCCAACTAATGACAAACAGGAAATGGCCTTTCTTCCAAATAGTTAAAAATTGTAATCTGGCTTACACACAGGTGATGCAAAAAGTGTTATACTTAAAACATCTCCTTCTCTTCTCTTCTCTTGTTTGAGGGAGCTTGGCCCACAGGCTCCCTTGAGCTTTCTTATGCCGTCAACGTAGAGTCACAGCCCCAGTTGATTGAAGATTACACCAATTGCACCAAGCCACATTGCTGCACCTAATGCGCCATAGAGGAGGGTCGCGCCAACATTGCGATTGCTTGGGGCGAGGCTTGTATTACGTTCAGCGGGTAGCTCAATGCGTTCACCGCGCCAGTAGACTTCACGCTGGCCACCACCGATTCCGGCCCCACCTTGCCACTCGCGCCATGCCAGCACGAATAGGTAGCTGCCTGTCGCCGCAATCCCAACGACGAAGATCTGCCACGGAATCATTGCACTATTGGCGAGCAAGGCTACCACAACAATCACACCCAGCCAACGCCAATCAAATCGAAGATTTTGCATTTGCACTCACTTTCGCCTGCATCTAGAAATGAGGACTGATTGTTATTCCTGCTGTATTATAGCATGTGTGGTTCGGGGCTAGTTGGCATTGCGGAGAAGCTGGAGGAGGGCCAGATCAGCGCAGCGCAGCGGATGCGGTACGGGTATCTTCTACCAGCCGCCCCTCACGCAGGGAGAGCACCCGATCTGCGATGGCGGCAACATCGGGGCTATGCGTCACCAGCAGCATCGTTTTCCCCGTCTGGCGCACCAGCCGATCTAACAGAGCGAGCACATGGGCACTCGTATCGCTATCGAGGTTGCCGGTTGGCTCATCGGCGAGGATCAGCGCTGGGCTGTGCGCTAGGGCCCGCGCAATCGCAATGCGCTGCTGTTCGCCCCCACTCAGGCGATCTGGGTAGGCCGTGTGGCGGGTTGCCAAGCCCACCTGCTCCAGCAGATCAAGCGCACTATCGCGGGCCGGTGCACCGGTTATCCCATTCAGTTCGAGCGGCAACAACACATTCTCTAGCACGGTCAGGGTCGGCACAAGATTGAAGAACTGAAACACAAAGCCTACCATGCGCCGCCGAAACAGAGTGCGTTGCCGTTCGTTCATCTGCACCAGCGATCTCCCCGCCACCACAATATCACCTGCATCCGGCGTATCAATCCCACTTACCAGATTGAGCAGGGTGCTTTTGCCAGAGCCACTCTTGCCCATCAGCGCAATCGTTTCGCCGGTAGCAACGGTGGCATCAACACAGTGCAGCACTGGATGCAGCGTGCCCGCTTCGTAGTAGCCTTTGGATACCCCCCGCAGGGTAATCAGAGGAACGGACAAAGGATGATCAGATGACATGGGAACATCTTCCCTAGCTGGCAAGCCAGATTAAGCAATGGGAGCATTGTATTGCTTGTGTAGCGGGCAGCGGTAATTTGAAGACGTGGAAGTATGTGTCGTAGACATGGAGAAGCAGGTGCTCACCGGAACACGGGCTGTACGCAAGAAGGTAAATAGATGAGGAGGGCAGAGGGTAACAGAGGTATTCGGGTTGGAGATAACTCAAAGAAGTGCCT
>CALCJV010000081.1 GCA_937967405.1 uncultured Chloroflexales bacterium | reverse complement strand
CGGTCAACCTTGACGGCAAGCGCGTAGTGCTGGTGGATGATTCAATCGTGCGGGGCAACACCGTCGGGCCCCTGATCCGTCTGCTGCGTGATGGCGGCGCACGTGAAGTGCATGTGCGGGTCTCCTCGCCGCCGGTGCGCCACCCCTGCTTTATGGGGGTAGATATGGCAACCCATACCGAACTGATCGCGCACCAGCTTGATGTGGCGGCCATCTGTGAGCATATCGGTGCCGATAGTCTTGCCTACCTCAGCCTTGAGGGTATGCTCGCCGTGATTCGGGGTGGTGCATCTCTGTCCGAACGCCACTGCACTGCCTGTTTCTCTGGGCACTATCCGATTGAGATTCCGGCGTGGCTGTACGAAACTGAACGTGAGAAGCTCATGTTTGAAGCCGTGTGGGGAGCCTAAACATGAACATGCCAACCACACGCAGCGACAAGGTCTTGGTGATTGGCAGCGGCGGGCGTGAGCATGCACTAGCGTGGGCACTGGCCCGTGCGCCGGAGGTGGCCCATGTCTATGTTGCGCCCGGCAACGCTGGCACGTACTGGGCCGCAAGCGATACGGTAGCGGCCGCGAGCAATGTCGCCCTTGCCGCTGATGATCTGCCCGCGCTGCTTGCATTTGCCCAAGCCAACCAGATCGCCCTAACGGTGGTCGGTCCGGAACAGCCGCTCGCGGCCGGCATTGTGGATCTCTTTCAAGCGGCGGGTATGCCCATCTTTGGGCCCACCCAAGCCGCCAGCCAATTGGAAGCCTCAAAGTCGTTTGCCAAAGCTTTCATGCAGCAGCATGGCATCCCCACCGCTGCGTATGCCAGCTTCACCGATTATGAAGCTGCCCGCGCCTATCTGCTCGAACGGGCCCGCGAGGTGGCCCCGCAACCGTATAGCGTGGTTGTCAAAGCGGATGGGCTGGCAGCGGGCAAGGGTGTGTTGGTGTGTGCGACTGCCGCCGAAGCTGTGACTGCGCTGCACAGCATGATGGTCGAGCGGGTGTTTGGGGCGGCGGGCGAGCGGGTCGTGATCGAAGAACGCCTTGCGGGCCCTGAAGTCTCGGTGATGGGAATGAGCGACGGCAGTACGGTGATTGCCCTGCCCGCTGTGCGCGATCACAAGCGCGTTTACGAGGGCGACGAAGGTTTAAACACGGGTGGGATGGGTGCATTTACGCCAGTGCCCGATGTGGATAGCAGTCTCCTGCATACGATTGAGCAGCAGGTTTTGCAGCCGGTGATTGACGGCATGGCCGCACGGGGCACCCCCTATGTTGGGGTGCTGTATGCGGGCTTGATGCTGACGGAGCAGGGCCTGCGCGTGTTAGAGTTCAACTGCCGCTTTGGTGATCCCGAAGCCCAGACCCTGCTGCCCCTGATCCGCAACGTCTATGGGTTGCTCCAAGCGTGTGTGCAAGGTTCGCTCACCCGCCTCGATCTGGAGCTGCTGCAAGGCGCGTGTGCTACGGTTGTGTTGACTGCGCCCGGCTATCCGGGTACCTATCCTACTGGCGCACCGATCTCCGGTTTGGATCGAAGCTACCCCCATGTCACCCTCTTTCACGCGGGCACTGCGCTGGCCGCCGATGGGCAGATCGTTACCAATGGCGGGCGTGTGTTGGCGGTGAGTGGCAGTGGCGCGAACTTGTCCGAAGCTCTCGATCACTGTTATGCGGCAGTTGACCAGATTTATTTCAAGGATATGCACTTCCGTCGGGACATTGGCAGGACAAAACGCTAACATGTGCTTACTGAAAGGGAGAGCCTGTGACTAAGCAACCTGATGCGTATGCCCGTGCTGGCGTGAATATTGCCGCAGGTCAGGAAGCGGTGCGTCTGATGCGCGATGCGGTGCGCTCAACGTATGGACCTGAAGTGCTGTCGGATGTCGGGGCGTTTGGGGGCTTATACAGCCTTGCGGCAGTGCAACAGATGCAAGCCCCGGTGCTGGTTGCCACCACCGATGGGGTTGGCACGAAAACGATGGTGGCGGCGCAGGTGCAACGCTGGGATACGTTGGGGCAGGATTTGGTCAATCATTGCATCAACGATCTGCTGGTACAGGGCGCACATCCCCTGTTGTTCCTTGACTATATCGCCGCACCGGTGCTCCAGCCCGATGTGGTTGCCGCGCTCGTCAAAGGCATGGCCGCCGCCTGCCGCGCCGCGCAGTGCGCCTTGCTGGGCGGCGAGACGGCAGAGATGCCCGACATCTATGCCCCTGATCAGCTCGATCTCGTGGGCACGATGGTGGGTGTGGTCGAGCGCAGCATGATCATTGATGGCAGCCGCATCCGAGCAGGCGATATGTTGCTCGGCTTGCCCTCGACGGGGCTGCACACCAATGGCTATACGTTGGCCCGTCGCATCCTCGCCGATCTGGATTGGACCGAACCCTATCGGATACTTGGCGATGTCACCCTAGCCGATGCGCTGCTCGCGGTGCATCGAAGCTACCTTGATCCGGTACAGAAGCTGCTCAGTGCCGGTATTGATATTCGCGGCATGGCCCATATCACTGGCGGGGGCGTGTTCGATAACTTGCCGCGCATCTTGCCGCATGGGGTACAGGCGATCATCCGGCGCGGCACATGGCGCGAGCCGCCGATCTTCGCGCTAATCCAGCAGCGCGGGCAACTCAGCCAGCACGAGCTATTCCACACCTTCAACATGGGGCTAGGCATGATCCTTGTTGTGCCGCCGGGCCATGCCACCCGTGCCCTTGCTACCCTCACTGTAGACCTCTCGGTGGTGGGCGAGGTGGTCAAAGGCGATGCGGGAGTGATTATCGCATGAGCCAGCTGCCGCGCCTGATTGTCTGCATCTCTGGGACAGGCACGAACCTGCAAGCTCTGATTGATGCGTGCCACACCGGAACGCTAGCAGCCCAGATTGTGCTAGTGGTCTCCAATCGCAAGCAGGCCTACGGCTTGCAGCGGGCGGCGGCGGCGGGTATCCCGACGCTCTATGCGCCGCTCAAAGGCTGGGCTGAGCGTGAAGCCTACGATGCTGATCTCGCCCGCCAGCTCTTGCCCTACCAGCCCGATCTGATCGTTCTTGCAGGCTGGATGCACATCTTTAGCGGAGCCTTTCTGAGCCACTTCCCCCAACAAGTTATCAATCTGCACCCCGCCCTGCCGGGTGCATTTCCGGGTATGAACGCAATTGAGCGAGCGTTTGCGGCCTATATGCAGGGGCAGATTACCATCAGTGGCTGTATGGTCCATTATGTGATCCCAGAAGTAGATGCGGGCCCCGTGATTGCTACCGCCATTGTGCCCTTCCACGCGGGCGATACGCTAGAGAGCTATGCCGCCCGCCTGCATGCCGCCGAGCATCATTTGCTGGTGCAGGCGACGAGGCAGGTGCTCAGCGAGCGACAGGCGCAGGAGCTTGTGCCATGAGCAGTGCCGCCGAGTTCCCGTTAGTCGGGGTGATTATGGGATCGCAGAGCGATTGGGAGACGATGCAACACGCCACCCACACGCTGCACGAGTTAGGCGTGGCGCATGAGGTCCGGGTTGTGTCGGCCCATCGGACACCCGATCTGCTGTTCGCGTATGCGAGCGATGCACAGGCTCGCGGGTTGCGCGTGATTATTGCCGGAGCTGGTGGAGCCGCGCATCTGCCGGGCATGGTGGCCGCCAAAACCACGCTGCCGGTGCTTGGTGTGCCGATCAAGTCGGCCGCGCTCAATGGGCTTGACTCGCTGCTTTCAATCGTGCAGATGCCCGCCGGTATTCCGGTTGGCACGCTGGCCATCGGGCGAGCAGGGGCGGTCAATGCGGCCTTACTGGCCGCCGCGATCCTTGCCACGACTGATCCAGCCTTGCAGGCGGCCGTGCAAGCCTATCGCACCCGTCAGACCGAACGGGTCTTGGCCCATCCCGATCCGCGTGAGGAGTAGCCCCACGATGAAGACCATCGGCATTCTCGGCGGCGGGCAACTAGGGCGGATGCTGGCACTGGCGGGCTATCCGCTGGGCTTGCGCTTTCGCTTCCTCGATCCGTCGCCACAGGCATGCGCGGGTGATGTGGGGGAACTGATCGTGGGCAACTACAGCGATCCGCAGGTGCTCGCGCAGTTTGGGGCGGGCGTGGATTGCATCACCTACGAATTCGAGAATGTGCCGCTCGATGCCGCTTCGACACTAGCCACCTTCTGCCCCGTGTATCCGCCACCGGCAGCACTTGCCACCGCCCAAAGCCGCCTGATCGAGAAGCAGTTCTTCAGCCGCCTGAACATTCCCGTTGTGCCCTTTGTACCGATTGACGATACCAGTGATCTCGATCATGCCCTGCGCGAATTGGGCTTGCCGATGCTGTTCAAGCTCCGGCGCTATGGCTATGATGGCAAGGGGCAGGTGATCATCCGCACCGCCGCTGAGCTGCCCCACGCATGGGCCGAATTGCAGCGTGAGCCGCTGCTTGCCGAACAGCTGATCCCCTTTGAGCGCGAACTCTCGCTGATTGCGGTACGTTCGCTGCGCGGCACGATGGCCTACTACCCGCTGATCGAGAACCTGCATCAGGGGGGCATCTTGCACCGTTCACTGGTACCGGCTGTGCCGCCCAACCACCCACTCCAACTGGAAGCGGAGAGCTATGCGCGGCGCGTGCTCGATGCGCTTGACTATGTGGGCGTATTAGTGCTAGAGTTTTTTCAACTGCACGGGCATCTAGTCATCAACGAGATGGCTCCGCGTGTGCATAATTCTGGGCACTGGACAATTGAAGGTGCAGAGACCAGCCAATTCGAGAACCACCTCCGCGCCATACTGGGCTTGCCACTCGGTGCAACCACCCTGCGCGGGCATGTTGCGATGTTCAACCTGATCGGTAGTGTCCCTGATCCGGTAGCAGTGTTGGCAGTGGCGGGGGCCCATCTGCACACCTATAATAAAGTTGCCCGTGCTGGGCGCAAGGTCGGGCATATCACCATGCGGGCCGATGACCCAGCGACTCTCCAGCAGCTGCTCGCCGATGTGGCGCAGATATTGGGCTAGGGTTCAGGTAGCGGGGGGCACGTTGCCGAGCATTTGCCTGCTGCCACGCACCGCACTTTAGCCACACCGAAATTCTTGCTTTGCCTTGACAAAGCCGATTGCTGTGCGTACCCTTGTAGGCAGCAACAGGCTGGCTCTACTGGCTGGTAATTCGCACGCAAAGGTGGTATCCACATGAACATGCGCTTCAATCGGCAAGTTACGGCAGCTCTCTCGGTCGGCTTAGGGCTAACTCTCACGCTGGCCAAAGTCGCCGTTGCGCTGCTCACCGGAAGCCTCAGTATTCTTGCCGAAGCCATAGATGCGGCGATGGATTTACTCTCCACTGGCATCACCCTGCTCGCTGTGCGGGTTGCAGATCGCCCGCCAGATGACGATCACCCCTATGGCCACGCCCGCGCCGATCATCTCGGTGCGCTTGGCGCAGCCACCCTGATGGGCATCACGGCGGTGTGGGTGCTGTGGCAGGCGGGGCAACGCATCTTCGTTGAGCCTATTATTCCCAGCGTCACGGTCTGGTCATTTGCCGTCGTTGGTATCTCGCTTGGCATCAATCTTGTGCGCGTGGTGCTCCTGTCCCGTACCCGTGAGCAGAGCCAATCGTTGGCGGCAAGTGCGGTCAACTTCAGCACCGATATGGTTGGCTCGGTGCTGGTGCTGATCGCCCTAAGTCTGATCGCCTTCAGCGATGTGCTCGGTCTCCCATTTTGGTTTATTGAGCGGGCGGATGCCCTCGCGGCGGTGTTGGTGGCGTTGTTGGCCCTAATCCTCGCGCTCCGGCTAGGGCGGCACGAAGTTCGGGCCTTGATGGATGATGTCCCCCCAGATTTGAACCGCCGCCTGACCTACCGCATTCACGAGTTGCCCGACGTGCTCCCCGACAGTGCCCGCGTCCGCACCCGTTTCATTGGGCCCCAGCCGCACGTCGAGGTGCAGGTGGGCACGGCACGTGGGCAGTCTATCGAGGATGCCCAACGGCTGATGAATAATGTGCAGGCTGTGGTGCGCCACGAACTTGACCACGCCGACGTGATTGTGCATGTCGAAGCTGCCCGCACGGAGGGCGAATCATATGCGACGACGGTGTATGCGATTGCCCAAGAGCTAGGCTTGCGTGTGCATAACCTTGATCTCTATCAACTCACTGATTGTGTGCGCGTGGAGCTTGATCTTGAATTGCCCGGCGATATGCCCTTGCAGCAGGCCCACGCCTACTCCGAGCGGTTCGAGCAGGCGCTCCGTGCTGAACTGCCCGCATGCAGCACAGTAGCGGTGCATTTGGAGCCACGCCGCGACGAGGTGCAGCCGGCCGTGCGCTACGCGCCGCTCACTGAGCAGGTGCGCCATGCGCTCGCCAGCCTGCCCGATGCCGCTATGGTCGTATCAAGCGAAGCCCTGCTGACCGACTCCGGCACGATTGTGACCTTGCGCTGCGCCTTTCCCGGCGGTATGTCGCTGACTGACGTGCATACGGCGATGGAGCAGATTGCCAGCGATCTGTATCGTCTGCTGCCGAATGTGGAGCGAGTCCAGATTGATCCCGAACCCCACGATCACCTCGCCGCCCGTGTGCCCTGCGTTGCGCTCTCACCTGCGTGTACCCCCCGCCCTGATCCCGTCTCAGGTTTGCCATATAACTAACAGCCCCGCCGCAGCCCGTGCTCAGCCTGCTATCGGGTAGCGGTATGGTTGCCTTGCGTTTGTTGAGGTGTGGCGTGCGATGCGCCGTGCTTGCTAACGCTACCGTGACACGAAATGTGAGGCAACCGATGCAGATACTCTTGGGCAAACCGACCTATCTTGGGCTGATGATGTGGGGCGCAATCTTGATTGGCTTGGCAATGGCGGCAGCAACGCTGTGGTTGTCTATGCCTACATCGGCACAGGCAACGATCCCCCTCCCCACCGCAACCGCATCGCCGCTCCCAACGGCGCAGATCATCCAGAAGCCAACCGTGGCCGCATGGGTCGAAGTGGCTGTGCCACGGGAGCCAACCGCCACCGCCGTGGCTACGCCGCCGCCGCCGCCGCCTGCTGGTGCAGAACCTCCAGCCCCCGTGCTCCGTACCGGCCCCGGTGGCTTGCCCTACCCCTTGCGGCTCAATCGCCTGAACTACGGCGTGGTGGGGCACTTCTACTACACGGATCGGCAGAAGGTCTATGCGATAGCTCAGCAGGGCGGCTTTGAATGGATTCGCCAGCAGATTCACTGGCGCAACATTGAGGATCGCAGTGGCGCATATTATTGGGATGAGCTAGACAAGATTGTGGATGAAGCCCAGCAGCAGGGGCTGCTGGTGATGCTTAGTGTGGTGCGTGCGCCGGAGTGGTACACGGCGAATGGCAGCGACGGCTTGCCCGCCAATCCCGCTGATCTGGCCCGTTTTGTGGGCGCAATGGCGAGCCACTACAGCGGCAAAATCCATGCGATCCAGATTTGGAATGAGCAGAACCTGGCCCACGAAAACGGTGGCGAGGTCGCACTGGAAGATGCGGGTCACTATGTCGAAGTGCTGGCGGCTGCCTACACAGCCATCAAGCAGGCCGATCCGCGCATCATTGTTGTGGCGGGCGGCTTGGCTCCCACCCGCACTAATATCCCCTCTATCGCTGTGCCTGATCTGGATTACCTTCAGGCCATGTATCGCTACAACAACGGTATGATCCGTAACTATATGGATGTGCAGGGGGTGCACCCGTTTGGCTTTGCCAACCCACCGGATACATCCTTCCCCGATAACCCAAGCGATGCACCGGGCTGGAATGGCGACGAGACCTTCTATTTCCGCCATATCGAGAACCACCGCCGCGTGATGGAGCAGATGGGGCTGGGGCAACATCAAATGTGGATTACCGAATTTGGGTGGGCAACCCAGAACAACACACCCGGCTACGAATACGGCAACTTGACGAGCTACGAGGCGCAGCGTGAGTATCTTGTGCGAGCCTTAGAGATTGTCTACCGTGAGTACGAGTGGGTTTCAAATGTGTTTGTGTGGAACCTGAACTTCACGGTGGTGCAGGAGGAAGCCGGTGTAGACCCGTTGCATGAGCAGGGGTCGTTTAGCATTCTGTACAAGGATGGTAGCCCACGCCCGGCGTACTACGGCATCCAGCAGTTCATCGCCGAGCGGCGCAGCGATGAGGCACAGGGCATCCCACGCATGCTGCTGTTTGCGCCTGCTGCCGAAGCCGCGCCTACCCGCGATGGCGATGGTGGATGAGCTAGGTTGGGGCTGGTGAGCTAAGGTGCTGGGTGGGCAGGTAGTATCCGCAGCTGTGCCCGCCCGCAGCTTTTGCGACATGTGCTACACTACATTAAAGGAGTTCTACCCAATCCGAGGCACGTGTCATGGTTCTGCCAACTAGCCCTACCACATCTACCTTGCCGATGGATGATCTGGAAGTTCGGGTAGCTCCATTTGATCCGCAACGGCAAGGCTATCCAGTGCAGATCATGCTCGAGACCGAGCGTAGTTTCGAGGGCGTGCTGCGCCTCGCTGGGCTACCCACGATTGCAGGCGGCGACGCGGCGGCGATTGTGGCGTATGGCTTGGAGCTATTTACGCGCCTGTTTGCCGCACCCCTTGATGATGCCTTTCAGCAAGCCCACGCCGCCGCCCGGGCCCGCCAGCGCGGCTTGCGCGTGCGGCTCTGGCTGAATAGCGACGATCCCGCTCTGCACGAGGTGCCGTGGGAACTGCTGCACTATGATGCCAGTGGCGGGATGCTACGCCCGATCCCGATGGCCACCGATGCGCGGATCAGCTTCTCGCGCTACCTGAGTAGCACCGAGCCGCCGGGCATCCCTACCGAAACCCGTCCCCTACGGGTGTTGCTCGTGATCGCGGCTCCCGTTGATCTGGAAACAGATTGGCCTGATCTGGTTGCGTTGGATCGGGCGGCCGAAGAGCGCGACTTTCGCAGTCGCCTTGAGCCGATGCAGCGTGCGGGGCAGATTGCCCTCGATGTGCTTGATCCCGCCTCTTCCGAGCAACTGCACGCGGCCATCAATCAAGCCTACGACATCATCATCTACTTTGGGCACGCCTTGCACCATCGCACTCGCGGCACGCGCCTGCTGCTCGAGCATGGCCTTACACGCAAAGCTGAACTGTATGATAGCAACGAACTGGTGCGCCGCTTGCAACAAGCCAATCCCCGCCCGCGCCTGCTGATTCTTGTGGCCTGCAATACCGCCGCCCAGCACGAGCCACACGCCGCTACCGCTGAGGTACAGATGCGTGTGCCTACCTCGCTGGCGGCACAGCTTGTCCAGCAGAGTGGCATTCCCGCCGTGATTGCGATGCAACGCCTCGTTGACTTGAGCGTGGCGCGGATGTTTACCTACCACTTAAGTGAATACTTGCTGCGGAATGGGGTGATAGATGCCGCCGTGAGCATGGTGCGGCAGCGCATCTACACGCCGACCAGTGTGCAGTGGAGTACGCCCGTGCTGTACATGCGAAACCGCGACGGGCGCATCTTCGCACCGAATGCACGGCTGGAGTATATCCAGAGCATCCTAGAGAATCCCCAGTTCACGCGCTGGCAGACGGACGAATTTATCAACTCGGAAGCGATCATCGTACCGCGTGGGCAACCGTGGCACGTCTTTGAGCTACGCCCTGAAGATGCGCCACCAAGCATGGATCTGCTCAGTGCAATCAACCGCGAACTGTATCTGGGTGAGCTGCACCCGCCCACCAATCTGATAGCATTGCTGGGGCAGCCCCGTTCCGGGCAAACGACGGCCATGCAGCGCATCACGGCAGATATGGCCACATTCGCCCGTATCAATCTGCCGACGGCTCCGCTTGCGTTGTTCATCAATCTGAGTGGCTACGCCCTTCAGCGTGGCAGCAATCGCCTGATCCAGCTGATCCTCGATAGCATTGGGGGGAACGGGGCGGCCCTCGTTCGGGAGCTGCGCCAGCTCTTGCAGCAGCCGGATGCCAGCCAACCAACGGAGACTCTGCCGCGATTTGTGTTCCTGCTTGATGGGCTGGACACGATCTCCGAGCCAGACCGCACTGAAGCCGCCCGCGAGCTTGCCAGCCTCGCCCAACGTCTGCCCCGCGAACGAGTGCTGGTGAGCTGTACCCGCGATGTCTTTCCGGCGGCGGTGTTGGATGCAGCAACGATTGTACTGATGCAGCCGCTGACCGAACGCCAAGTGCTCCGCTTCTTGCGCCAGCGGGTGGGCGCACAAAGTGGGCGCATCTACCGCCAAATTCTAGAGAACCGCTTGATTGACTTGACTACCGATCCAACCATGTTGCTGTTTGTCTTGGAGCGGTTGCGGGTTACGCCCGATAACACCTTGAGCCGCAACCAACTCCTGCAAGACCTGCTTGAGCAGAGTCTCGGCAATCTGCCCGATCTGTTTCAGCTTGGCACGGTTGCGCTCCGCACGATCACGGCTTTGGCGTGGGAGCTACGCTGGCGCGAGGTAGATACGCTGCACCTGAACGACGTGTTTGTGATTATGGCGGCGGTGCGCGGTGAACGTGACTACGCGCTTGAAGACCTGTTCCGCTTGTTCCTGAGTAACCGCCTGCTGGCTGAGGTGGGGCAGCAGCAGGTGCGCTTTGTGTATCCGGCTTTGCACGCCTATGCCGCCGCACTGGCCTTACTGGCCCGCCCAGATTTTCACGCCCGCCTGAATGACATCATCGCATTGTGTGGCGTATCTCCGCGCCTGACGTGGTGGGAGGAGGTGATTTATGCCCTCGCTGGCGCACTCGAACACCCCGCCCCACTTGCGCCACTGGTTGAGACGGCGATCCGCGACCAGAATAGCACCCACGCACTGCTCGTGGCGCGGGCGTTGCGGGCACTGGCTGAGCCAGCCGCACGCCAATTGGATGAAGCCAGCAAACTTGCCTACATTGATATTTGTGTCGCCCGCCTCGATCCCGAACGGGAACCCTTGATGGAACGGCGGGCCCAGATTGCCACCGCCCTTGGCCGCTTGCGCCACCCAACGGTGTTTGAAGAGCTAAACCGCATTCTCACTCAGCCAACTTTACTGGTGGCAGGAGTTTGCGATTATGACCACCCGCGTGTGCGTCTCGCGGCTGTGCGTGCGTTACGGGCACTGGTGGTGCAGATTCCCTTACCGAGTATCTTTGAAGCGATGGCCGACAAGCCGATTGCGTGGAATCTGTATGAGCAAGCCCTCGCTGAAGTTGATCTGGCGCAGCTGGACGTAGAGCTAGACCATGCGGATGATCCCGCTCTGCTGCCGTTCGATCCGCTACCGCCTGCGCCCCCGCAGCGGCTGCAAGCCCAGAGCCAGATGCAGTCCACACTGGCGGCGCAGCACTGGCACGAGCTTGAACTGGCCGTGCCGATGCAGCAAATCGAAGCTATGCCGCGCTTGCCGGATCGCTCACACGGGCGCGATCCACACTGGTATGCCGCGAGCCTTGCCATGTTGGATTACCGCCTGATCCCCCTGCTGTTGGCGTGGAACCAAGCCCTTGATGGCACCGCGCAGACGATGCAGGTGGGGCAGCACACGCTGTGCTACGCCCTGCGGCAGCCCGCGCTCAGCCCGCTTGAACGGAGCGTCGCAGCTCTTGCACTAGGCGATGTGGCGATTGAACCGAGCGATGCAACCCTGCTGCTGGAGACGATTGTTGGGCCACCGCCACCTGATGTGTCGCCGCGTGAATGGCAGGCCGCATTGCTGGCCATGGCGGATGCATTGACGATGTTTGATGCCGATTGGGTCAGCGAGCTGCTGCTGGCCCATTTTCCGGCCGCTCCGGCAATCCCGACCATCCCCGATCACAGTGCCAGTGCCATCGCCTATATTGCTGGGCGGGTGCGCCTGACCCAGCCGCAGGTGATCCAGTGGTTGCTGGGGCTGTTGCGCGATCACCCTGATTTGTTGGTCAAGGCGGCCGCAATACAGGCTCTCGGCTGGATTGGCACAGCCCAGCCCTCACTCGGCTGGCTCGATGCGGCCCGTGCCGAACGAGAGCTACCCTCTGCAACCAACCCAAGCGCGGATGAGACGGTGCGAAGCGTGCTGGCTGATATTGCCGAGTGGCATACCCCCACGCTTGATCAACGGGCTTCGTTTGGCACAATGGGGGCAACCGATCCAGTCGTGCGGCGCGGGCACACGTTGCCGATCATCCACCTGCGCCGCACTGCGCTCCAAGCCCTTGCCTTGATTGGTGATGCAACGACGCTTGCCCGTCTGGACGCGGCCGCAGCCGAGTGGCCATTGGAACTGCGTCGTGAATGGCACACTGCCGCACAGGATATTCGCCAACGCTTGCGCCAAGCCGGCCCCGTGCGGTTGCAAGCTGAGCAAGAACGGAGTATGCCATGATAACCTTGAGTGTTAATGAGTTGGTTGACTACATTCGTGCTATGTTTGAAAATGATCCCATCCTCGCGGATGTCTGGGTGCATGGCGAGGTGAGCAATCTGAAACATCACAACTCTGGACATCTCTACTTCACGCTCAAAGATCAGGACGCGGCAATCAGTGCTGTGATGTGGCGCAGCCACGTGCAACGGCTTGGCGTGGATGCGATTCCGGAAAAAGGTACGGCGGTGCTCGCTCGCGGCGCAGTCTCAGTGTATGGAAAAAGCGGGCAAATGCAGCTCTATGTGCATAGCTTGCAGCCGGTTGGGGCAGGCTTGCTGCACGCCCAATTCGAGGCGATCCGGCAGGCCCTCGCCGATGAGGGCTTGTTCGACGCGAGCCGTAAACGCGCCTTGCCGCCGCTGCCCCACCGCATCGGCATCGCTACTTCACCGCAGGCAGCGGCCTATCAAGATATGCTCAATGTGTTGCGGCGGCGGTATCCACTAGCGCAGGTGTTGCTTGCGCCATGCCTCATGCAGGGCGAGCAAGCTCCCGCGAGCATCTGTGCGGCCCTGCATACGCTGTATGCCAACAACGTGGATGTGATTATTCTGGCACGCGGCGGTGGCTCATTCGAGGATTTGTGGGCCTTCAACGATGAGCAGATTGCCCGCACCATTTTTGCTAGTCCGGTGCCGGTGGTCACTGGCGTAGGACATGAGACGGATACGACGATTGTGGACTATGTAGCCGATGTGCGTGCGCCGACCCCATCGGCGGCGGCAGAGCTGGTTGTGCCCGACGTGCAAGTCTTGCTGAAGCAGATTCGGGACTATCGCACGACGCTGGATCAGCTGGTTGAGAGCTATCTCACTAATACCCATGCGACCCTTTTCCAGTTCAATCGGAGCTTACATCGGCATGATCCCATGAGGCGCATTGTGACTATGCGGCAGCAGGTGGATGAGCTGTTGCAGCGTGCAGATCGGGCAACTGAAGCAGCCCAAGAGCGCAAGTGGATGTACTTTACTAGCCTGCGGGCCCGTCTGCACAACCTTAGCCCGCAGGCGACGCTGCAACGTGGCTATGCTATGCTGCACGCGGCTGCGAGTGGCACACTGATTAGCACGAGCGCAGCGGTGCAATCCGGCGATGCAATCCAGATTACGCTGCACGATGGCACGCTGCATGCGGAGGTGCAGCAGGTACAGCGTGTCCTAAGTTAACTGAAAGGAGATAGGCGGTGAGCAGTGGTCTGAATACGTTTGAGGAGATGCTCAAGCAGTTGCAGGAGATTGTCACCCGTTTGGAGAGTGGCAATCTGTCGCTCAGTGAGACGCTTGATCTGTATGAACAGGGGATCCATGTTGCGGGTGCATGCCAGCAGCTTCTTGATCAGGCGGAGCTGCGCGTAACAACCTTAAACAACACGATGGCATAGAGTGCAGTTCGAGCGGGGTTTGGGCAAGCTGCGTTGCTTTCGGTCAGCGCGTGGCAATCATGATCGTGCCGACGGCAAACAGCACAAGGATTGGCACGGTGCCAATCTGAAGCAGGCGGGCACTAGTGGGCATGCGCTGAAAGATGCTCAGCGCGATGCCTGTGTTAAGCAACGCAAAGCTGATCGCCAACAGCGGCACCCACAGGATTTGGTAGCGCGGGCGCAGGTCTTGGGCTGCCCCGGCGGCATCGAAGCCGAGGGCAATCGTGGGCGGCAGATTGGCGTAGGCAAACGAGAGCCAGCCCAGCAGCAACAGCACGATGGCCAAGCCCGCCAGTAGTGCGGTGCGAATGAGCGGGTCGTTCCAGAACGCGGAGAAGAACAGCCGCCCCTCGCTGAAGGTGGGGCGCAGGCTTTGGGTTACGCCGAGTGCGCGGCGTTGCCCAAACTCCTGCACGAAGCTCTCTGGCTCACGCGGGGCAATGGCATAGATGGCGTGCGCGGTTTGGATCAGGGTGCTTTGGTCTGGCGGGAGCGTGGTGTAGAGTTCCAGTGGGGGGGCACTGCCGAGCGGGATGCGCCCCCAGTAATAGCCGATGTTGCGGTAGGGCAAGGTTGGGAGTGGGATGGCGTGCGGTGCAACGGCCAGCTCTTGCACCGCTGCCAGTGGGATCACGGTGCGGTTGCCGATCCAGCTGATGTAGATGCCGTTGCGGTCCAGCGTGTAGGTCAGGGTGAGGGTGGCCAGCAGGCGGTAGCCAAACCAGCCGGCGAGCACCAGCATCATCGCCGCGCCGGTCCCTTCGAGAAACGTGAGCGGGGTGATGCGCCAGAGTTCGGGGGCGGGCATGAAGTGCGGCACAAACCGCAGCAGGAGCCACGCTGCGGCCGCCGTAGTGCATAGCAGCAGTCCCGCTGCAATCCAGATGCCTTGCCCCAAAACTGGTTTCCACGCCCGCATGGTTCGTCCTGTCGTTCAGCTTAGGGAGTCGTCGGCGGTTCCGGAGTGAGGGGCAGTTCGTTGCCCTCCAACTCGGCTGGGTCGCGGCCTTCGAAGCTCTCGAAGCCTTCCGTATCCGAGCCTTCACTTTGCGGCAGTGCAGGGGCAGTTGGGGGGCCCGGCTGGAAGGTCGGTACGGGGGATGGGGCTGCTTCGCTCGGCGCGGCTTCAGGGGTTGGCGAAGGCGCGGGGATGCGGGTAGCCTTCAAGGCGGTGCGCTGCTCCTCGCGCCACGTATCGAAGGCTTCACGGCGGGCTTCGCGTAGCTGCTGCTCTGGGTCGGGTACATCACGGCTGGTTACTTCGATAATGTGCCACCCGAACTGCGTTCGTACCGGTGCGCTCAGCTCGCCTTCATCCAATGCAAATGCCGCTGCGACAAATTCGGGGGCGTAGGTTGCGCCGCTTGCGCTGACACCGTTCCGATCAAAGAAGCCAACATCGCCGCCCTGTTGAGCCGAGCCGGCATCATCCGAACGTTGCGCTGCGAGTTCGGCGAAATCGGCTCCGGCTTGCAGTTCGGCAAGGGTAGCTTCGGCTGCCGCAAGAGCTTCGGCATAGGCCGTATCAATGACCCCCTGCGAGGGGTTTTCGGGAAGATCAACGGCAAACAGGATTTGGCGGGCTTGGACGCGCTGCGGCTCAGTGGAGGGCGAGAAGGCCGCTTCGGGCACAAGCTGCTCCTCAATGGCCACCTGCAAACTCTGGCGGCGTTGCTGTGCGATCAAGGCTTGGCGGAAGTCATCTTGGGTCAGGTTGGGTTCTGCGCTGGTCAGTTCCAGCTCGCCGATGAAGCCCGCATAGATTGCGGCGACGATCTGATCGGCCTGATCGCGGGCTTGGGCTGCTTCGGGGGTGGGTACGGGTTGATCTTCTAAGGCAACTGTGTCGGTTACGCCGGTGCTGCTATCGAGTGCGTTGGTCGGTGGCAGGAAGGTGGCGTAGGTCTGGGTCAGGGCTTGGTTAATCTGATCGTCTGTGACTTGTACCCCAAGCGATGCTGCGCCCTGCGTGATGATCTGCCCATCAATCCAGCGGGTAATCACCTGCTCATTTTCCGGCTCACGCTCAAGTTGATCGATCTGTTGATTGAGGCTCGGTGAACGTCCTGCAAACTGGCTGCTGAACTGCGAGTCGTTGCCAAACAGGCGCAGGAGTTGCAAGTTCTGGGCGATCTCTTGGGCAATCGCAAGGCGGCTTTCGTACCAGTAGTCGCGGCGGGTGAGCGTGGCACCGCCGACTTGCGCGAGTGGGCGGCTGGGCAACCAGACGTTCTGGTAGATGATGCCACCGATGAGGATCAACACGGTGATGCCGAGAATGGCTCCAATGATGGTTAGGAAGCGGCGTTGTGCTTGCTGCTCACGCTGCTGCTTGGCCGACATCCGTCGTTGGGTGACAACTTGGGCTTGACGTTTCTGGGCTGCAGCTTGATCTTGATGGGAGGTGCTCCGGCGGGTGGGGCGCGGTGTTGATTTAGGTGTTTGTGCCATAGGTTCTAAAAAGGAATATCCTCATCGCCAATATCCAGTGGGGGAGTCAGATCATCATCATAATCAAAGGTGGGCAAGAGTGGCTCGGTGCGGTGCGGCTCGGCACTGCCGAACGGTGGAGTGAGTTCGCTGCTTGCACTCGGGGCCTCACGGCGGCCCTCCAAGATAATCATATCACTGGCAACCACTTCCGTTTTGTAGCGCGTCTGGCCGGTTTGTTGGTCTTCCCACGAACGAGTTTGGAGCCGCCCTTCAAGGTAGACTCGGGTATTCTTCGAAAGATATTGGTGGCAGATTTCAGCGAGCTTGTTCCACGTCACGACACTAAACCATTCGGTTTCTTCACGAGGATCGCCAGAGCTGTCTTTCCATTGACGGCTGACGGCTACCCGAAAGGTCGTGACGGGGCTGCCACTAGCGGTGTAGCGCATTTCAGGATCGGTGCCGAGCCGTCCAATCAACAGCACCTTGTTCAAATCTCTTGCCAATCAATCACTCGCTTTCTGTTGTGCTATTTCGCTCGTGTTGCCCAATTGGAGCGTGACGGGCTGGGCGTGTTCGCAATGTTGGGGCTACGTTGCCGTAGCCCCCGTTGGTTATAAAGGGGAACACGCATCGCGCTGGGTGTGCCTTAGGTGGCGCTGGTGTGTTCAGCGACGCTTAGGTCAGCCTCTTTGCCATCGTCGTCGTCGAAATCCTCATCGCCATCGTCGTCGAAATCCTCATCGCCATCGGCAGGGGGGCTAGCCCATGCGTGGCCGCTACGGGTATCAGCGTCGCTGCTGGCTGTAGGGGTATCAGTGATAATGGTGAGCAGGTGGCGCAGGATCGGGTCAATGTAGCGGATCGCGCGATCTATGGTTAAGACCTTGGCGGCTTCGAGGTTGAAGTGCATCAGCACATAGAACCCTTCAGTGAAGTTGCGGCGGCTGGCTTCACCGCTGGCATACGCCCGAATTGGATAGGCAAATCGCCGCCGCCCCCACGGGGGGTTATGATTGACGGAGATGATTTGGCCGCCTTCGGCTTCAATCGTTTGGGACACGCGGTTGATGATGTTGGTAATGCTGTCATCATCGGCGTGGAGAGGGCTAATGATAAACATCAATTCATAGCTACGAACGCGCAAGGGAGTCCTCCTCTGGGTATGCTTCGCTCGATCTAACTCAAATCGGCAGCGCGATGCCGATGGCACGGCGAAGCAGAAAGGTCAGTCCAATTTGGTTTTTAACAGACGGATTATAGCACAGTGCAGGCGGCGCGGCAAGGCAATAGGTGAGACTGCCAATTTGCGATCCATGCACGTCGCGCTTGGGTTGGGTAGGCATGTGAGTGGGCAGATTGCCCACTCATCCTAAGCGCGGCGTGGAGACTATGGCAGGTAGATCAACGGATCAACATTTACGCCGTTGACGCGCACCTCGAAGTGGAGGTGTACGCCGGTGGAGTAGCCACCGCCAGCCAGATCATATGAGCTGCCCATGTACCCAATCACGCTGCCGACGGGGACTTGCTGCCCAACCGAGACGGTGGGGTAGTCTATCATGTGCGCGTACAAGGTCTGAATCCCATCGCCGTGGCTCATGCGGACGCAGAAGCCGTAGCCACTACACCAGCCGGCTTCCATCACCGTACCTGCGCGAGCGGCGACAATTGGTGACCACGCCCTAGCGGCAATATCTATGCCATTGTGGAAGCCGCCCCACCGCCAGCCAAAGCCGGAGGTGAAGGCTCCTCGCGCAGGCCAGACCCACATCGGGGGGGGTGGGGGGAAATCGTTGGTGGTCGGCACTTGGGCGAGGATGTCGCCCGCAACATCGAGCGCACTGAGCGGTAGCCAGCCGGTGGTGTCGCCGACACTGATCTTGGCCCAACCGTCATGCTGGCCGATCAGCTGCACTCGCCGCCCACCATCTACCTTCGCTTTCGCCGCGTATACGGTATCCGGCCCTTCCAGTAGGCTGCTCGCGCTTCGGGTGATCCCAGCATGCTGGGGGCCGGTCGCGGCTAGCCCGGCCATGCCACCATAAGCTCGGAGCAGCTGCTCAGGAATGGCAGCCGTGCCATCCACGATGAAGATTTCGTGTCCGGCGGGGAGGGGCTGCCCGACGCTAATCCCATTCGGCTTGAACGCAGCAATCATATCCGCATTGACTCCGAAGCGGGCGGCGATGCTGTCGAGTGTATCGCCCGCTTGGATCGTGTAGGGGATGCCAGCCATCCGAGCGATACGAAGCTCTTGCCCACGAATCAATACCTCACCATTGATGGATGGGTTAGACCATACAAGGGTATCAAGAGGAATGTTGTATTGTTCGGCAATGCTGCCAAGTGTCTCGCCTGTTTGCAATGTGTGAATGGTAGTGAATACGGGCGTAGTCACCGCAACTACATCACGCACGGTGGGGGCAACACGATCCAATTCGTTCTCGGTGTGGGGAGCAGGCGGGGTGTAGTTCTGCCTTGTTGCGGGGGTGATGAAACTGCCGACGAGCACGACTGCTTCGTCGGCGGCTGGGAGCGTCCCGATTCCGCCTGAGACCATATGGTGCGTGTCTGGGGTGGGGGGGGGGTGAGGGCTACGCTGGTGACGAGCGGCTGTGGGCGGGCTTCGCCGATGATGAGCAGCCCGATTAGCACGGCGATCAGGGCGTGGCCACCGATGCGGGCAGTCACCCGCCGGTCAAAGACAAGGGCTTGGATCAGGCGGCGCAGGCCGCGCTGTTGGGCAATGGGTGGAGCGACGTTGGGTGTTGCGGTACGCGAGTCAGATGGAGAAATAGGATGAAGAACATGTTGAAGGGACTGACGTGCAGATGCGCTGCGGGATGCATGCAACGCTGAATGTGGCCAGTGTAGTTGGATCATGGGTGCTATCCGTTATAGCAGTCTTACGTGGACTTAGGATGTTCCAATTCGAGTTACCTGCCAAAAGCCAATCTGAGAATACTATGAAAATTTCATTTTGTCAATCAAGATCGGGGGAGCTGGAGGAGCCGTTGGGGCGGCTCTGTGCTGATTGGCAGGCAACACGTGCAATCTCGGTGGAGCGTATCGCTGCTTGATCAATGCCGTGCCCCACACACCGCAGTGCGTGGGGCACGCTTATGGGGTGCTGAGGCGGACAGAGGATTGCCGCACAGCAAACAGCAAGGCGGATAGAACGCGCAGGTCATTCGCTCTTCATCTGGGCACTTGTGATCGAGCGCACCATTTCCATCTGGGTTTCCATCATCTTGCGGGCTGAGTCTTGCCATGTCTGCATCAGCTTCATCATTTCTTCGGGGTTGAAGCTCTTGAGCATGGCGGCCGTGTCCAAAGTCTTCAGGGATTCAAACCAGTCGTTCCACATCTTGTACTGTGCTTCCGTCCATTGCTTGGTCATCTCCATCGTTTGCGCCGACCAGTCGCTCATCTGCTTGGACGATCCGCTCACTGAGGTAACGCTTTCTGTCCAGAACTGAGTCCACGTGACCTGTGCGTCAAGGGCAGTCTTAACTGAATCCTGCCACACCTCGACGGTCTTCGTCCATGCCTCGCGGCTGTTGGGGGTAGCACCCATGCCGCTCATGCTCTTCATCGTGTTGACCCAGTTCTCCCACATCTTGTTCTGAGATTCGTTCCACATCTTCACCATCTCGTTTGCGCGGGTGTTCCAATCAGTCATCGTCATGAGTCTGCTCCTCTTGCATTGCTTAGGCTAATCGCTAGCCGTAAAACTCCGTGGTTGTTGTCACTGTCGTATCGTATTTATCCTACAACGCTATTATAACGCTAGACGCACCCTGCCAGTTACATCACGTCCAACAGGGATGCGGCGAGCCGCATGGGGAGTCACCGAAAGCGACGGCCTAGCTGCGTATGGTAGAGTAGAGTTCGTTCACTTTGGCCCAGTTGACGACATTCCACCACGCGCTCACGTAATCGGGGCGGCGGTTCTGGTAAAGCAAGTAGTAGGCGTGCTCCCACACATCTAGCCCTAGAATTGGCTGCTTGCCTTCCATGATGGGCGTATCTTGATTGGGCGTGCTCGTCACTTCCAGCGAGCCATCGGGGTTGGCGATCAGCCATGCCCAGCCACTGCCGAAGCGCGATATGGCGGCTTTGGTGAAGGTCTCTTTGAAGGCTGCGAAGCTTCCGAACGTGCTGGTGATTGCTTCAGCGAGTGCGCCAGTCGGCTCGCCACCCGCGCCGGGAGCCATAATCTCCCAGAATAGGGTGTGATTGGCGTGGCCGCCGCCGTTGTTGCGGACTGCGGCACGGATCGTTTCAGGCAGGCTGTCGAGGTTGGTGAGCAGCTCGGTAAGGCTTTTGGCGGCCAACTCAGCGTGCCCTTCGAGGGCTTTGTTCAGGTTGGTTACGTAGGCGTTGTGGTGCTTAGTGTGGTGGATGTTCATCGTCCGGGCATCAATGTGTGGTTCGAGTGCATCTTCCGCGTAGGGCAATGCGGGCAATTCAAATGGCATGGTCTTCTCCTTACACAGTGTGCTTGATTCCGAGTAGCGCGTGATCGTTCGATTGGGTTGTCACATGGTTACTATACCATGTCTGGTGCAATCTGTGTGCAAGCGGTGGCGGAGAGCTGGAGGTGGCTGGCGCACAGGCATGGACCCTGCGACGTGGCTGGGGAGCCGCAGGAATGTAGCAGCATCCGCCCGTTGCGTTAGCTTGTGGGGCGGATGGCGGTAGTTGGCTTCCGGCTAAGCTCCCAACCTTAGCCTTAGGCGGAGTGCACAGCTCGCGGAATGAGCGTGACTCCGAGTTGCTAGGTCTACGGCTAGGTCAAGGTGATGCGGTAGCGACAGCAACAACTGCCCTGTAGTAGCGAGGCTTCGCGCTGCACAGGAGCGTTGAGCAGCTGTTCATAGAGGACAAGCTCTTGCTGGCAGAGTTGCGGGTATTGGCGGGCGACACAATCTATTGGGCAGTTATATTTGCTGAGCGTGCAGGAGCCATTTGCATGGGTCTCGTACTCGGCCATATAGCCCTGCTCATTGAGTAATTCGACGAGGCCTTGCACGCGGGCCACGCCAACGCGGTCATGGAGTTGTGGGGCCAGCCGATTGTACTGTTCAATGCGCCAGCGTTCAAATAGCTCGATGATGCCGCGTATCCCGATTTTGTCGGCGACAAAATTGATGGTGCTAAGCACGAGGTTGTCATACGTTTTGGGGAAGTGCTGCTCAGCACTGGGGGTGAGCGTGTAGAGGTAGCTTGGGCGGCCAATGCTGCGCCGCAAGCCCGCGATCTCGACGAGTCCATCGCGTTCGAGCAAGGTCAGGTGTTGGCGCACGCCAACCGCACCGATGTGCAGATACTCGCTCAACTCGGATGCGGTGAGCTGCCCATAGCGGCGCAGCAGATAGAGGATGCTCTGGCGGGTTGTGCCGTGTTCTTTGCGTTCAGTTTGGGACATGGTAACGAGGCGAATCGGTGAGCTAATGGCGGTCATGGCAGCATGCCTTCCTTATGCTATCAAAACCAATAAATGCAGTAAATGCTGATCGACAATCCGTGAGTCCCTCGATTGATCCTTACAATCTTAGATATTCTAATGTTCGGATTTTTGTAAGTTTGAGTAATATTTTGTTCATATTATAGGCAAGGCAAAGAGGATTGTCAAGTCAATGCTTACGTATCACGACGCTGACGGGTTTCATCTATTCCTCATCCCATCCGTAGGGTGCAGCAGCTATCATATACAGTGGTGCAGGCATTAGCAACGCATGCCCCAATTTGCTGGTATACTGTCAGCAATGTGGAGTGTTGCACGCAATTTGGCTACCCTGCGGATGAGGATGCATGACAACGACGGAAACAACATCTGAGTGTGCGCCGATGACGGCTGTACCTGCCCCCGCCTCTGAGGCGGTGCGCTCGGTGCGTGTGCCTGTTACTGCCGTCGGGCTGACGTATGAGCATCTGGCCTACATGGGATTGCTGGCCCTATCTGCCTTCGTGCATGTGTGGATGTTGGGGGAGCGGGCCCTGCACCACGACGAAACGCTGCACGGCACGTATTCGTGGTTCATCTATGTGGGGCGTGGTTACATCCACGATCCGCTGCTGCACGGGCCGTTGCTCTACCATTTAGGGGCCCTCACTTTCGCCCTCTTTGGCGACAACGACCTGACCGCCCGCCTGAGTGCCGCCGTGTTTGGCACGTTGTTCACGGTGCTGCCGTTCCTGATTCGACGTGAGATCGGGCGCATTGCGGCCTTTGCTGCGTCGGTTTATCTGCTCATCTCGCCCGTCTTTCTGTATGTCGGGCGGTTTTTTCGCCACGATATTTACTCGGTCTTCTTTGAGTTACTGGTGGTGGTGGCGGTGGTTCGTTTTGCAGCAGACCGTCGCCCGCTGTGGTTGTTTGTTGGGGTGGCTGCGTTTGCGCTGATGTACGTCAATCAAGAGACGAGCTACCTGTATCTGTTGATGATTGGCACGCCCTTGCTGATGCTGATGCTGTGGCGCGTGTATCGGCCCGGTGTCGCTATCATTAGTGGGCTAGGGGTGGCACTGGCGGTGCTGGTGTTTGTGCTGCCGGGCGAGGCCGTGGTAGATGGGGCCCATGTGGCCCAGCGTGATCCGGCGACGGGTGCAATGCAGGTCGCCAAGCCGGGGCCCATCTTTGGTTGGCAACCGCTCGAGACGGAAGACAATGCCTATGCCCTGCGCGTGCGGAATCGGGCGGATACGGCGAATGGTGATCTGCTGGCGAGCTTGGGCAGCTACCTTGCCGATCTGGGGCTGTTCTTCCGCCACCCTGCAATCTTGATTGGGATCGGCTTGGTGCTGGCGGCAACGGCGTTGCTGATCTGGCAGATTTGGCTGCGGCGCGATGCAGATGGGCTGAGCCGCTGGCAACGTGCGCTTGCCAACGAGGATGCGGTGATTGGCGTGTACCACAGCACGCGCCGCTTCCTGTTGCCCGCACTCGGCATCGCCTTTGTGATCTACGCGCTGTTCTTTACGGCGTTCCTCACTAATCTGATCGGGGTCATCTCTGGAACCACTGGCTCGCTCCTCTATTGGCTAGCTCAGCACAATGTTGAGCGCGGTGGGCAGCCGGGCTACTACTACCTGCTGCTGCTGGTGATCTATGAGCCACTGGTGCTGCTCTGGGCACTGGCGGGCGCAGTGTTCATTGGCGGCGCACATATCCGGCATTGGCGGGCCCGCCGCACGGCGGCTGACGCTCCTACCGCTCTTAGCGATACCTTGCCGCCTTATGCTGCTACAGGCTTGCTGCCCCTGCTGCTGCTGTGGTGGAGCATCACCGCGCTTGGCATCTATTCGTGGGCAGGCGAGAAGATGCCGTGGCTTGTTATCCATGTTGCCCTACCGATGGTGTTGCTAGGGGCGTGGGCGTTCCAGCAGGTGTGGCACTGGTGGCAACGCCACACTCCATCGGACGACAACCCACGCATGCATTGGTGGGCAGCGATTATCTTTACCGGCGTGCTCATCGGCTTGCTCGCCATTGGGCATGTGCGCTTCAATGCATTGCTCACTTCTGGCGATGTCACCAATGGGCGTTGGCTGCTTACGCTCCTGCTGACGCTGGCCCTTACGGGCTTGCTAGTTGTCGCCAGTAGCCTGTTACGCGGTTGGCGGTGGTCTGTAGCGATGCTGGCCCTCAGTTTGACACTGGTGCTGAGCTTCTACACGGTTCGCAATAGCTATCGCCTGAACTTCTTGCGCGGTGATGTGCCCACTGAGATGATGATCTATACCCAAACCTCGCCCGATGTGATGCGCGTGGTGCGTCGCCTTGAAGATGTATCGCGCCGCTATACCACTCCGCAAGACCTCTCGATGCCGATCATCTATGATAATGAGACGGTGTGGCAGTGGTATCTGCGGGACTTCACCGCCGCTCGGCGCACGGGTTCGCAGCTGCCCACGCTCAATCCAGAAGTGCAGGCGGTGTTGTTGCTGCGCGAGAACCTTTCGCCGGAGAACCAACAGGCATTGGAGCGCGCGGGCTTTGTGCTCCAACGCTACCCGTTGCGCTGGTGGTTCCCCGAAGACGCGGTGTATGGGCTGTATGGCGATTGGCGTACTGCACCACCCGAAACGGTGTCGCTGCTAGCGCGGGTGCTGCGAGACCCATTGGCTGAAGTGACCTTGAAAGATACGTGGCGGTTTCTGGTCTATCGCCACTTCGATGCGCCGCTCGGCTCAACTGATTTTGTGATCGCCGTCAGACCCAGCATCGCTGACTTGATTGGGCCCGGTGTCGGCTCGTCACCATGATCTAGCGCGTCAGGACTGACATCATGCTGTGTGGATACCGATGCAAGGTGCATGGCTTACCGATGTAATCTGTACTATCGCTTACCCAGAGAGGTTGCCCGATGGCTCTTGAGACATTTGACACGCTGCCGCGCCCCCAGCGCAGTCTCTTTGACCGGACGCTTGATCTGTCGCGGGTCAATCTTGAAATTATCGCCTACGTTGTCCTGATCACGCTGAGTGTGATTGCCCATCTGTGGGGGCTAGGCGTGATGGCCCTGCACCACGATGAGTCGATCCATGCGTGGTCGAGCTGGAAATTCTATGCAGGCAAAGGTGGCTTCACCTGTGCCTTTGGCAACACCTCCGATACCTACTGCTACGATCCCGTCTATCACGGGCCCTCGCTGTATCTGTTTACTGCGCTGGCCTACTTTCTCTTTGGCGATGGCGATGCCCAAGCCCGCCTGCCAATGGCCGTTGCAGGGATTGGGCTAGTTGCCTCATGCTGGTGGTTGCGCCCCTATCTGGGGCGGCGCGGAGCCTTCCTTGCGGCGGTGCTGCTGGGCTTCTCGCCGTCACTGCTCTACTACACGCGCTTTGCCCGCCACGATGGGCTGATGGTGCTGTGGGAGCTGTGGCTGGTGATTGGGCTGTTTCGCTACCTCGATACCGGCAAGGTCGGCTTCCTCTACCTGTTGGCGGCGGCACTCGCCCTCGCTATCGGCACGCACGAGCTGTATTACATTGTCTTCTTCATCTTCGCTATTTTGCTGCTCACGCGCATCATCAGCGAGAGCGTGTGGTCTAAGCACCTGAACTTGGGCATGGCCATCCTCACCGGAGTGCTGGCGGTGGTCAGCTTCCTGACGATCCTCTTCTACCTGCCGCTGCCCATCGGCAAAGGGCTGTATGTTGGCGAGAAAGCGTTCCTCGTGCTGACGGTGCTGCTGCTAGCGTGGGCATGTTCGAATGTGTGGGATCGCACCCCGATTGTCATTCCGCGTATCTTGCACCTGTGGCGCAACGAACGGATGACGCTGTGGATTGCGACGGGCATTCTGGTGGGGCTGTATCTGGTCATGTATACCACCTTCTTTGCCTACCCACGCGGCGCAATAGATGGGCTGTATGCTGGGCTAGCCTACTGGCTCGGTAGCCAGCAAGCCTTTGCACGTGGCGATCAGCCGTGGTACTACTACTTCATGCTGATGGGCATCTACGAGCCGCTCGCCTTGATTACCTCGCTGGGGGCAGCCCTGTATCTGTTCACACGCGGCTTTCGCCTGCGCCTACCGGGGCGGGCGGCGGCGAACAAGCCTGCACCTGCCGATACATCAGACCCCGCCGATGAACCAGACCTGCCGACTGAGCGCGTGGGCGAGGAGAGCAATGGTACGCGAGTCGCCGAGACCTCGCGCCGCCGCCGCAAAGCCCGCAGCGACAGTGCTGGCAAAACGACGGTTAACCTTGATGCAGACACCCTGCCCTCTGGCGAGCGGTATGCCCTGCCCGACAATGCCACGATCCTGCGTGTGAATGCGGGCGGTATGCCGCAGTATATGCCCCTGTTTGCACTGGTTGCGGTGGCGTGGTTCTTCAGTGCGCTGGTGATGTTCTCGTGGGCGGGTGAAAAGATGCCGTGGCTCGTCACCCACATCGCCCTGCCCGGCAACCTCGTAGCGGCGTGGGTGTTAGCGCAGCTGCTGCGGACGGTGCCGCCCTTGCACGTACTGTCGCCCACCCCGCCGGATGGTGCTGTTGCCGAACCCCGCCCCACTGGCAGTCTGCCGGCGTGGCAAGTGTTGCTGGTTGCACCGCTCTTGCTACTGATGATTGCTGCCCTCAGCGTCGCCCTTGCCCGTTTCTACAGCGATGCAGGCGGGCAGGTGGGGCAGAGCAACCTGTTGCAGGGGTTCATCCCCTTACTGGTGTTTGGCGGCTGTGTGTATGCCCTGCTCACCCTCGCCCAGCAGATCAGTGTGCGCGTGACCTTCGCTGTGATTGGCTTAACCCTTGCCGCCTTGACGGGCGCATACATGATCCGCGCTACGTGGCTGGTCGTCTACACCCACCCCGACGTAGCGATTGAGCCATTGATCTACACCCAGACCTCGCCTGACGTGCCACGCTATGTGGCCTACATCCGAGAGCTTTCGATCAACCAGACGCGCAACTTCCGCAAGCCCGCAGATGTGACTGGCGGCTTGACGATGCCCATTGTGATCAGCAGCAGCGATAGTAGCGGCGATGGCTCGCTGGCGTGGCCCATGCAGTGGTATCTGCGCGATTTCCAAAGCCTTGTGTGGAAAAGCGGTGAGGAGATTCGCTCCCCCTCGCCAACCACCTTTAATGTCACTCTGCCGGATGGCTCCACTGGCCCCGCGCCTGTGCTGATGCTGTTTCGCTCGCACGTCACCAACGAAACGCGCAACATCATCGAGGGGCAGTATGTGCAGCCGCTTGGTGCAAGCGGCGTATTCAACTGGTGGTTCCCCGAAGGCAACAAGTGTGACCCTAATGGACAGGGCTACAAACGCTTCTACCTCAATAGCTGGATGACCAGCAACCAGATCGAGGAGTCGTGTGGCAACCTTGCCGCCGATCAACTGCATAGCCCATTGATGCCATTTATCTGGCCCTTCCTCCCCGACAACATTGGCGATACGGTGAACTACATGCTGTTCCGCACCTTGCCCACCCCGCTCCAGCCCGGCTCCCGTGATATGGAGCTGTGGGTTCGCGCCGACCTTGTGGCGGGTGTGCCTGCGGGAACGGGCGGCGGTGGAGCGGCAGCGGGCGGCGGTGCGCCATTGCTGCGCCTTGCGGCGGTGCAGGAGCTAGGCTCGCCGACTGAATTCAACCAGCCAACGGGGATCACGATTGACCGTCGTGGGCGGGTGTATGTCGCCGACACGCAGAACCATCGCATTCATCTGTACGCGGCAAATGGCAACCTGATCCGCACCATTGGCAGTCAAGGCAGCGGCGTGAACCAGTTCAATGAACCACGTGGGCTAGCCGTAGATGCCGATGATAACCTGTATGTGGCTGATACGTGGAATGCCCGGATCGTCAAGATCAGCCCCGATGGGGAATGGCTAGCAACGTGGGGGACTGGTGTGCAGGATTTGGGCGGCGGGCGTTTGGCAACGATTACGGATGGCACTTTAGAGGGCAATGCGGCCAATCCGCTGGGCTTCTTTGGTCCACGCGGGCTAGCCGTCAGCAGCAACGGCAATATCTATATTGCCGATACGGGCAACAAACGCATTGTTGTGACGGATGCCAATGGAACATTCTTGTATCAGTGGGGTGCACAAGGCAGTGCGCCGGGCCGCTTCAATGAGCCAACGGGGGTAGCGATTGATGCGTTGGATCGGGTGTATGTGGCGGATACGTGGAATGGACGGGTGCAGGTGTTTGAGACGGGCGTGGATGGTCGGACTTCGGAGCTGCCCCTGACCACATGGAGCATTACCGGCTGGAACCCCAATACCTATGATGACCCTTCAATTGCAGTGCGCCCGAATGGAGAGGTCTTCGTGAGTGTGCCCGCTCGCCAGCATGTGCTGGCCACCACTGCAACCGGCACACCGCTGCTGCGCTGGGGCGGGGCGGGCAACGATCAGGCGGCACTTACGTCGCCGAGCGGCTTGGCCGTGGCACTTGATGGCACCGTCTTTGTGGTGGATCGCAATGCTGGGCGGGTGCGGGGCTTTGTGTTGCCAGAGCTTGTGCCAATGCAGGCGGCGCAGTGAGCAAGGCTCCATGCTGATCAGCCCAGCCCAGTATGAACAGCTCAACCGCGCTGTGCCACCCAACAGTGGCTCCAGTGAGGCGTGGGTACGGGTGCTTGAGCGGCTCGGCGAATACACCGCCTTAATCGCTCGCAGCCACAACCTGCGCCCGCAGCACGTCAGCGTGTACCGCCAGACTGCAACTGCATTGCTGGTGCGGCTCTCTATGCCGCAGCACCATGTTATTCTCCGCATTGCCCCCGAAGCCAATCTGATGCCGCTGCTGTGGTTTGCCCGCACCGCTCAGCAGCGTGGCATCCCCGTGATCCAGATCTACGAAGCCAACCTGCGTCGCACGCTTGTGCCGTTTGAGTATCTGCTTGAGCAGTACATTGGCGGGAGCAATGCCACCCACCTTGAACCAACCCCTATGCGCGGCGTTGCCCGCCACGCGGGGCGGGTGCTGCGCCGCCTGCACACCATCCCCGCGCCGGGCTGGGGCAACCCGACCGTGCATGCACGCTGGCTGATTGAGGATTGGCTACAGGTGCTGCTTGATCTGCACCAGCGTTACGCGCATCCGGCGAGCGCACAGGTGCTGTACACGGCTGAACAGCAGGCGATGGTGGCGCAGGTGCTGCACGATCCGCGCCTGACGCAGGATCTCACCCCGCATCTCATCCACACTGCGCTGCTGCCCCAACGGGTGCGCTGCACGGCAGGCGATACGGCGCGGCTCGAAGCGATTCTGCACGCGGGTGAACTGGTGGCGGGCGACCCCATGCTTGATCTCGCCTTTGCGCTCAGCCCCGACACGCCTGCCGCGTGGCAGCAGGGGGTGCTGGAAGGCTACACTGCGAGTGGCCCACTGTCTGCCGCGCTGCTGTACCGGCTGCCGCTGCTACGCCTGCTATGCGCCTATTGGCACAGCTTGCACTGCCATGCCCGTGGGCTACCACACGCTGCCGCACACATGGCTACCCTTGCCCGGCTGGAGCAGGTGGCAGGGGGAGCGTGATCTGGTCGCTTTGCGCCACCGATCACCTGTCCCCTGTCCCCTATCGCTTCTTGGTATAATGGGCAGAGGATGACCGCGTAACAAGGAGCACCCTATGTCAGCTAGCATAGCCACTTACCCAGATCGGGAGCAGCTTGCCGCTGCTGCCGCCGATCTGCTCGTGCAGCAGATTGACGCAACGTTGGCAACGCAGCCGCGCTGTAGCCTTGTGTTGGCAGGTGGCACTACGCCGGTGTTGCTCTATCGCCTGCTGGCCCAACGGCCCTACCGCACGCAGATCGCGTGGGAGCGGCTGTGGGTGCTGTGGGGCGATGAACGCTACGTACCGCTTGCCGATCCACAGAGCAACGCGGGCATGGCTGTGCGCGAACTGCTTGACCATGTGCCCATTCCGCCTGCACAGGTGTTGCCGATGCCCACCACCTATGCCGACCCGCATGCCGCCGCTGCGGCCTACCAGCAGCAGGTGCAACACGTCCTTGCGAGCGGTTCTGGGCAGCTAGACATCGTGCTGCTAGGCATGGGTGCAGATGGGCATATCGCCTCGCTCTTCCCCGATCACGCCGCCCTTGCGCTGCCGGATGCGGTGCTCGTCACTGCTATTGATGATGCGCCTAAGCCGCCGCCGCGCCGGATCACGCTGACGTTGCCCGCTTTGCAGCAGGCGGGCTTGGTGCTATTGCTGGTGGCGGGCGCGGATAAAGCGGCGGCCGTGCAGCGGGCCCTCGCAGGTGATCTGGCATTGCCTGTGGCCCGTGTGCAGCCCGTGCATGGGCGGGTGCTATGGCTGCTGGATGCCGCTGCCGCGTCCGCACGCGAGCAGGCGGGGATCAGGGCCGAAGTGACAGGCATTATGACCGGCGGAGCATAACACCGGATACCTGACAGCTACCGAAAGGAGGGGATGTATGCCCGATACTGTGCCCACCGTGACTCGCACATTCCGCACGGCAATCAAGATTGGCGAGGATTATGTGACGCTCGAAGAGACGATTACGCTGGGCTTGGCGGCAACGGATGCCGAGATCGCGCAGGCTGTTGCACTAGGCTGGCGCATCTATGCCGCGCAACACAATGCCATGGTCGAGCAGGTGGAGCAGCTGCGTGAGGAGCAACGCCACCGCCGTGATAGCCGCCCTAGCACTGAGCGGCAGCGCGAGGCGATCCTGAAGCTGGCGGGCGAGCGCGGCGTGGATGCATTGGCTGAAGCCCGCCAGCACTATCATACTGAATTTGATCAGCTGACGAGCCAGCAGGCTTCGGAGATGATTAGCAACCTTCAGAAGATTCGCCCGAAATGATGCGGTGCGAGTCGCGTTGGGCTTACGCTGAGTAGCGTTCTTCTTTCCACGGATCGGCGTTGTTGTTGTAGCCGTAGCGTTCCCAGAAGCCGAGCTTGTCGTGTGGCAGGAACTCTAGCCCGCGCAGCCATTTGGCACTCTTCCAGAAATACTTCTTGGGCACAAGCAGGCGCAACGGGTAGCCGTGTTCGGGAGTTAGCTCCTCGCCTTCATACTTGTACGCTAGCAGCGCATCGTCTTCCATCAGGAACTCGAGCGGAATGTTGGCGGTGAAGTTGTGTTCGGCGTGGGCAATCACAAATGCGGCAGAGGGGTCAAGCTCTGGAATATGCTTGAGGAACTCCTTGAATTGTACGCCTTCCCACGTTGTATCGAGCTTGCTCCAACGGGTGACACAGTGAATATCCATCGTCACCTGAATGGTGGGCAAGGCGCGGAACTCAGCAAAGCTAAACCGCTTTGGCTCGGCAATGCTGCCCCACACGCGCAAATCCCACGTCTCCTCGAGGTTGGTGTAGCGCGGCACATCGCCGTAGTGCAGCACCGGAAACTTCTCGGTGACGTATTGGCCGGGCGGGACGCGCCCATGCGTGCCTTCGGGGGTGGTATCGTAGCGACGCTTGAACAGATCAAACATAGTCAACTCCTCTTGCTTTGACTTTAAAGTAGCGTGATTGTCCATCACATAGATGACAGTTTGCAATGGAAACTACTATAATCGTAACACAGTCTCTGTAAAAAAGGAATAGAATGTATATCTGAGGATAATGATCGGTAGCTTTGATGAAGGCCCGTCTTGTCCGCCTTGCCTACAGGAGATCGCCCAGTGGGCCTAAGTTGATGTTCAAATCTTCATCGGTCAGATTGAAGATGTGCTTGAGTTCATCCATGCGCTGCTTGAGCTTCAAGAAGGTTTCGCCGAGCCGCTCGATTTCAGCATCTGAGAGTGAACCGGATTCGATGCGGCGCAGAGCTTGGCGTTCGAGCAGTTGGCGCAATAGCTCGATCAACGTTAGCACGAGCTGTGCTAGCCCGCGCTCGATATTCTCGCTATCGGTGCTGATGCGCTGGGGCAGGTGCTGCTGGCGCAGCTGCTCCAGTTCGTGGGCAAAGGCTTCGAGGTCTTCGGTTTCGTAGATCAGGCGGTTGTCCATAGTGTAGGTCCTCAGGGCTTAGGTGTCAGGTGTCAGGTGTTGGGTGTCAGGGATGAGGTGATCGGCGTTCGTGATCAGCGATACGGGGCTGGGGCTAAGGCGTTGCACAAAGCTATACGCTGCCCACGGCCCAGTCAAAGCAAAGGCAAGGTCAGGATAGTCGCTATCAAGTTGGGCAACAGCCTGCTGAAACGCGGTCACGTTGGTTTTTTCCACCAGATAGGCTGCTGTCAGCAATAGGCGCGGCGTAAGCAGCGGGCGATGGTGGTGGGCCCGACAGAGCGGTGCGAGTCGGGCGTGCAGTTCGGCGATCAGGGTATCGGCGTGTGCTCGCCATGCTTGCTGGGCTTGCGCTTGGGCGAGGCGGGCGAGCATGTAGTCGCGTCCATTGTTAATCGGAGGCATATCGGTAGCTGGAGCGGGCACATTCCACAGCACGCGCAGGCTTAGCTCGGCACAGCCGCGCACTACTTCAAGATTGGCAAGAAACTGCGGTGCATAGTGGGTGAGCATGGCCTGCACCCCAGCGTGATTGGTCAGGGCGGTGCCAAAACGCACTGGTAAAACGGGCGCGTGGGCGAGTACGGCAGATACGACAGCTTCGTGTTGCCACAGGTGCAAAGGCGAGGGCGCAAGCCGAGCATGAGCGAGTGGCGAGACAATTGCTGCAAGCGGGGCGTGGGGGATTTGCTGGACGATTGCTCCATCAATGCCCGCTACTTGTGGTAGCGGTGTGTCGGCGTGAGTGATGGCGTACAGGTAGAGGCTCACGGCTGGCTCTCAGGCGGTGGGTTGAGCGGGGCAAGGGGCGCAGCGGCGGACATGTTGTGGAGCGTATCTACTGATGTAAGCAGCACCTTTAGCCCGACGTAGATCAGGTCTACATCAGCGACGGAGATGACGAGTTCGCCGGATAAGACTACACCTTTGTCCAGCGCACGATCCAGCAGATCAAGCAGCACGAGGTCTTTATCTGGGGCGGCGCGGTTGGGGCTGTGCATTAGGGTTGCTCCTGTAGCTCTGCTGGGTTAGGTGGCTGAGTGGTAGTAGTATAGTCTGGCAGGTCTATGGTGGCGAAGTTGTACGGAACCCATGCGCCCGACAGATCGGCGGTGATGCCGTAGGCGGCATAGGCACTGATCTGTTGCTCCAGTTCGTGGCGGAACGCATCCAGTTGATCGGGGTGGAGGAGATAGGCGGCATTGAGGATCACTTGCTGGTGTGGCTGGCTCAGTTCCGGTGCGGGGAGGGTGTTTCGCACTCCAGCAACGGCATCGTGCAGCAGGGTGGCGTGGATTGTATCGGCAATCATGTGAATTTGCTCCTCCGCTGCATGCTTCACCAATGTTTCGAGCTGCTGCTTGAGCATATACGCGGTGCCGCTACTGGCCTGTGCAATGCGCTCCTGCAAGCGTTGGGCTTGGGGGTGGGCGTGCAACACTGCTGCACGCAGCTGATCCGGATCGCAGCAGAGTTTTAGGCCCCATTCCTCGCGCCCGTGTAGATAGGCAAGGCGGGCGTGCCAGTGTTGGGCTTGCGTGTGCAGCAGCTCCTGCACCCGTTCTTCGCTATGAAAGATCGTGCCAAAGGTGAATGGAACTACAGTGCCGTGCGGCAGCAGTGCACTCAGGACGGCCTGATGCTGGCGTACCCGTGCCTCTAGCCACGCCGGATCGTGCAGGTTGGTGTCGATCACGCCTTCCCCAAACTGATCCAGCCCAACGTGGCTGACCAGCGCACACAGCCCATGGCCGCGCAACAGGTAGACTGGATAGGCTGGATCAACGCCGTGGGTGGGCAAGTCGGGCAAGGACTCAGCGTGGTGGGGGGCAAAGATGCCATACACATACACTCCAGTTTTCGTGGGGAGGGCAGTTGGTGCAGTCGGTGCTGTCGGTGTGATGGGTGGTGTGGCTGGGGCAGCAAGATCGGGCGGCGGAGCGGCGGGCGGATGCGCGGGCGGGTTCGGGATGGTTGGGCTGGACACAGGCGGGAGGCTTAGCGCGGTAGAGGTGGCTTCTTGCAAGTTGGCGAGGTCGGCTTCGTTCTGGGCCAGCAACGCCCGCAATGCTGCGAGTTCATCGTGCAGGCTGATGTCAGGCGGGTGGGCAAGGCTGGCCCGCAAGCTCTGCTGCACTTGCTGCAAGATCACCGCACTGATCTGTTCGCGCAGGGTGGCCTGCACCAGCGCAAGTGCATCGTTGCGGGCGGTTTCGAGCAGGTAGGCGGCATCGGCTTCGGGCACCGTGGCCAGCCATGCTGTCAGCAGGTCGGTGAGGGTGTCTTGGTTGGGTGTATCAGCCATACACGCTGAGACCTTTCTGGCTCACGGTTTATGCACGGGGCGCGGCATATGTTGCGGGCGGGCGTTGCTGCGCGGTAGCGTGTTGTTCGGCGAGGGCGGCAACAAAGTGGCGCATGGCAATCTGCATGTCGGCCAGCTCCGGCTGCGCGGTGGCGCGAGCAAGATGATCGCGGATGGCAAGCATGGCGGCGCGGCGGCAGAGGGCTTCCAGTGTGGCCCCGACGAAGCCGTCAGTCTGGGCGGCAAGGTGGGCCAGATCAACATCGCGGGCCAGCGGCATACGCTGGGTGTGGATCGCCAGAATGGCTTGCCGTGCGTCCATATCTGGGAGGGGCATTTCCAGCAGCAGATCAAAGCGACCGGGGCGGAGCAGGGCAGGATCAATCCGATCTATGCGATTGGTAGCGGCAAGGATCAGAACTCCGCGTAGCTCCTCGATGCCGTCTATCTCGGTGAGCAGTTGGCTCACTACGCGCTCGGTGGTGTGGCTATCGCCTGCGCTGCCGCGACGCGGCGCAAGCGCATCGAGTTCATCGAAGAAGATGATGCACGGCGCGGCTTGGCGGGCTTTGCGGAAGATTTCGCGCACGGCGCGTTCCGATTCCCCCACCCACATACTGAGCAGCTGGGGGCCTTTGATCGCAATGAAGTTCGCTTCACTCTGATTGGCAAGGGCACGAGCCAGCAAGGTTTTGCCGGTGCCGGGTGCGCCGTACAGCAGGATGCCTTTGGCGGGGCGCACGCCAGCCTGTTCAAACAGATCACGGTGGCGCAGGGGGAGTTCGACAGCTTCGTGCAGCTGGGCTTTGATGGTGTGCAAGCCGCCGATGTCGTCCCAGCGCACATCGGGAATCTCGGTGAAGATTTCGCGGATCGCCGATGGCTCGACATCATTCAGTGCGCTGTCGAAATCTGCGCCAGTAATTTCGAGCCGCATCAGCACATCGTAGGGGATGCTGGCTTGGGCGAAGTCCAGTTCGGGGATAATCCGGCGCAGGGCCCGTAGCGCGGCTTCGCGGCACAAGCTCTCTAGGTCGGCCCCGACAAAGCCGTGCGTTTGGCTTGCGAGTCGTTCGAGGTCTACCTGTTCAGTGAGGGGCATGCCGCGGGTGTAGATGTCAAGGATTTCGCGCCGCCCAATCTTGTCTGGCACGCCAATCGCAATCTCGCGGTCGAAGCGGCCCGGCCGGCGCAGGGCGGGATCGAGCGCGTTGGGCAAGTTGGTGGCGGCAATCACCACCACGTCGCCGCGAGCATCTAGCCCGTCCATTAAGGCGAGCAGCTGCGCCACGACGCGCCGCTCGACTTGTTGATTGCTGCCCATATCCTCACGTTTGGGGGCAATCGCATCAATCTCATCAATGAAGATGATCGCCGGAGCTTGGCGGCGGGCTTGCTCAAACAGGGTGCGGAGTTGGGCTTCGGATGCGCCGTACCACTTGTCTATGATCTCTGGGCCGTTGATGTGCAAGAAGTGGGCACTGGTTTCGTAGGCGACAGCGCGAGCGATCAGCGTTTTGCCGCAGCCGGGCGGGCCATGCAGGAGCACCCCACGAGGCGGGGCGATGCCGAGCCGCTCGAAGACTTCGGGGTAGCGCAGGGGCAGTTCGATCATCTCGCGGATGCGTTGCAGCTCGCGCCGTAGCCCGCCAATATCCTCGTAGGTGACCGTGCCCTGTGTGCGCTGGGGCTTGCCAGTCTCGTCGCTCGCAAACCGCACCACTGTATTGGAGCGCATGAGCACCGCGCCATTTGGGGTGGTGCTGAGGACTTGGAAGGTCTGGGCGCGAGTTCCGAGCAGATGCACGCGCACCTGATCGCCCGCGACAAGGGGGGTGCTGCTCAGGAGCCGCGCAAGGTGGCGGCTCTGGTCGCTGGTCAGGCTTGTACGCGAGCCAGCATCAAGCGGGCGGAGCAGCACCGCTTGTGCAGGTTGCACCTCGATCCGGCGCACCTTGACGCGCTCGTTCAAGGCGGCTCCGGCATTCGTCCGCAATACGCCTTCCATCTGGATCAGGCTTTGCCCGCGCTGTTCGGCGTAGGCGGGCATTACGCGGGCGACGGTGGTGCGTTGGCCGGTGATCTCAACCACATCGCCAATCGCGGTGCCGAGTTGCTCCATGTCATGCGGATCAATGCGAACAATGCCGCGCCCTACATCGCGGGCGTGGGCTTCGGCAATCTTCAGCACGAGGCTGACATTGGGAGGTGTGGTGGTAGTCATTCGGGGCGGCTTTCTAGCAGCTTGCTGGTACGGATCAGGTGCTCGAGATCGTCAAGCCGTTCACGGAGCATGCGGTTCTCTTGTTCCAAGTCACGGGCGCGGGTCGTCAGGTAGGGGTCGCTTTCCCACCAATTGATGCCCATCTGCATGGCTTTGTCTACTGAGGCGACTAGCAAGCGCACGCGAATGTTGAGCAACTCTACGCCAACGAGCGAGATCGTGATGTCGCCCGCGACCACCACGCCTTTGTCAAGGACACGTTCGAGAATATCGGCAAGGTTGGCGGATGGGGCGGAGTGGCGGATGCGTGATTCGCTCATATACGGTGGTCTCCTATTTGGTGGCTTGCCCGCGATAGTAGCGGTGCGTGCGTTCGTAGCTGAGCAGGTTGCCCGCGTCATCGAGCACCAGTGCATACACCGCCAGCACATCGCGGGTATTCGGCACGGTTCGCATCTCGATCAGATCGAGCGTGACGTGCCACTGCCCTTCGCTATACTTCACCCCCGACACGGTGTCAATCGGCAAGCCCGTGAGGTCGGCCATCAAGGTGCGGGCGTGTTTGATAATCTCGGCTGCATTCATTGGGTCGTGTGCTTTCTACTACTCTGCGGCACGGCGGGTACGGGCCACACGCAAGCGTTCGAGCAGGGCCGCTTCGGCTTCACTGTAGGTGGATTCGCTGATCTCGCCAAGATCGAAGCGCAGTTCGAGTTCGATCAGCTGGGCGCGGATGCGTTCTTCGTTGTACAGTTCGTCCTCAACCTGTTCGGTGATCTGCTCGGCGATCCACAATGCCCCTTTGAGCGGGGCACTCACCGGAAAGGTCAGTAAGTCTAAGAGCAAGCCCATTGCGTTCTTCTCCTCTGGGTACAGTCGTGCAAGTCCGTTCCCGTTGTGCTCTGTGTGCCCTTCGTGTTCTTCGTGTCCTTCGTGGTTGTGCAAGCTGGCGTGGTCAGTCCCAGTTGATCGTCAAGGTGACGAAGTTGTAGGGCGGCGCAGTGCTGACTTTAAACATCATGCGCTGCCCGATCTCTGCATCGAGCGTATCCACGGCGGCATCGAAGGCGGCTTTGCGTTCGTTGGGCAGCAAGAAGGCTGCATTGACGACCATGCGGTCAGTCAGCACCGCACCGATCTGCACCTGCTCTGCGAGTGGTTGCAGGCGGCTGAGGATCAGTTCGGCATCGGTCGTGCGGCGGTGTGCCAGCTCTGCGCTAATCATCTCGCCAAGCCGGATGCGCTCGTAGTAGCTTTCGGCGGGGCTACGCCCGATCAGGCTATCGCGCAGTTCGCGGATCGGCGGCGTGCTAGCGACAATCTCGCTGAAGATGGCCTCCTCAAACCAGAAGGCTTTGACCCCCACTTCCATGCGGCCATGCAACCGCTCCAAGATGCCCGTGAGTTCGTCGGCTTGGCGTAGGAGCAACTTCTGCTGGATCGCTTCAGCCGAAGGAGCAATTACGCCGAAGCGCACCGGCAGGATCGTAAACTGTTCCATCACCTCTTCCTGCACTTGCGTGTGGGCGAGCAGGTTGCGGCGGCTCTGGTCATACTCGATGATCGGCGAGTCGCTGACGACGGCGGCAAGGTCGCCTGCATGCACGGTGTAGACGGGATCGCCACGCCCGCCTACGCCACGAGTGGTGAAGGTGCGTGGCTCGCTACAGCGAATGATGCCGTATAGGTATTTACCCTCAGGAGGGGTACTCTCCACGTGCCTAGCTCCTACGTTCTTCGGCTTCGGTTAGGCGCAGCAAGCGCAACTCTAGTATACCATTACGATAGGTCTGCTGGATCGTTGTTGGATCAACAACGGCGGGCAGCAGGACTTCTTTCTCATACCGGCGTTCGCCGGTAGTTTGCAGGGTCAGCACATCGGCATTGAGCTGTACGCGAATGTCGGCCATCTGTACGCCCGGCAGCTCAGCAACGACAACAATCTGCTCACCTTCATCGAAAACATCTACGAGTGGCTCACGAACCTGCGGCTCACCCACGCTGCTGTGTGCCGTGCTGGTGGCCGTGGCACTACTCCGCACGGTGGTGGTGCTCCCGCCGCGCACGCTACTCCGCACGGTAGTGCTGCCACGCACGTTCGTGCGTGGGGGGGGGCTATTTTTGCCGCCACTGCCCATGCCGCCCCGATTGTTGACGGCATCCTGCACGGTGCTGGTCGAGAAGCTGAAGTGGAATGAGCCGTCATCGCTATTCTGCTCGAACTTCCAGCCCTGTGCGCCCATTGTTTCGGCTTGGCGTTGGGCTTCTTCCACCGCCTGCTTGAAGGCTTCGGCTCCGTGTGTGCCCATCGTTTCGGCTTGGCGTTGGGCTGCTTGCATCGCTTGCTGCATCGCTTGCATCAGCTCGCCGAGATTACCGACTAAGCCGCTGAGGTTAATATCAATGCGAATATCTTCTGGGGTATCGGGCATGGCTGTTGCTCCTTGTCTAGTATTGGTTGCTGTACTAATACTCGAATGCGACTTCATCCCATGCGCCAGTGGTGCGAGTGGGGCTGCTGCGGCGCAGGGGGGTGGGGCGCGTCCGCTTGTCCGCCGCTGCGGCGGCCGTCGCATCTGTTTCTGTGATGGCTAGCAACGATTGGCGCAGCAGGTCGAGGCGTTGCTCAGTAGAGCTGAGTTGCTGCTCGACGCGCACGAGGTTGCGCTGCCACAGCTCGCGCTCCTTTTCCAAGCGCATGCGGGTGTGCTCGAGGCGGGCTAGCTCGGCGGCAATCTGCTCGCGGCTACCAGCCACGCGCTGCCCGTTGCGCCCGCGTCCTTGCAGGGTGGGCACATCGTGCATACCGCGTACTCTACGCTGGCTCATCGGTGGCTCCTTTGCGGTTGGTGCGTGCGGTTTTGCTTGGGGGGGCGTGATGCTCGATCAAGCTGAGCAGCATTTTGCGCTGTTCGGCTTGCTGCTCGTAGGCACGGCTGCCAAAGTTCTTCTTGGATTCGAGCATGTCGAGGCACACGCGCACAAAGCGGCCATCGTCGCTCTGGACGGCGATGCCTTGCTGAGCCACGACGCGGGCGATCATGATGCTGGCCCGCAAGGTGGGGGTCTGGTCGTATTCACCGGAGGCGCGGAAGTCGCGCACAATATCCACAATGCGGGCGGCGGCGGCGGGGTCAAGGGCGGCGCGGCTCACCACGATCTGAATTTCGGTGGCACGGTCAAAGTAATCTACATCGAGGGTGACGAGCCGATCACTGAGGGCATCTTGGGCTTCATGCACCCCGACATACTCCTGTGGGTTGCTGGTGAAGATTGCCCGAAACTCAGGATGCACTTTGAGGTAGGCGTGTTCGCGGCGCAGTTCGGGCAGCACAAGCACGCGCTCTTCAAGCACAGTCAAGAGGACGTTGTTGGCTTCGGGGCGCGAACGGGTAAACTCATCGTAGACGAGGGTGAAGCCCTCGCGGCAGGCGGTGGTCAGGCGATTGTCTATCCATGTTTGCTGGGCATCCTCTTCGTACTTCAGCACTGAATGGATAAACCGATCTACTACCTTGCGGTAGCGGTAGCCGCTCTGTGCGCCGATCAGGTCGGAGGTGGTGAACTCTTCATCGCCGACAATCAGGATCACGGGGCGGCCAAGCTGCGCGGCAACGTGCAGGGCGAGTGTGGTTTTGCCGGTTCCAGAGGGCCCCCGCAAATGCACCGGAAAGCCGGCGTGTAGGTAGGCAAGGGCCCGCTGGGTGATGTCGCGGGTGGTGTCGGTCTCGACGAAATCGGGCGATGGGCGCAAGTGCAGCACCGAGCGATTGGCTTCTGTTGGCAAGCGATAAGTGGTGGTCATATGCGATCTAGCTTTCTTTCTTGTTACCGTTAGTGTAGCACAGCTTGGGCGGCTCTGCGAATGCAGGGCGGCTAGCCAGCCAAACGGCGTGCCGCCGTAATCCACGCGCCGACATCCACATATTGGGCCATACTGCCTAAGATTTGGCGCAGCTCGGCAACGCTGCTCTGGGCAAGGCGGGCATAGGTGGCGATGCCCGCTCGGTACAGACGTTGCTCTACGCCGATGCCGATGCCAGCAATGCGCGTGAGGTCGTTGCTGCCTACGCCGGGGGCAATCCGGGCGGGGATGTTGGGTGGGTTGCCACCGAGAATCTGCCGCCACGGTTCCATCACAATCGTTTGGTAGGCGGATTGCAGATCGTAGAGTAGGAGCGTGATCTGGCGGTGCATCTCACCGGCGTAGGTGCTAATCAGGAAGTGTTGTTGCTGCTCGGCGGTGCGCTCGGTGAAGTCGAGTTCATGGCGCAGCATGCCCATATTGTGGCCCATCAACTCGACGAAATCGGCTAAGGTGCGCCGATCAGTGGGGGCCGTTTTGCGGTAGGCTTGCTCTAGCTCAGCGAGCAGCACGCGGGTAGCTTGTTGTAGCTCTAGGAGGGCAATGCTGAGTTGCTGGTGTTGGCTTTCGGGCAGATCGGTAGGGCTAGTGAGCAGGTTGCGTACACCTAAGCCGACGCGACACAGGTGGACGTAGGTGGTGTCGCCAACCCGTTTGAGGTGGCGCAGGGATGCACTTGTCGGGTGGATGATCGGTCCAAGGCGGCTACCGAGCAGCGGCGCACGCGGCACAACGTTGGGATGCAGCGTTGTGTAGGTCGGTGCTTTGGGCGCAGGTGCGGGCGCAGCCGCCAAGCCGAGTTCGGCGTGCAGTTGGGCAATGAGGGCTTCGGTTTCAGCGAGCACATCCGCATCTGAGGTGGAAGTTGGTGGAGCCGCAACAGGCGGGGGCGTGCGCTGCTCATCTTGATCGAAACGCGCAAATGCCTGCTGGATGTCATCCGCTAGATGAGTGGGCAAGGGTGCGGCGGGCGCGGCATCGGCGTAGAGGGCTGCGAGGATGGCTGGCTCATCGCCAAGCAGGGCAAGGAGATCGGCTTCTAAGCTGGGCAGGTCTGGCGTGGCGGGTGGTGCGGG
>CALCJV010000080.1 GCA_937967405.1 uncultured Chloroflexales bacterium | reverse complement strand
AATCCCGGCCCGACTTCATCTCCACCGGCTGATTGCAGCGGTTGAAGACGATGCACTTCTCCACGGTCGGTGATTTGGCCAGGGCGACATCGGAATTGTGCTTGAGCGGCACGACCTTCCCACGGCGCCAACCGCCATCGGCGGTGATGAGCAGGCGGGCCTTGGCGTCGTTATTGCGATCCGCCACCGCCTCTGCCGAGAAGCCGCCGAAGATGACCGAATGCGTCGCCCCGATGCGGGCACAAGCCAGCATGCTAAAGATCGCTTCGGGAACCATCGGCATGTAGATGATTACGCGATCACCCTTCTGTACGCCCAAGGCCTTGAGCGTGGCTGCAAGGCGATTAACTTCACGGTACAGCTCGTGGAAGGTCAAGGTGCGTGATTGATCGGCTTCGGGGCTTTCCCAGATCAGGGCGGCTTGCCCCCGCTTGGGGCCGAGCGCATGGCGATCCACCGCGTTGTAACAGATATTCGTTTCACCACCCACAAACCAGCGAAAGAAGGGCGCACGCGAGTCGTCTAGCACAGTATCCCACTTGCGATACCAATGCAACTCTTCTGCGAGCGCACCCCAAAACTCGGCGGGCTGCGAGATCGAGCGTTGATGCATCTCTTGATAGCTCATCATCGAACCTCCTGACATCGGCTATGACATTCATTTGCATACAGGAATAGACCTACGGCGTGATCGGCGTGCATGTATGCTGAAAGTGTACCATACTTTTACGACACAGCAAGAAGCATGAGACGCAGCAAGAAGCATGATCGGTGGTGGATGCGGTGCGGTAAGCGCAGCCCTAGCGAGCGCACCGGCGGCATTCAAGCGGCGGTTGGGGTTGGGCAAGGCCCGAAGGCAGCGAAATAACTACCAAGTGGAACTATTTCTTCACGAAGACCCTTGCCGGTCAAATTGAGCTTTTGATTATCATATTACGACTACACCGCCACAGAACGCCAGCGCGCTAATTGTTCATCAGGATTTGACAAGACTTATACCGTTTGCTTATAATTTAGAGGTCAAAAGTTATGATCAGGATACTATACCTGAAACCCACACATCGCAAGAGAACAAGGAGGTTTGTCCATGTCGGAGACACGCAGCGATGCCCCAGAAGCCACGATGACGAACGGCACGGGCGCATCAAACACGGCAGAGATGCCAGATACCATACCAAGCAATGATGTTTATGTGCCAAGTGACAGCATTGTCGAAAATGCGAATATCACGGCATACATGCGGAAAAAGGGCTTTGATACCTATAATGATCTGTATCAATGGACAGTCAACAACCCCCAAGATTTTTGGGCGGACATGGCACAGGAATTGGAATGGTACGCCCCGTGGGAGCAGGTGCTAGATGAGAGCAACGCCCCCTTCTACAAATGGTTTACGGGAGCGAAGTGCAACATTGTCCACAATGCAATTGATCGCCACCTGACTACGTGGCGGCGCAACAAAGTGGCTCTGATCTGGGAGAGCGAAATGGGCGTGATGCGTTCGTACTCCTACCACCTGCTCAACCGGGAAGTCAGCCGCTTTGCCAATGTGCTCAAGAGCATGGGGGTAAAGAAGGGTGACATCGTGACGATCTATATGTCACGCATCCCTGAATTGATGTTTGCGATGCTTGCGTGTGCCAAGATCGGCGCAGCCCATAGCGTTGTGTACGGTGGCTTCAGTGTGGATGCGCTGGCAGATCGGATCAACGATGCCAAGAGTAAGGTGCTGCTCACGGCTGATGGTGGCTACATGCGTGGCAAAGTGGTCGAACTGAAGAAGATCGTTAACGAAGCTCTGCAACGCACGCCTACGATCCAGACCGTGATTGTAGTCAAGCACACAGGACACGATGTGGTGATGGAGACAGGGCGTGATCTGTGGTTGCACGATCTGTTCAGCCTGCCAATTGCCTCGGCAACGTGTGAGACCGTGCCGGTTGACTCCGAAGATATGCTGTTTGTGCTCTATACCTCTGGCACAACTGGTAAGCCCAAGGGCGTGGTGCATACCCACGGCGGCTATATGGTCGGGACGTACACGACGCTGAAGATGGTCTTTGACATCAAGGATGAAGACCGCTACTGGTGTGCCGCCGATCCGGGCTGGATCACGGGGCATAGCTACATTGTGTATGCGCCGTTGATCACTGGAGCGACTTCGATTATGTATGAAGGCGCACCCAACTACCCCTACCCAGATCGCTGGTGGAATATTGTCTCGCGTTACGGGGTCAACGTGATGTACACGGCCCCGACAGCTATCCGCAGCTTGATGCGGTTCGGCGAGGCATGGCCCAGCCGCCACGATCTGAGCAGCATTCGCTTGCTCGGTAGCGTCGGTGAGCCGATCAACCCTGAGGCATGGCGTTGGTTCCGTGACACGATTGGCGCAGGGAAGGCTCCGATTATGGATACATGGTGGCAAACGGAAACGGGGCACTTTATGATTACGCCTACACCAATCACGCCACTTAAGCCGGGCAGTGCCACGCGCCCCTTCCTTGGCGTGTCTGTGGATGTGGTGCATGAGGATGGCTCCCCCTGTGCAGCCAACGAAGATGGCATGTTGATCGTCCGCAAGCCGTGGCCGGGCATGCTGCGGACGCTGCTGAACGATCCAGATCGCTACGTCTCAACCTATTGGGAGAAAGTGCCCGGTGGTGTGTATACCGTCGGTGACAGTGCCCGCAAGGACGAGGATGGCTACATCTGGGTGATCGGCCGCCTCGACGACGTAATCAAAGTCAGTGGCTACCGGCTTGGGACGGCTGAAGTCGAGAGTGCGCTGGTCAGCCACCCAGCCGTTGCTGAAGCGGCCGCAATTGGCTTGCCGCATGAGCTGAAAGGCAACGCGATCCATGCCTTTGTCATTTTGCGGATGGGCTTTGAGCCATCGCCCGCGCTCGAAGCTGAGCTGAAGGCTCACGTGGGGCATGAGATGGGGCCGATTGCCCGTCCCGAAAAGATCGAATTCGTCACCTTCTTGCCCAAGACACGCAGTGGGAAGATTATGCGGCGGGTGTTGAAGGCTCAGGCTCTCGGCCAAGATGTAGGCGATACGAGCACGCTGGAGGTCTAAGCCGCAATATGGCGGCAGAAGCAAGTGAGTTCGTGCTCCAACCCACTTGCCCAAACGCTAACGGGGAGTCTGGGAACAACCCAGATTTCCCCGTTTATAATGGACAATGAAGGTCGGATCGGTAGCCCACAGGAATGGGCCCACAATGGGCAGTATGGTATGACGATAGCGATTGAAACCACGAAGCAAGATGGGCGTATTTACGTCGCTGTGCGCGGCACGCTGAATGCTCGCTATGCGCCTGAGCTGGAGAGCCACCTGCGAACACTGGCCCCGAGTGCCAGCAACACCCGCATTGTGCTTGATCTTGAGCATGTGCCGTTTCTGGATAGCATGGGCATCAGTGCCTTGATCAATGGCTTTAAGATCGTGCGCCAGCACGGCGGCGAGTTGGCCCTCACGCAGGTGTCGCCAGAGATTATGGATGTCTTCCGCAAGACATTGCTGACCGAGTTCTTGGTATTTGAGTAAGAGCATTATGGCTGTGGCGCATCTGGGGCGGCTTCTGCTTCCGCAGGGGCAGTTTCCGCTTCGGAGGGGGCGGCTGCTCCGACTGGGCTAGGGAGCAGCGACGGAATGATGATCGCCTGCCCAACCTGTACGTTATTCGGGTTGCTCAAGCCATTAGCAACCAAAATCTCCTCGACCGTCGTATTGTAACGCACGGCCAGTTCACTCAAGGTATCGCCTGCTTGAATAATATATAGCCCCGCCGGAGTCGGCGTAGGGCGGAGCATCTCCGCCATTGCCGTTGCTGTTGCATCTACATCGAGGGTGGGTGCAGGGGTGATATGCAGCACGGCGGGCTGGGTCGGCAGATTGACTTGGGGCGGTTCGGGCAGCGTGAGAGCGCAGGCGGCTAGGGCTAGCCCAGCAAGCCCCAGCACACTCAGCTGCCGTAGACGGCGCGGCAGGCGTACCGGTTGGGCTGTGGTGTGGGTGCAATCCTTCATCGCATGCGATTGTAGCAGGCTGAGCAATGCATGTCAATCAGGTGTAGGCTAGGCCAACTGCAAGCCCAACACCCCCGCCAATTCGCGCAAGGTTGCCTGTGCCGCTTGCACATCCTGCTGGGCTTCAGCCGCCTGCAAGATGCTTGCGGCCGCCGTTTCGAGCGTATGGATCGCATAGGGGGTACGCAGGTTGTTGCCCATATGCCGGTCAAACTCCTCCCGATAGCGGCTCAGCTCGAGCTGAGCACCAGAGCCGCTCGGTGCGTGTACGGCCGCCCGCAGCATGTCTACCCGTTGGCGGGTATGCTGCACGCCCGCATCCTCGTAGCTGAAATCCTTGCGGTACGAGAAGGTCAGCAGGTAGAGCCGCAACGTATCGGCATCATATGTCTTAAGGGCATCGCGGGCAAACACAAGATTGCCGAGCGATTTGCTCATCTTTGCCTCACCTAGCCATACCAAGCCTGTGTGCATCCAGATGCGGACAAAAGGTGTTATCCCCGTAACTGGCTCAGTCTGGGCGATTTCGCACGAGTGATGCGGAAAGACCAGATCGCGCCCACCGCCGTGAATGTCTATCTGGTTGCCGAGATAGCGGGTGGCCATTGCGCTGCACTCAATGTGCCAGCCGGGCCTTCCGGCTCCCCATGGGCTAGGCCATGTTGGATCGCCGGGCTTGCCCGTTTTCCACAGCACAAAATCGAGCGGATCATCTTTGAGTGGATCAGTCGGATCGTTGCCGCGCTGATTGGCAATCGCTAGCAGATCGGCATAACCGGTGTGGGCCATCCGCCCAAAATCGGGGTCGGTGTGGATGCTGAAGTAGACGTTGCCCTGCCGCACGTAGGCATGCTTGAGTTCGATCAGCCGCTCGATCATCGTGATCATGCCCGCAATCTCCTCGCTGGCACGCGGGAAGTACGTCGGGGGGATGAAATGCATGCCTGCGGAGTCGCTCCGGTACTGCTCGATCTGCTGCTCCGCCAAATCATACCAATGCAGCCCATCACGCTGGGCCCGCTCAAACAAGGGATCATCCACATCAGTAACATTCTGGCAATACAGCACCTCCGCGCCTTTCCATTGCAGGTAGCGGATTAGCACATCAAAGACGAGGTAGGTGCGAGCATGGCCCATATGCGTTGTATCATAGGGGGTAACCCCACACACATACAGCGTTACTGGGCGATCTGTCGGGATCGTAAATAGCTCTTTACGGGCAGTCAACGAGTTATACAACTGCATCTGACAAACATCCTTCATGCATAATATGTGGCATTTCGTTCGGGCAGGAACACAATGCAAGTATAAGCATTATACACCGAACCACAGGGCGTGGGAGCTTAACCCCCGCGCACCTTGCGGGCCGCCTTATCGGCCGACTGCCCGCTCGCCAAGCGGTGGGCAAGGCGCGTCGTTTCGGGCAGGCGATACTTCGGCGTGCAGTGCAACACATAGGCAATCGCGGTTGGGAGGCTAAGGCGATGACCCACTGAGATGTACAGCGGACGTGTATGCGGGCGCGTGCGGAGGGCTGCGCCAATCACCTCGCCCGCGTCTATCACTGGCTCCCACGCGCCGCGCAGATTGGGCACGGGGGCGTGTTCACCGACAAAGGGACGCTTGCCCACCCCGATGGCGGGGATGCCTGTCAGCACCCCAAGATGACAAGCGATCCCGCAGCGGCGTGGGTGCAGATAGCCTTGCCCATCCACGAGCAAGAGATCGGGCGGTGGGTCAAGCTGAGCCAGCGCATCAAGGACGGCGGGCACTTCGCGGAACGACAGCAAGCCGGGCACGTAGGGCATGCTGGTGGGGCGGCGGGCGATGGCGTGGCGATGCAGGGTCAGGTCAGCGAAGGCGAGCACGGCAACAGCCGCACGGGTGATGCGCCCATCCTGCTCAAAGCCGACATCTACCCCCGCGACGGTGCTGATCGGGGGCAGATCGTCGTGGGTGATGACCAAGCCGCGCAACTCCTGCTGGATCGCAATCGCTTCGGCGGGAGTCACGACCCATGCGTGGGTCGGCGGTATCCGCAGCTCACCGGACATCTGCGGCTAGCCCCGCTCGCGTAGCACCGCTGGCACACCGCGCAGGGGCGTGCTGAGCAGGCTACGGGCTAGCGTCAGATCGAGCGCACAGTTGCGTGGACGACGCACCGGATGATCAGTGGTGTAGCCGCCCGTAATCCGGTGCGGATCGCGCCCGTAGTGCGCCGCCAGCAGCTGCCCAAATTGGTAACGGCTAAGCACCGCGCCGCCCGCAACATTGAGGATGCCGTGCCACGTCATCGGCACGAGTTCCAGCAATGCCGCTGCCAGATCGCCGACAAACACGGGGCAGCGCAGTTCATCGTGAAATAGAGCCGCATGCTGCACCCCATCGGCCACATCGAGAATGAAACGGGTATGCCGATCCATCGGGTCAAAGCCGTAGATCAGCGAAGTCCGTACCAGCACCGCCTGCGGATGGGCGGCTTGCACTAGTTGCTCGGCAGCGGCTTTGGCCTCACCGTAGGCACTGATCGGAGTTGGCGGGTCGGCTTCGGTATAGGCGATTGGCTTCTCGCCATCAAAGATGACATCGCTAGAGAGATGGATCAGGCGGGCATTGCTGTGCCATGCAGCTTGGGCGATGGCCTCTGCCCCAGTTGCCGTCACAGCCCACAAGTCGGGATCATACTGGCGAAAGGCAGTGTGGATGACGGCATAGGGACGGACCTGTGCCACCACCTGCTGCACCGCCACCGGATCACGCAGATCAAGCCGATACCACGTTACGCCCGCGAGCGATGGTGGGGCTTGGGTGTGGTAGGTGGCGGCAACCAGCTCGCCCTGTGCGGCGGCTTGGCGCACCAGTGTAGCACCAAGATAGCCCGTGCCGCCGGTGATGAGCAGGGGTGCGGGAGCCATTGTGATCATCCTCCTTATCACGCAGCATAGCGATCAGCCCAATGGGAGTCCAATGCTCGCCTCAGATCCAGCCACCACCCGCACCAGATTGCTGTGGTAGGTGCTTTGCCCAGCCAGATCAGCGAGCGCATCGGGTGTCGTCCAGTTTACATTACGCCCATCCGGCGCATACCTGCCCCAGTGCCCCTTCGGAGCCACCACCACCCCCGGCGGCACATCCTCTGTGACAATAGCGCGGAGCTGGCAGCTGCCGCGAGCATTGCCCACCGTCACCGTCATACCGGTGCTGATCCCGCGTGCGGCGGCATCCTGTGGGTTGATCTCGATACTCGGCGCACCCTCTTTCTGGCGCAGGCTGGCTTGATTGCCCAAGCTGCCACTGACGAAATGGTGTGGCGCACCCGTAATCAAGATCAGGTCATCCGGGGTGGCGTGGGCAAATTCGGCTGGCGCGTGATACTCCGGCACAGGGTCTAGCCCACTGCGGATCAGTGCATCGCAGCGCAGCTTGATGCGCCCATCATCGGTGAAGAAACGGGGTGTGCCCGTTGCCGAATCGCGGAAGGGCACGAAGTCGGGCGGCAGATTCAAGCGTACACTGCCTTCGGCCTTGAGCCGCTCTAGCGTGATCCCCGCCAATACCGAGCGCGTGAAGGCATCGCCCTGCGTGCGGGTCACATCAAGAATCTCGCGCAGCACCGCTTCAGCATCCTGTTGCAGCCACGTCTCGGTGTAGCCCATGCCCGCCGCGAGTAGGCGCATCACGTCCCAGTTTGACTTGCACTCGCCGAGCGGCGCAAGCGCGGGCGCATTGTATTGCAGCGTTACTTGCCCGTAAGCACGGTGCAGGTCGGCGTGTTCCAGTTGGCTGGTGGCGGGCAAGACCAGATCAGCATACTGCGCCGTATCCGTCAGAAACAGGTCATGCACAACGGTGAATAGGTCTTCGCGCTGCATGCCCTGTATGACTTTCGCCGTGTTCGGGGTACTTGTCACCGGATTCGCATTGAACACATACAATGACATGATCGGCGGGTCGTTGACCTCGCCGGTTAGGGCGGCCCCCAACCGATTCATGTTGACCATGCGTGGCACGGGTGGGCACTCGTGCTGGCGGGCCAGCGTGGCTCCATCCCATGCGATATAGCCGCCCGTGCTGTAGGCTAAACCCCCGCCCGCAAGGCCATACTGCCCCGTGAGGGCGGGCAGGCACGTAATCGCCCGCACCGTCTGCCCACCGTTGGCGTGGCGTTGTAGCCCATCGGCAATCTTGATCAGCGCAGGCGTGGTGCGGGCATACCGCCGAGCAAGCTCGGTGATGACTGCTACCGGCACACCCGTAATTGCGGCTACCCGCGCTGGCGGGTAATCTGCCAGCCGCGCCCGCAGGTCTTCCCAGCCAGTCGCATATTGGTGCAGCCACGCCGCGTTGTGCAAGCCTTCTGCCTCCAACACATGCATGATGCCGAGAGCTAGCGCACCATCGGTAGCCGGGCGGGGCTGGAGATGCAGATCGGCACTGCGGGCGGTGCGCGTGCGGCGCGGGTCAATCACCACCACATAGCAGCCTTGCTTCTGGGCTTGGCGCAGGAAGGGCATGAAGTGCGGGCCCGTGCTGGCCGGATTGTGCCCCCACAGGATCACCAGCTTGCTATGCAGCACATCTTCGGGCGGGGCCGAGATGCGCCGTCCCAGTGTCGCCAGCACGGCATGCTCTGCCGCCGCCCCACAGATGCTGCGCTCTAAGCCGCTTGCGCCCATGCGGTTCCACAGACGATGCTGGCAGACCGCATTCTGCACGAGGCCGAGCGTGCCACTGTAGGAGTAGGGCAGGATCGCGGCGGCTCCATACTGGGCAATGATCTGCTGCCAGCGCGTGGTAATCTCGGCGATAGCCTCAGTCCAACTGATGCGTTGCCACTGCCCGCTCCCTTTTGGGCCAACACGCCGCAAGGGGTACATCAGCCGCTCCGGATCATACACCCGCTCCAGATAGGGGCGGACTTTGGCACAGAGCCAGCCCTGCGTGTACGGGTGATCGGGATTAGCGTAGAAGGCCACCGCCCGCCCATCCTGCACCTCAGTAATTGTAGCGCAGGTGTCGGGGCAGTCGTGCGGGCACACCCCATAAACGTTGGTAATCGGGCTAGTGGTCATACCTTGTGTACACTCCTTGTATGTTGAGGGGTCAGGTGACGGGTGTCAGAGATTACAACTGGTTCACCCGTCACCTGCCTGCGTGTGCTTCGCACCCTTCGTGTGCTTCGTGGTCTGTCTTCTCTGACCTTTGAAACGTATTTGGTTCAGGATTACAGTGTAGCACAGCCTGTAGCTGCACGAGATCAGAGGGGGTGTTGATATTCAGGAATGAATGCCCGTGCGGATCGTAGTGGCGGGTCTGCTCCGGCTCAAACCATGCCACCTGCACCTGCGCCAGCAGATCGGTGATGCGCCGCTGCCCCTGCGCCACCATCGCCTGCAACATCGGCAGGCAGCTTTGGGCATAGCGGGCATGGAGTGGCTCGGCGTGCCATGCATTGCGGGTGCGGGTGTGCAGGGCACGCGGCACGAGCAGATCGCACGGGCGCAGGTCGTCGCGCAGTGCGGTGAGCAGCGCAGCATTGAGCAGGGGCAGATCGGCGGCAACCACCAGTGCGTGCGGTGTAGCCATTGCCTGCAAGCCCGCTACCAGCGCGGCGGGCACACCGGCATCGGGTGCGGTATCCCACACCGCCTGCACCCCCGGCAAGTGCCACGTCGCTGCATCATCCGCATCGGCATACACCACGAGCGTGGCAGCGCAGAGCGGTGCCAGCACGGCACAGGTATGCTCGAGCAGGGTTGGCCCAGTGGCCCCCCACACGCGCAGGCGGCGTTTATCCTGCCCCATCCGGCGGCTCTGCCCGCCCGCTAGGATAATGCCAGTTACCTCCTTACACCGAACACTTGCCACATGCCACCTACCACCCAGTACCTAATCCTGCTCACGTAGGACTCTTGACCCATAGCTAAAGCGAATCACCTCTGCTATGATACTAGCAGAAACTTGCGGTTGAATGAATATGCATTTGCTGTAGGGGAACAGGACATGCACCATACACGGCGACTCGTTGCTTGGCGTGGACTACTCTGCGCCATTTGGCTGATCGGCTGGCTCGGTGCGGGGGGCACGCCCGCCGCCGCTGCCGGAACGGTCGGCACAGGTACACCCGCTAGCTGCACCGAAGCTAGCCTCACCGCTGCTCTGAGCGGCGGCGGAGCAATCACCTTCAACTGCGGCACTGCTCCACATACCATCCGTATCACGCGCACGATCAATATTACCACGACCACCATCATCAATGGCGGTGGGACAATCACGCTCGATGGGGGCAATGCTACGCGCTTGTTCAGCGTCAGCAGCAACGGGCAGCTCACGCTCACGGCGATCACCCTGAGCGGCGGCAACGCGGGCACGGGCAACGGCGGCGCAATCAATAACAACGGCGGTGTAGTTACGCTCGATGGGGTGGTGCTGACGAGCAACCGCGCCCGCAGTGGCGGCGCACTCTACAACGGCATCGGCACCGCGACGATCCGCAACAGCACCTTTGCCAATAATGCCGCGACGGAAGGCGGCGGGGCGATCAGCTACTACCACGAAAACCGCCCGCAGGTGGGCATGACGGTGGAAGCCAGTACCTTCACGGCCAATACTGCTGACATCGGCGGGGCAATCTCGGCGGGCGGCAGTGGTGGCGCAGACCAAGCTCTGCGAATTGTTAACAGCACCCTCGCCGCGAATAGAGCCGAGAATAGTGGCGCACTTTACAGCCGCCGGACTACCACGACGATCATTGCCAGCACGTTTGCCGCCAACCGCGCCAGCGAATACGCGGCGGGCATCTTCAACAGTCAAGGCACGCTCGCAGTCGCCAACACGATTATGTCAAATGACTTGAGCGGCGCACGCGAGAACTGCGCGGGAACAATCACCAATCTCGGCGGCAATCTTCAGTTTCCGAGTAACACCTGCGGCGCAGCGATCCGCACCGCCGATCCTCTCCTTGCACCGCTTGCTGCGAATGGTGGCTCAACCTTGACCATGCTCCCCGGACAAGGCAGCCCCGCAATTGATGGCGGCATGGCCGAGCATTGCCCCCCCACCGATCAGCGCGGCAGCCCTCGCCCCACCGACGGTAACGGCGATGGGCAGGCAGTGTGCGATAGTGGTGCGGTGGAGCTTGCCGCCGGAAGCACGCCGCCCAATGTGGGCAATGTGGTTGGTACAGGCACACCCGCAAGCTGCACGGAGGCGATGCTACAGGCAGCTGTGGCGCGCAGTGGCGCAATCAGCTTCAACTGTGGCGCGGAACCCCACACGATCACGCTCAGCACCGAGCTGCGGATCACGCAGGATACCAGCATAGATGGAGGCGGGCGGATTGTGCTGAGTGGGGGCGGGCGCACGCGCATCTTTACCGTCGAAACGGGCCAACACCTCGTTGTGCAGAACCTGACCCTGCGCGATGGCCGAGCCGCCGATGGACGCGGTGGGGCGATCTATGCCACTTGGCGCAGTCGCCTGACTGTGCTGAATTGCGTCTTTGAGCAGAACGACGGCACGGCGGTCTTGAGCGAGTTCGGGGCAGGGGCGATCTATGGCGACAAAGCCCCTACAGTGATCCGCGACAGCACCTTCCGCAACAATCGGGGTACGAATGGTGGAGCGATCAATATTACCAATGCGGCCCTCACGATTGAGTACTCGTTGTTTGAGGACAACGACAGCACGGCAGGTGGGCCCGCTGGCTTCGGCTTTGGCGGGGCGATCTACCTTGATGGAGCCAGCGATAGCCGTGACAAAAGTGTCGGGGGTGAGTTGATCCTCCGCAACACCATCATCCGCAACAATCGGGGCGCAGGCGAGGGCGGCGGGGTCTACAGTTGGCTGTACCCGCCCGATACGGCTACCATGGAAGGGCTACTGTTCGAGGGCAATAGCGTCACCTTTGGAAAAAAGGGGCAAGCCGATGGCGGTGGGCTGATCCACGGTAACGTGCCGCTCACGCTCCGAAATAGCACCTTCCTGAACAACATCGCCCGTAACGCTGGTGGCGGCTTCTACCTGACCCGCACCGGTACTGCGAGCCTGACGAATGTCACGGTGTATGGCAACCGCGCCGAGCCAAGTACCGGCACGGGCGGCTATGGCGGCGGGATTGGCGGTGCGGGCGTATTACGCTGCAACCACTGCACGATCTTGCGGAACCACGCTGGCGCACACGGGGGCGGGCTGTATGATCTGCAAGACTCCCAACTCAGCAATTCAATCATTGCCCATAACACCGCCGCCAATGAAGGCAATGGCTGGGGCATCTTCCAGAATTGCCGCACTACGCTCCAGCAGACCGGCACAGTGATTCAGTTCCCCGCCAAAACTGGCAGCACAAATGACCGAGATTGTACTGCTAGCCCAACGATTGCCGAGCCGCGCTACGCCGAGCCAGCCAACAACGGCGGGCGCGTGCCGACAGTTGCACTGCTTGAGGGCAGCGTCGGCATTGATGCGGGCACACCCGCAATGTGTGCCACCCGCGATGCACGCGGCGCACCGCGCAATGTGGGCAGTGCGTGCGATGTGGGTGCGTTTGAATTCGGGGCAGAGGTGCCGATCTTCCGCCACTACCTGCCGGCGGTGGTGCGGCGGTAAACAGCAGTCGGTGCAAGTCGGGTACAATAGCGGTAGCTGATGTATGCTTGCGTGCCAATCCGACCCCAGAAACCGCAGGTGGCAGGCGATTTCTGGAGACCTGCCACCTGCGACCAACTACCGGTTGTGAAGCCTATGCACTGGGCCCGAGCATATCCTCTGGGCGCACCATACGATCAAACTCCTCGCCGGTCAGATACCCCAATGCAAGACACGCCTCACGCAGCGAGGAGTTGTTCTCGTAGGCATGCTTGGCAACCTTCGCCGACTTATCGTAGCCAATGTGGGGCGACAACGCTGTGACCAGCATCAGCGAGTTGTACAGGAAGTGGCTGATCTGGGTGGTGTTGGGCTGCAAGCCCTCGACGCAGAACTCGCGGAACGAGCGGCTGCTATCCGCCAGCAGGCGTACCGAATGCAGCAGGTTGTAGATGATCACCGGCTTAAACACATTCAGCTCGAAGTTGCCCTGCGAGCCAGCAAAGCCAATCGCGGCATCGTTGCCCATCACCTGCACACACACCATTGTCATGGCTTCGCTCTGGGTCGGGTTGACTTTGCCGGGCATAATCGAAGAACCCGGTTCGTTGGCGGGCAAGATCAGCTCGCCGAGTCCACAGCGGGGGCCTGAGCCGAGCCAACGAATATCATTGGCAATCTTCATCAAGGCCGCGGCCAACGTCTTCAAGGAGCCACTGCATGCCACAAGCGCATCGTGCCCGGCGAGGGCGGCGAACTTGTTCGGCGCACTCACGAATGGCAACCCCGTATGGGCGGCAATCTTTGCGGCCGCCCGCTCGGCAAATTCAGGGTGTGTATTCAGCCCCGTGCCAACCGCAGTGCCACCGAGAGCTAGCTCATACAGCCCCTCCAGCGTGCCCTCGATCTGCTTCAGTGCGAAATCAAGCTGGGCGACATAGCCGGAGAACTCTTGCCCTAAGGTGAGCGGCACCGCATCCATCAAGTGCGTGCGCCCAATCTTGATGATCGCCGCAAACTCCTTGCCGCGCCGATCTAGCGCGTCGCGCAATGCACGCACCGATGGCAGCAGCTCGTGCGTGATCTGCTCGACGGCTGCAATGTGCATCGCCGTCGGGAAGGTATCATTCGAGGATTGCGACATGTTGACATGATCGTTGGGATGGACAGGCTTCTTGCTGCCCATCTCGCCACCTGCAAGCTCAATCGCCCGATTCGAGATGACTTCATTGGTGTTCATGTTTGTCTGCGTGCCACTGCCTGTTTGCCAAATGCGAAGCGGGAAGTGGTCATCCAGCGTGCCTGCAATCACCTCATCGGCCGCTTTGACGATCAGCGTCGCCTGTTCTTCCGCAAGCAAGCCCAACTCGTGGTTCGTTTCAGCGGCCGCCCGTTTGAGGATGCCAAAGGCGCGGATCAACGCACGCGGCATCACGTCTGCGCCAATCGCAAAGTGGTGCAGCGAACGTTGCGTTTGTGCGCCCCAGTACCGATCTGCGGCGACTTCAATTGGGCCCATGCTGTCAGTCTCGATCCGGGTTGCCCCGCCGGTGCTGTGTGTTGCCATGCAAACCTCCCTGTTGCTAGTAGAGCTTCTCTGTCTAACACCTATTATACGCGGAGTCGCACCAAGCGGAGACAGACCCAGAACGTTGCAGCCACGCCCACCTGATGCTATACTAGCGAAAAGACATGGTAAGGAGTATCCCCTATGCGAGAAACACCACAGGCAGCCCACGCTGCCGCCTACATTCAGGATGATTTGGCGCACCTGATGCACCCGCTCTATCACCCTACCGATCACCAACACCCGCGCATCTGGGTCAAAGGTGAAGGGGCGTTGCTCACCGATATGGAGGGCTACACCTTTATTGATGGACTGAGCGGGCTGTGGAATGTGCATATCGGGCACGGGCGGCGTGAATTGGCCGAAGCGGCAATGCGCCAGATGAGTACACTGGCGTATGCCTCCGCCTACACTGGCTCCACCAATCTACGCACGATTGAGCTTGCCAATCGCCTGAGCCAGATCACCTATCCTTCGATCAATACCTTCTTCTTCACTAGTGGCGGCGCAGAGTCAACTGAAAGCTCGTTTAAGACGGCACGCTATTATTGGAAGCTGCGCGGTAAACCTGACAAAGTGAAGTTCATTTCACGCATCTATGGCTATCACGGCGTAACGATGGCAGCAGGCAGTGCCACAGGCATCGCTGGCTACTGGGCCATGTTTGAGCCGCGTGTGCCCCACTTCAGCCACATCGAGTCGCCCTACCCCTACCGCTTTACGGGGGGCGACGAACACACCAGCCCCGGCGTAGCGGCTGCCAATCTGCTCGAAGCAGCGATCCTGCGCGAGGGCGCAGATACGGTCGCGGGGTTTATTGCCGAACCGATCCAAGGCGCAGGCGGCGTAATTGTGCCACAGCCCGATTACTTCGCCCGCATCCGCGAAATCTGCGATCAGTATGACGTGCTGCTGATTGCCGATGAGGTGATTACGGGCTTCGGGCGCACTGGTCGCTGGTTTGGGCTAGAGCATTTCGGGATCGAGCCAGACATTATGCAATTCGCCAAAGGTATCACCAGCGGCTACGTGCCGTTGGGCGGGATTGGCGTATCGGATACGATCCGCGAGACGCTCTACAATACCCCCGCTAGCTCCAAGTATATGCACGCCTACACCTACTCGGGCCACCCGACAACGTGTGCTGTTGCGCTGGCCAACCTTGACGTGATCGTGCAGGAGGGCCTCGTCGAGCGAGCAGCTGAGGTTGGGGCGTATTTGCAAGAACAGTTGCAAAGTTTGTACGAGATCGAGCATGTCGGCGATGTGCGCGGGATTGGCATGATCGCCGGGGTTGAGCTTGTCGCCAACCGCGAGACGAAAGAACAGTTCCCCCCTGCGAGTGGCTTCACCAAGCACCTCGCCCGCGAGCTGCTTGAGCGCGGCTTGTTCACGCGCATCGTGCGCGACATCATTTGCATTGCTCCGCCGCTTGTCACCACCCACGCGCAGATTGACCAGATCGTAGCGATTATTCGCGAGGCAGTGCCAGCAGCAGTCGCGGCGACCTACGCCTAAGCGCAACGATGACCACTCCACCTCTGGCGGCTAGCTCCGTGCCAGCGACGGCAACCCACCCGCACGCCATCACGAGCGTGCGGGCAATTCCCGTCCACCTGCTGCTCGTGCTCAGCTTGACCTTGCTCGGCTTGGGCCTGCGTCTCTGGCTGATGCGTGTCAACGAACTCCAGCCGATCTACTCGCCCGCCGATGACGGTGACTACTACCAACGGGCCCTCCGCTTGGCCACGACAGGCGTGTACATTGATGACTTCTGGCTGATCCGACCGCCGTTGCATGTGTTCCTCTTTGCCACCATGATCAAGGTCAGCATCCTACTCGGCAATATAGATGCACTGGTGCTGATCCGCCTGCTTCAGATCACCATGATTACGGCGACAATCCCGATGGGCTACGCTATTGGGCGGCGGCTGTTTAGCCACACGGCGGGCGTGGTGCTGGCGGGCATGCTTGCGATCTGGTATCCCCTGCTCGAACTGCCGATCCACCTGTTCAGCGAGCCGACCTTCTTCTTCTTTCTGGTACTGCACCTGTGGCTGCTGCTACGGTGGCGCGACGACAAACGCTGGACAACCCTTGCGCTGGCGGGCATTGCCATAGGCTATGGCGCACTCTCGCGCTCGCCCACCCTGTATGGCATCCCGTTTGCGCTGCTGTTTATCGTGCTCGAAACGCATCCCGCCCCGCGCCTTGCCGCCGCCCCGCCACTTGCATGGGCCCGCGAACGGATCCAGTGGTGGTGGGCCCAGCTCCGTGAACGGCAGTGGTGGCTGGATGTCATCCGCAATGCGGTGATCTTTGTTGCGTTTGCGGTGGCGATTGTCGCACCATGGACATATCGTAACTACGTGACGTATGGGCATTTCATTCCCGTAGATACGCTCGGCTCGGTGAACCTGTGGCTCCATCTTGAGCAATACCCAGAGAAAGGAGTCGAGGTGCTCAAGACAATGCCCCAAGCTGAACGGCATATCTTTGCCATCGAGGATACCCGCCGTATCTACGCCGCTGATCCAGACGGCTTTCTAGGGCTAGTGTGGCGCAACGCTGGAGATCACTTCCGCCATATTTGGAAAGCCCAGTTTATCGAGGACTTTGCCACCAAGCGCAGCCTCTACGGGCGGCCCTTACGCCCCGCAATGTGGCTCGGTGGGCTAAGTGATGTGATCTGGTTGGCATTTGTCTGTACTGGCTTGATCGGGCTGACGCTGCCATTGCGCCCGCATGAGGGGGCATTCCGCCTATTGTCGCTAGCGTGGGTCGGCTACACCATCGTTGGCATGATGATCTTCCATATCGAGCCACGTTATCTGTTCCCGATCTGGCTCTTTCTCATGATCTACGGCGCGGCGGCCCTCGCCGATCTGCGCGGCGTGTGGCGCGACATGCGCCAGCACTGGTGGCACATGGCACTGGCGGTTCTGGTGGGCGGTGCATTCCTGTTCACGTTTTTTACCTACCGCGACTACCCCTTCCTGATTCGCCGCATCATCCAGCGCGAAGCCGCACTCGCCACCGCCGAGCGAGCCTACCACGCGGGCGATCTGACGGCGGCTCAAGCCGCATACACCCAAGCCCTCGCGGCGCATGACCAGTTTTCTGAGACCCGCGCCGCGCTTGCCTTGCTCGCCATTGAGCAGGGCGATCTAGATGCCGCCCGCGAGCTACTCCGCACGCACACAACCCAGCATGTCGTGCTGGCACGTGGTATGCTCGCTCACGCTGAAGGCAACCCGCAGCTTGCCAGTGAGTTGATTGTTAAATCGGAGAAGTGGCACGGGGCGGATATGCAGCACTACATGCTTGGCTTCAATGCTGCGCCGACCAAACAGGTAGACGTAGGTACAGGGCTAGATTTGGGCTACATTCACGGCTTCTCCTCCGTCGAACAACTGACCTTGCCCAATGGCACGCCCATGACATACCGCTGGCTACAGGGGCACGGGCTACTTCGGCTTCCCTTGCTAGAGCCATTCCAAGCAGGTACAACTATTGTGCTGCATATGACTGCGGGGTCCCCACAAGCTGTCCCGCTCACGATTACCTTTGCGAATGGAACCCAACAGCGGTTTAGTGTGGCCAGTGGGGTTTGGCGGCAGTATCGGCTGAATCTTCCCCCGGCCTTGATTGGAAGCACGGCGTTGGTGCTGCAACTGGATGCGCCGATCTTTGTGCCCGCCCACACCTTCCCCGACAGCGTAGACACGCGCCCGCTGAGCCTGATGCTGGATCAGGTGCGCGTAGAGTGAGCTGCTCACTTCCGCTAGGAGCAGTAGACCCATCGCGTAGCGGTGTAAAATGGAGCGTAGTTGACCCGCCATTCGTTTACCATTACGCGGTATAATAAGACTATCTAGAAGCGTCCCGCAGAAAGAAAAATATGGGTGCGATAGTAACGATCATAGCGAGTGGGGGTAGAGCATGAGCAATAGTGAGAATACCAATCCCGAATTGTCTATTGGAAGCGGGTACATGGATGCTGAAGCAGCAGGTACTGCGGGAGACATTGATCAAGTCCGTAATCTGCTCTTCGGCAGCTATAGCCGTGATTATGAGCGTCGCTTTCGCATGCTAGAGCGCGAGATCAGCAACAACTTTGCCGCCTTCAATCAGTTCGCCGATCAAGTGCGCCAAGAACATGCCGATATGAATGGGCGTAGCCGCGATCAACACATGCAGATGCAACTCCGGATGGAAGAGATGATCCGCCTTGTCAACGAACGCCTGCGCGATCACCAGCGCGAAATACAACGCCGCCTCGATGAACTGCAAGGCACTCTGTACAACCTCATTGATCGGCTCGAAGGCGACAAAATCAGTAATGATCAACTCTCTGATTTGTTGATCTCACTCGGCATGCAAGTCAAACGGGCCGCTGCCGCGCAAGCTGCTAGCCCTAGCTTGACCAATCGCTTTACCAGCGATGCAAGCAATACTACCATCAAGGTGGATCACGCACGCGATGGTGACTGAACCAGACCGTGTGCTCAGCCTGACCGATGAAGCTTTGCAGCAGGTGGTCTTGCGAGAGTTGTTGCTGTCCGATGTAGATGATGCCCATAGCCAACTCTTACTGCGCCTGTTTGGGCGGCCCATCGGCGACGGTTCAGCCCCGGCTACCCACCAACACAATGGCACCCATGCGCTAGCGGTAGCCGATCCTGAACAGAACGCTGCGACAACGTTGCCGCAAGCGTCTGTTCGGGCGTTTTCGCCGGAGATGACCGAATTGCGCCGCATCTTACTTGCTCCAGAGCATGCCCGCATTGCTCAACTCGAAGCCGAGATTGCCCAGCTCCAGCAACAGCTGATGAGCCAAGATGCACTGATCGAGATGCTCAGTCCCGTCATTGCTGATTCAATTGCGGCTCGTGTGCGCGATTCGCGGGATGAGATGGTGGAAGCGTTCTACCCGATCATCGGCTCCAGCATCACCCGCGCTGTGAATGAGGCGATCCGCAATCTTGCCGAACGGATTGATGCAACGGTACGCCAAAATCTCCGCCCACAGACTCTCAAACGGCTCTGGTTGCGCTTACAGGGTGTAAACCCGCAGGAAGCGATGCTGCGCGAGGTACTGCCCTTCACCGTGCAAGAGATTTTTCTCATCCACCGCCGCTCTGGGCTGTTGCTGCATCACACCTCGGCAACGGGGACGATCACCGATGCGGACTTGATTAGCGGCATGCTGACCGCGATCCGCTCCTATGTACACGACTCGCTCGGCGGCGATGAGGAGCAGACGCTGGATGAGATCAACTATGGAGAACGCCAGATCGTGATTCAAGAAGGCAGTGCCGCCCTGCTCGCGGTTGTGCTTGAGGGCATTGAACCGGCTGATTTCCGCCAGCACATGCGCGAGCAATTGAGCCTGATCCACGCCACCTTCGGGAGCCAGCTGCGCGACTATCAGGGCGATCCGCTCGATCCCGAAACGTTGCACGAGCTCCTTGCGCCGCTCCTCGCTATACAGGGTACGGTCTCATGATCCAACGTAAAGTATGTCTGGTCGGCGATTTCGCCGTCGGCAAAACGAGTTTGTTCAGCCGTTTCATTTATAATAAATTCTCAGAAGAGTATCTGACAACGGTTGGAGTACGGATGCAGCGCAAAGTTGTGCCAACTCAGCGTGGCGTTGCTACGCTGATCCTGTGGGATATTGAGGGCGGCAAAGACGGAGCAACCGTGCGTGAAAGCTATCTGGATGCGGCAGCAGGGGCGGTGGTCGTGTGTGACTTGACGCGCCTTACAACGATCATGAACATGAAGCACTATGTTGAGCTGTTGCTGCGCGTCAATCCGGCCATGCAGATTGTGCTGGCAGGTAACAAGCTCGATCTGCTCTCGCCTGAACATGCCCACCTGATTCTCGTGCGGCGGGTTGCCGCTCAGCTTGATCAGCTACTCACGTTGACGAGTGCTAGCACGGGGGTGGGTGTCGAGGATATGTTTACCACGCTAGGCGAACGGCTGATCCAGCAGACATAAGTTTGTTGCCTTGCACTGGTCTGTCTATCCATCACCTACATACCTTTGGGGGGGAACCAGAGGAGCCGGAGTTATGCCGATGATGCCCACACTCGATGAGGCACAGGTCGCCTACCTTGTGTGCGATCCCGAACTAAAGATTACCGCGATCAGTGCCCATGCGGCCGAGCTACTCGGCGTAGCACCGGAAGAGTTACTCGGCGTGCCAATTACGGATGCGGTGCTCGCACTGGCCACAAGTGCACCACGCCTACACGAGGTTGTTGCAGGCAGGCTGACCCAGTTTGCGCTTGAGAAGCTCAATCTGTTCCAGCCAGACGGCGAGACACGCTACCTTTCGCTGTATGCGCTGAACTTCGCCTCCGGGCTGCTCGTCATCCTCGCCGATCAGAGTAACCAGATGCGCCTACAACAGCATATTCAGCAGCAGTATTACGAGCTGAGCCTGCTCCATGAACGGGTTGCCGAGCAAAACCAAGAACTCACCTTGCGTTCGCAGCGCACCGCAGATCTGCTCGCCCTCGTCACGCACGATCTGCGCTCACGGATGTCGGGCATGTCCAGCAGCATTGAGTTTCTCTTAGAGCCGGATGCCGAGCCGCTCAGCGATGGGCAACAGCACACGCTCACGCTGCTCAAGCAGGAGGTGGATGCGGCTCTTGCGCTGACGCGGAAAGTCCTCGATCTGCAACGGCTGGAAGCAGCTACGCCCGCCCACCGCTACCCGATTGAGCTGGAGCTGTTGGTGGAGCAGGTTGCCCAAGCCTTTTATGGCCACGCTCGCGCCCGCGAGGTGACGATCCTGTTTGATCACGATGGCGCACTGGAGCAGACCTTTGCCCCTGATGTGATCGTGATGGGTGACGGTGAGGTGTTGCAACAGGCGATTGCCAATCTGATTAGCAATGGGATTCGGCATACCCAACGAGGCAGCACGATAGTCCTGCGCCTAACTACGCTGCACGAGATACCGCTGCTTGACCCGCCGCTCGATCCAACGAAGAATTGGTGTGTGCTGGATGTAGAGGATAATGGCCCCGGCATTGCACCTGATGTTGCCCAACGCATCTTTGAACCGTTTAGCCGTAGTGGTCAAACCGGACTCGGTTTGGCTGTGGCCCAGAAGGCGATTCAGCAACACGGCGGGCGGCTGCTCATGCAGAGTTATCCCGGCACGGGGACAACCTTCCGCGTCTATTTGCCGTATGTGCTGCAAGAGCAGCTGGGGACGTAAGGTCGGTGGCGGGGAGACGGGGATGCACCGTGCCGCCGCACGCAGGATGGACAAGGCTCACGATCCCGCCCCCGATGCAGATGAGCCATGCACCGGCTGCCCATTCGGGCGGTGGCGCAGATACAGCAGCGTTGCCCCTGTCAGCATCGCGAGGGCCGCGAGGATATGCACCACATTGAACGGTGTCCCCGGAAAGAACCACGAGTCGGTTCGCAGAAACTCTAGCATAAACCGCCCTAACGGATACCAGATCAGGTAGATCAGGAAAACATCGCCCGCCTTGAGCCGCTCGGCAAATCGTCGCACAATCCACAAGATCAGCAGGAAGCCGACGAAGTTCCACAGCGATTCGTAGAGAAACAGCGGGTGGAACCGAGTACTTTCAGGGTAGACGAAAATATCGTTGTAGGGCGGAATGCGGTGCTGCAAGTCAATCCGCAAGCCCCACGGGAGCGTGGTCGGCGGGCCATACAGCTCTTGATTGATGAAGTTGGCTTGCCGCCCGATAGCTTGGGCAAGCGGCAAGCCCAAGCAAATCCCATCGAGGTAGATCAGCAACGGGAGCTGCTTGAGCTTGGTGTAGAGATAGAGGGCAATGCCGCCGAAGATGAAACCGCCAAAGATGTGAATGCCCCCCTGCCAAATCTGAATGATCTCGATGGGGTTTTGCAAGTAGCGATCTAACCCATTGGGGCCGCGCGGGGATTGGATGAAGACGTAGTAGAGGCGTGCGCCAATCAGGGCTGGGATCAGCACCCACATCAGCATGTCCCAAATATTGTCGCCATCTTCGCCTTGCGTCTCGACGTAGCGAGCTGCCACCCATGCGCCAATCAGCATGGCCGACATCATAAGCAGCCCATACCAGCGCAGTGTGATGGGGCCCAGCTGAACAATAATCGGCTCAACAGGTGGATACATACGGCTTCCTATTCGATATAACCGAGATCACGCAGGCGGCGGGCAAGTACGGGATCATGCTCAGGGACAATCTGGGCCGCCGCCACACCCGACTGGAGCATACGGAAGTGCTGCTGCATCTGCTGCACACGGAGCGGTTGGGCTACGGCGAGGTTGTGCTGCTCATGCGGGTCATCCTTGAGGTGGTAGAGTTCGGTCAAGAGGGTGCCGGTCTGGATCAGCTTGTAGCCATCCTGCACCACCGCTCGGCGGGGTAGCTCGCAGTGCCGTTCACGGGCAAGGTGGGGCTGGCGGCGTTGGATCATACTCACAACGTTCGTAGGCGGAATGCCTTCGGATAGCACCACCCCCTGATCGGGATCGCTGGCCGGGTTGCTGGCAGTTGCGGCAAGGCTATAACGGTGTTCGTCGGGCGTGGCGATCCCGGCACTACTCAGCACCGTCTGGAACAGCCGTCGCGTCGAGACAGGCTGGGCAACGCTGGTGGCACGCGGCAGCGCACCTGTCGGATCACGGATGATCAGGGGCACGTTGATCAGTTCGTTGTAGAGCGAAAAGAGGTGCCCCAACAGCTTCTTCTCACCGAGGTGATCGCCGTGATCGGCAACCACCACCACCAGCGTCTGATCAAGGGTCCCGCTTTCGCGCAGGCTGGTGAAGAACCGCCCTAGATGCTCATCTTGGGTGGCAATCTCGGCATTGTACATGCTGTCAATCAGGGCTTTATGCTCGGCATCAATTTCGCCGACAAGCGGTGCAAGCCAACCATAAATATCGCCATTGAAGCGGTGCAGGAAGCGCAGCCGACTTCGGTCGCGCAGCACCTCCGGCGCGAAGCGTTGCATTGCCGCACGCGAGGGATGGTAGGGCAGATGCACGCCCATGAGATTGATGAAGGTGAAGATCGGCTGATTGGCAGCCACGCGCCGCCGATCAATCAGCAGCTTGGCCGCATCACTGAGCGACTTGCTGGTATTGCCCTTGAAGCTCAATGCGGTCTGCCAGAGCGGAACCATGAGTGGCGTAAAGGCAAAGCGCAGCAGCAGATCGGAATGGGCAAACGAGTCCTGCAACTGTTGCACGAGATTGGCGAGGTTGCGCTTGAAGAATTGGCGATACCGCCCAATCACGCCCGGCTTCACGCCAGCCTGATTGGGGCGCGAGGTGAGTAAGCCCGCATAGTTGAGGAAGCTATCGAAGCCGCGCCGCAAGCCATTATTTACCACCCCCACAAGCGGGTTATTGCAGAAGGCGGCGGTGTGGTAGCCGCCCGCCCGCAGCCGCTCGGCAAGGGTGGGGATGCTATCCGGCAAGCGCGAGGAGGATTGCACTGTCGTATGGGCCGTGGGGTACAGTCCGGTAAACATCGAGCTGTGGGAAGGGATCGTCCATTGGGCAGCCGCGAAGGCGTTGGTAAAGCGGGTTGCATCGGCGGCAAACGCATCGAGGTGGGGTGAGGTTTCGAGCGGATAGCCATAACACGAGAGCCGATCCAAACGCTGCGTATCCAACACGAGAAAGACAATATCAGGCTGCCGTTTCACACTTCGTCCTTTCTTTCCGCATCATTGGGCAAGATCAGTCTACCCCATCAGTGAGGTACAGTTCAATCATTTGGACATTATAACATTGATGATTGAGCTTGCGGCTAAATGCTCGGTGAGAAGCATTGCTTCAGATTGGCGACACACCACACAACAATCCAACAGGCTCGCTCTCATGTAGGAGCGAGCCTGAGGCTGATCCCACAACAACACGCCGCCCCTTGCCATTCCAAGCCAGAGCTACAGATTAGCGACGTGTTCGTGGGCATGGTAGCTACTGCGGACGAGGGGGCCACTCTCAACGTGGCGGAAGCCGCGCTTCAGCCCCTCCTCGCGGAACATAGCAAATTCGGCGGGGGTTACATAGCGGTCAATAGGCCAGTGGCTATCCGTTGGGGCGAGGTACTGCCCAATCGTCATCACATTCACATCGCTGCGGCGCAGGGCATCCATCACCGCTAAGACTTCTTCATTGGTCTCACCCGCCCCAACCATCATGCCGCTTTTCGTGACCATTGCGGAGTCGAAAGCACGGGCACGGGCAAGCAGTTCAAGGCTTTGCTCGAAGCTAGCTCGCGGGCGGAAGCGGCGGAACAGGCGCGGCACGGTTTCGATATTGTGGTTCAGCACGTCGGGGCGCGTCTCCAGCACAATCTGCAAGGCATCCCAGTTGCCATCGAAATCGGGGATCAGTACCTCGACGTTGCACTCCGGCACATACTCACGGATCAGCGTAATCGTCTGCGCGAAGATTTGCGCCCCGCCGTCGGGTTGATCATCGCGGTTGACCGAAGTCAGTACGGCGTGGCGCAACTTGAGATGTTGCACGGCCCGTGCTACGCGCTCCGGTTCATGTTCATCTATGGCTTCAGGCTTACCCTTGCCAATCGCGCAGTAGCGGCAACCGCGAGTACACACCTCGCCGAGTAGCAGGAACGTAGCGGTACGGTGGTTCCAACAATCACCGATATTCGGGCAACGGGCTTCTTCGCACACGGTGTGCAGGTCGAGGTCACGCATCAGGGTGCGTACATCCTGATAGTTCGCACCGGTGGGGGCACGCGCTTTGAGCCACTCTGGGCGTTTGGGGGTCGGGCGCGTCGGGGTGGGTGTGTGCAGGGGGGCATCAAATGCCGTAAGCGGAATGAACTCAGCCATGATTACTCCTTACCAGTTCTTCTATATCTGGGCATGGATCAATGTTCGGTTCGATCTGAAACAGCTCAACCAACTGGGCAACTACCTGCGTGGCAACTTCTGCGAGCGGCGGGGCACTGCCCAAGACCGCCTGCATCGAAGTTACGCCGCGTTCACGGATGCCACAGGGGATGATCTGGCGAAAGCCGGAGAGGTCAGGGGCAACATTCAGCGCAAAGCCGTGCGAGGTTACGCCACTGGCACTGAGGCGCACCCCTATCGCCGCGATCTTCTGATCGAGGTCAGCATCTGGAGTGGACGGCAGGGCAAGATCACGCAGCAGGGGGCGACGCGCATTGAGCCACACACCCGTCAACCCCTCGATCCGCCCAGCCGCGATGCCATAGCAGGCGAGGGTGCGGATCAGGGCTTCTTCGATCCGGCGCAGGTAGCCGAGCAGATTACCGCCGTAGCGCGAGAGCTTGAGGATCGGGTAGCCGACAAGCTGAGCGGGGGCGTGATAGGTTACATCGCCGCCGCGATCCGTCTCAACCACCGTAATACCAAGCTGCGCCAACTCGACTGGACTGGCCAGAATGTTGCGGCGATCTGCCGCCCGCCCCAGCGTGATGGTCGGCGGATGCTCCAGCAAGAGCAGCGTATCCTCAATCACACCGAGCGAGCGCAGGCGCACGAGTTCGCGTTGCCACGCCCACGCAGTCGCATAGGGGATACAGCCAAGCTGGAGAATGTGCCAGCGATACAGTTGATTCAGGGTTTGTATTTCCACACGCATAGTATACCATACTGGCTTGGGCCCTGTCGGCTGCCTGAGCCTCATCGCGCAAGCCGTTGTTGCCACCAGAGCAGGGCTGGGCTGGATATGCTACAATAGGAGCAGCATGTTGTCGCCCTCACGGTGAGGAGGTGCTGGAATGCCCGCTACCGACCACCCGCTCAAACGTGTGTTTCTGCTTGCGCCCACCGCGTTTGCAACGTGGCTGCTGAATGAGCCGGTACTGAGCGTCACCACGCGCAAAGATGAAATCTACGGTTCCCCAGAGGCCGTTGATGCTGATCTGGTCTTTTTTGCCACGACCGCCAGCCAACACGAGACGATTGTGCATATCGAGTTGCAAGGGGTAGGCAGCCACCGCCCCATGCCGCTCCGCGTGCTCGAATACAATGTCCGCATTCTGGTGCAACATCCCACCACGATTGTGCGGAGCTTTGTGGTGTATGTGGGTGGGGCGGGCGCGAATGATACGGGCAGTCACACCCGTACTGACCACCATGGGCACGTGTTGCTGGCGTGGCAGTATGGGGTGATCCATCTCTGGAAAATGACTTCTGAGGAGCTGCTAGCCCTTGATCCGCCTGCGCTCGCCGTGCTAATCGGGCAGACCAAAATTGTCAATCCTGAGCGTGATTTGCGCTTGGCAATGCAGCGCATCTATGCCCATACGGAAGGTGAGCTACGGCTCAACTTCTTCTCGGAGTTACTCGCACTTTGTACCAATCAGGAGATCCTTGCCATGGCCCAACAAATCTACCACCACGATTATGGCTTGCCGGAACCATTAATTGTCACCCTCTCCCGCGAAGAGGGCCGCCAAGAAGGCCGCGAAGAGGGCCGCGCATCCGTTTTGCTGCGCCTACTTTCGCGCCGATTAGGTCCCCTGCCCGCGCCCGTCGTCGCGCAGGTGCAACAGCTCGGTAGCGAACGCTTGCTCGATTTGGCCGATGCGATCTTCGATTTCGCCACGCTTGCCGACCTGACCGCGTGGCTCGCGGCGTATAGCCCGCCCCCATCGCAGTCGGCATAGCGGCGATCCTTGCCATGGCCCAACACATCTATCACCACGATTACGGCTTACCGGAACCGCTCATTGTCACCCTCTCCCGCGAAGAAGGCCGCGAAGAGGGCCGCCAAGAAGGCCGCGCATCCGTCTTGCTGCGCCAACTCTCGCGCCGACTCGGACCCCTACCCGCGCCCATCGTCGCGCAGGTGCAACAGCTCGGCAGCGAACGCTTGCTCGATTTGGCCGATGCGATCTTCGATTTCGCCACGCTTGCCGACCTGACCGCATGGCTCGCGGCGCATAGCCCACCCCCATTGCATTCGGCATAGCGGCGATCCTTGCCATGGCCCAACACATCTACCACCACGATGATGGCTTGCTGGAACCATTACTTGTCACCCTCTCCCGCGCAGAGGGCCGCACAGACAGCATTCCCACTATCCTTACTACACACCCTTCAGTACTATAGACACTAACTAAATCTTGATCTATACTAAACTCAGTGATAATGGGGGACATCCATCACTGAGTATAAGGTTTCGTTGGAATTAAAAACACGGGGCGGTTTAGGCGTTCCAATCGGAATGGTCAAGCGTTCTTGTTGGGCACTAGTACATCTAATAGTGAGGTGCAACGCGACCACCCCGCCACACAGGGAGTGAGGACAATTATGCGTACACGCACACGCCACCGCTGGGCGGTGGTTCCCCATCGGCAAACATCGGCTCTGCAATCAGTATGGCAACTCAGTACCACGCTAGCTGGTCTGGTAATTATCCTGACCTTCGCCAGCCTGTTTGCGCTAGCTCCAGCCGCACCTGCTCACGCGCAGTCCGTAACGATCATCTACGTGGATGCGGCCAACGGCGATGACAGCAACACGGGCAATTCGTGGAACCAAGCCTTTGCCAATTTGCAAACGGCGATCTCCGCTACCACGAGCCTCACGGGCAGTGCCCAGATTTGGGTGGCGGCGGGTACGTACTACCCCGATCAAGGCACTGGGCAAACGGATAATGCCCGCACGTCGTTATTTCGCATGCGGAATAACGTCGCCATTTACGGCGGCTTTGTCGGCGGCGAAACAGCTCTGATTGAGCGCGACCCGTCTGCTAACGTCACCATTCTCAGTGGCGATCTCCAGCAGGACGATACGCCCAACTTCGGCAACAACGGCGATAATGCCTACCACGTTGTCATTAGTGACGGCAACGATCAAACCGCCATCCTCGATGGTTTCACGATCACCGGCGGTAATGCCAATGGCACAGCCACCAATGCCCGCGCTGGAGGAATCTTCGTTCAAGATAGCACCGCCCGCTTCGCCAACCTGATCGTCACGGGCAATAGTGCGCTGGCGACCGGCGGCGGGGTCTATAATAAGAGTAGCGAAGCCCAGTTCACCAACATCATCGTTACGGCGAACCGCACGGATGGAATAGGCGGCGGTGTAGTCAATCAATTGAGCCATGGCACCTTTGTTGCTACAGTGATCAGCAACAACCGTGCCGATGGTGGTTCCGGTGGCGGCGTGTTTAACATAGACAGTAGCCCACGCTTCATCAACACCATGATCCTGAGCAACACGGCCGAGGATGGCGGGGGAGTGTATACGATGTTTAACGACCCCACCTTCGAGCATGTTACGATTGCGGGCAACGTCGCCACCAATTCCGGTGGCGGTATCTACGACAACACAGCCGCTTCACGCTTTACCAACCTGCTGTTGAGTGGCAATGTCTCCGGTGATCGCGGCGGTGGTGCATTCAGTAGCGACAGTGAGACGCGCTTCACCAATGCCACGATTGTCGGCAACCGTGCCGGAGGCATTGGTGGCGGCGCGTTACTTGCCGGCTTCTTAACATCCCTCACGAATAGTATCATCTGGGGCAACAGCTCTGGCGATGATAGCCAGCTCATCGGCTTACCTGACATTACCTACAGCCTCGTGCAAGGCGAGGACCCCGATGGCACAGGCAACCTGCCCGGCACCACCGATCCGCGCTTCATTGCGCCGCTCAATGCCACTAGCGCACCAACCACAACCGGCAACTACCGCTTGCAGCTTGACTCGGCGTTGATAGATGCAGGCGACAATGCCAGCAATGCAACCCCCGTTGACCTCGATGGCAAGCCCCGCGTGAGCAACGGCACGATTGATCTTGGCGCATATGAGATCGGGATCATCTACGTGGATCAGCAGGCCAGCGGCGCAGCCACCGGCGTATCGTGGACGGATGCCTTCACCAATGTGCAGGATGCGCTGATCACCGCAACGCTCGGCAGCGAAATCTGGGTGGCGGCCGGAACCTATCTCCCCAGCGTTGGTGGCCCCACCCCCACTATAACCCGCACTGCAACCTTTAGCCTGCCCGACGGTGTCGCCATGTATGGCGGCTTTGCGGCAACGGAAACGCTCCGCAGCCAACGGTCTATACTCACCAACCTCACGATCCTCAGTGGCGAAATCCAGCCGGATGCCACGCCGGAGAACAACGCCTACCACGTCGTTACGAGTGCCAACAATCCGGCTACCACACGGCTCGATGGCTTCACCATCACGGGCGGCTATGCCGATGGGGCTGGCCCCGATGCAACTGGCGGTGGGGTGTTGATCCACGATGACAGCCAAGCCCAATTTGCCAATCTGACGATCACGGACAATCGTGCCGCACGCGGCGGCGGGATCAGTAGCCTGAACGCTCGCCCGCGCCTGAGCAACAGCCGCCTGATCAGCAACACAGCCACCAGCGACGGCGGTGGCGTGTATGCCATCTCTAGCACACTTTCCCTCAGTACTACAACTATCGTCAGCAACACCGCTACAGCCAACGGCGGCGGATTGTACGGTCAAGGTGGCGAGCTGACCCTCACGAATAGCACCCTCAATAACAACACCGCCCGCACTGGTGGCGGCGCATACCACACCGCCATCACCGCCACCCTAACCAATGTCACCGTCGCGGGCAACCGGACGGTTGGGACACTAGGGCCGACCAACGGCGGCGGGCTGTATAATACGGGCAGTGCCGTCCGCCTAACGAATGTTGCCTTGCATGGCAATGCCGCTGGCACACGCGGCGGCGGTATGTTCAACAGCACGGGGGCAATCAGTGCCACCAATGTCACGATTGCAGGTAACAGGGCCTTTGTCAGTGGCGGTGGGGTCCTCAACACAAACAGTAACCCCGCCTTCGCAAATAGTATTATTTGGGGCAATGGGGTGAATGTCACCAACCTCAATAGCAGTGTGCCGACCTATACGTACAGTTTTTTACAAGGTGTTAATCTTGGGGGCACGAATCTGTCTGGTAGCCTCAATCCCCAATTTGCGGGTGCATTAAGTTCAGGCAATGCGCCCACGACGCTGGGCAGCTATCGCCTGCTCCTCGAATCACCGCTGATCAATGTGGGCTTGAATGCCGCTAACACCACTGCCACTGATGTGGATAACAACCCGCGTATTTTCGATGGGGTGATTGATCTGGGTGCGTATGAAGCACAGGATGTCCAGCCGGAGATACCGCCCACACTTACGCCCACCAACACCCCCACTCTCACCAATACGCCCACCCCATCCGATACCC
>CALCJV010000079.1 GCA_937967405.1 uncultured Chloroflexales bacterium | reverse complement strand
GTGGCAACTTCGATCCGCAGGCGTTCGGGAAGGAATTGGCGCATTGCGCGAGCCGCCGGAGCAGATACGCGGTCATCGCGCCACGCTAAGCCAAGCGTGCGGCTGAGGTCAAGGTCTGCGACGCGCAGCATTGTTAGGGTTGCGTCGGGTGGAATGCCGAGGCGGGGCATGAGCGAGATGCCCAAGCCCGCCGCCACAAGGCGCAGCAAGGTGTCAATCTCGCCGCCTTCAAGGATGACCTGTGGCGCAAAGCCGACCTGCTGACAGGCACTCAGGACGGATGAACGCAGATCGTAATCTTCGGCCGTCAGTACCCAGCGTTCGTTACTCAGATCGGCAAGGCGCACTTGCTGTTGTTCGGCAAGCGGGTGTAAGTTGTTGACAACCACCACTAGTTCTTCGCTAAACAGCTCCTCAACCGTAACTGCGGGATCATCGAGCGGCAGAGAGACAATGACCATATCTGCTAGCCCGGCTTCTAGTTCCTCTAGCAAGGTTTGTAAGCCCGCTTCGCTCAGGCGAAATTCGATGCCCGGATACATTCGGCTGAAGTCGGCCAACGCGGGCGGGAGCAGGCGGGTGCCGACCGTGGGCGTGGTGCCGATGGAGACGCGCCCCTTGCGTAGGCCGACGCGCTCGGACATTTCGGCGCGGGCGATGGCCACCTGCGCGAGGATAGCCCGCGCATGGGGCAGCAGGGCTTCGCCCGCTTCGGTAAGGCGCACACTGCGCCCAACTCGATTGAAGAGAGCAATGTCTAGCTCTTGCTCAAGTTGGCTAATCTGCTTGCTGAGGGCGGGCTGGGCAATGTGTAGCTCTTCAGCGGCACGGGTGACGTGCGAGTGGCGGGCGACTGCTTCGAAGTAGCGCAGGTGGCGTAATTCCATGCAAATGTCTCCATCAAATCTTGTGTCAGTTGGTTGGTTCGCTTGCGCCTGTTTCCGTCAGCTTGCGCTAGCTTATGCCGAAAGCGAATAATATCCGTAAACAGTATAGCTGATTTGTTATGAATGGCGAAAAGGATTCGTTTACGTGGAGCGGATATTCGACAACGCTTAGGCATCATCATCCAATTGGAATAGGGCTTCTTGGGCGGCTTCGCGGCGTTCAGGGGCGTTGCTGTGCAGGAGGCGTTGCAGAGTGGCGTGGGCCCGTTGCCCACCGATCTCGCCCAGTGCCCAGATAGCCGCAAGGGCAATTTCAAGGTCGTCTTCATCTACCATGGGCAGCAGGAGGGGCAGGAGCGGCAGGGCAAGCTCGCCCATTTCGCCTGCGGCGCGGGCGGCTTCGTAGCGCATGGCTGGTGTGGGGCTACGCAGTTCGAGTTCGATCATTGGCAGGAACTCTTCCGAGACGGTGCGCCCCATAGCAACAAGGGCACTCTCGCGCAGGCTCTGCTCGTCGGCTCGATAGGCGGCATCAATCAAATCGCTGACGGCAGGCTGATCGGCAAAGAAGCCAAGAGCTTCAAGCGCACGGCGGCGCACATCGAGTGGCTGGCGCGGGTCTTGGTTTAAGGCGTGCAGCACCGTGTAGACTTTCTGGCTACTGGTTGGGTCAAGCTCGGCAAGGCTGGCGCGGTAGGCAAAGCGGCTCAAGCTCAGCACGGCGGCGACGCGCACCCTGCCTGCGGGATCGTCCACGAGCCGTAGGAGTGATTCGAGCATCAAGGTGCTCTCATCTTCCCACAGGCTTTCGATAGCAGTTGCTCGCACTTGTTCATCAGTATCGTTGAGACAACCAAACAGGAACGCACGGAAGTCTAGCTCGATGTTATCTTCCATGAGCGTCTGCATAGCTTGCACGCATTCGTACCGCCGTGCCGCATCGAGACGACACCATACGCTCTGAAGGGCCTGTACTTGGGCGTGCTCTAGCCCAGCAAAGGCAGCGAGAGCACGCTTGGAAAGACGGCCTTCTGGATCTGCGAGAGCCGCGAGCTGTTGGCGCAGCTCTTCATCTGAACGTACCTGCGTTGGATCGTAGAGCGGTTCATCGGCTGGATCATTCATCATCATCATACTTCCACGCTGTGTAGGTACGCTCTCCGTCATCCGCTTCATCCGCATCTGGATCGTGCGTTTCTTCGCGTTCTGGGGTATAGATGAAACGGTTGGAACTACCCTCAGCCACAGTAACGGCCGTATCGCGCTCGATCAGGTCAAGCACATAGGGGCGTGATGCCGGGCGAAGCACGGTGAAGGCCAGCAGCAAGGTGTCAAGGTCGATCTGGTAGCGAGGTTCTGCTCGCGTGCCAAGATTCTCACCAAGCACCTCAAACACATGGCGCAGGACTACATCGCCTTTGCGCCGATCATTCATCGGTAGGGCTTTCAGGTTGCGGAACTTGCCATACATATTCTGCGCCAGCAGGCGAGTCTCATCCACCATACAGAAGTAGCTGATCTCGGTGAAGCCAAACTTGTTCTTTTTTTCATCCAATGTGAGTAGACGTTCGGAAACTTCGCCTGCTTCGTCATACTGGATCGTAAAGACGTTGGGAACATCGGTGCGGGCAATCGTGAATAAGGCTCCCGCTACCAGATACTCTTGGAAGAACTCCTCTAGCCCTTGCAGCCAGCCCCCACGATTACCCGTTGGGTAGCGCACTTCCACGAGGTAGCTAGTGAAATGTTGGGGCGATTCGAAGGTCAGCACGGCACTGCGCTGATCGTCCAGCACAGGGCGCGGGAGTAGCGCAGCAAGAGCTGCATCGAAGGGCAACACGCCATACGTCCATTCAAAGAAGGTGAGGAAGCGGCTCACCTCACCCTGCTCCTGAATCGCTTCAAGGCTCTGGTCTTCGAGGCTATCATCGAAGCCATCCGGCAGGTAGCCCGTGAGTTGGGCCATCTCGGCGGCCTTGACGCGCTTGGTGCCAATCGCGGGCAAGCCTTTTGCCGCCCATAAATTGGCTCCCGGCACGCCCACATACTCGAAGTCTTTCTCGCGGCTCAGGCGGTAGTTCAGGGCAAAACGGAAGCCCTCATAATCGGCTTGGCGTTGGCTGTGATACAGGTCGTCAATGATCGTGAGATCGAGCAGAGGCCGCCCAGCTTCGATAATATCATCACGGATGCGGCGGAGATCGTTCTTGCCGAGAGTGGGCAGATCGTTGCCAGTATAGATCAGCGTGCCGAACCGCGCGAGCCGATTGAGCGGATCGCTGTCAATCTTGTGAAGCAGGGCGGCGGCCAGTGCGTGGCGATGGGTTCGCAGCACGTCGGCGATGGGCTGGCTCAAATCGATCACGGTCCCATCTGGCAGCGTAAAGACGGTACTCACGAGGTTGACTGACTCTGCGGGGGGGGCGGGCACAGCTCCAGTGGCGGCATCGTTGCGAGCAGCCTCGGCTAGGGTCGCAGCTGCGGGCATGTCTATTGGCGGTGCGCCACTCACGCCATCTTCATCCAGCGTGCGTTCGATCTGTGCGTGAGCTGGGCTATGGGCTGGCGATTGCTGCCAGTAATCAGAGATGAACACTGGCTCAATGGTGGTCAGCACTGGGCGCGACGTAGAAATAACGACACTGATGTCATCTACCGGCAAGGGCTTTTCGGGTTGGTACAGGCGTTGCTTGTAGGTGTGGGTATTGACATCTTCACGCGGGTGGTACATGCCCAAGCGCGAGGTGGTGTAGATCACATCGTTTTCGCCCTGTTCACGGATGAAGATCTGCTGGTTCTCTTGAATGGCCGCATCAATCGCTGCGGCCATCGCCGCGTGTTCTTGCTGGTGCAGGTGGGCCAAGAAATTGGTCAGGTTGCCAAGCGTTTGGCGGATGGGGGCATCATCAGCGAAGAATTGCCCTTGCGCTACCATCAAGCGAAACACTTCTTCGGCCAACGCCTGTTGTTCGGCTGTGCCCGCAAAGGTGATTGCACTCATGCTTGCACCTCCAGCATCAGCTCGCGCAACAATTGCAAATATTGCTCAATAACGGCTTCTAGCTCTTGCGGTTGTCCAGTAGCATCGAGCCATTGCACCAATTGATCGAGTGCAGTTTCGCCGTAAATGATCCCTTTTGCGTCCATGCTTCTGCATCTCCCAAACACACGACACAACAAGTCAAAGCCTGCTGCCCAATTTCAGATATACCTCGTTCAAATGCGTATTGTATCATGCCTATGGTACAGCTGCAACGCTCAATCGCCCAAGCTGCTCAACGCTAGCGCAAGGGCGCCGATAGCTACGCTATCGGCGCCCAACACGGACGCAACGACCGGCAGGGGATGGGCGATATGCGGGGCATGATAGCGATGCATGTGCTCAGCGATTTGCGTGATAAATGCGGCTCCGCTTAGGCGGATGACGACCCCGCCCAGCACAATCAATTGCGGATCAACAAGAGCACTGACTTGGGCCAAGCGTAGCCCCAGCAGATCGGCGGTTTCGGCAACCACGCGCTGGGCTATTGGATGATCGCTGAACACATCGCGTAAGTCGTCGGTTGCCAAGCCGGCTGCCCGGGCCCGCTGGAGCAGGCCATTCACGGAGGCGATCTGCTCTAGGGTCACAATCGGCTGGTCGGGTGGGGTGGGGATGACGGCTACGTGGCCAATCTCACCCGCAATGTCGGTGCTGCCTTGATAGAGCCGATCTTGCACCACCAAGCCCCCGCCAACGCCACTGCTCAAGTGGAGGTAAAAGAGGTGGCTAATATCTTTGCCTACGCCGAAGAAGGCTTCGCCGAGTGCGATTAAGTTGGCATCGTTTTCGAGTAGCGTCACCGTGTCAAAGGCTTGCTCGACTTCATCGCGGAGGCGGAAGCGTTCCCATCCAGCCATGCGCGGTGAAACGCGCACCTCGCCGCGTTGGGTGTCTACTGGGCCCCCGAAGCCCACGCCTACCCGCAGCAGCTTATCGAGGGGAACTTCGTACTCGGCCAACAAGTCGTGGGCGAGGGCGAGGGCGTCCCGTGTCATGGCATAGGGGTTCGTACTTTGTACTTCGGCATTGGCACTGACGAAGGTCTGCTGTTGCATATCAATCAACGCTGCGCGTAGCCCATAGACACCGAGATCAATGCCTAGCACATAGCCCTGCGTACTTAAGATCCCCCAGTTGCGACTAGCCAGTTGTTCTTCGACGAGCGCGATGACGCGCATATCGGTGGGTGAGTTGGCATAAAGATTGGTAGGCGTATGCATCGGGCACCTCTTTTCACACGCAAGGGCAGGCTGATACCGGCCCAGACTGGAACAAACATGAGGAGTAGTATAGCAGATATTTACCAGCCACGCCGGTAGAGCTGCGGTAACATAGGCCCTGCCCACTGTTCGCTGAGCAGAAAATCTGGTATAGTAGTAGCGTATATCCCGTACATCAGCCGAAAGTAAGCAAAAGGAGACACATATGTCTGTACTTGAAGAATTGGCAAAAACCGTAGCGGCGAAGGCAGGGATCGAGACTGGGCAGGCAACGACAGCGGCCAATATGTCGGTAGGCTTTCTTACTGATAAGCTCCCCGCACCACTGGCGGAGCAAGTCAACAGTGCGCTGGGCACGTCCAAGCTGACGGGCATTGCGGGCGATCTGGTGAATACGGTGGCTGAGAAGACCGGCTTGCCCAAAGCGCAAGCGGAAATGGCGGTGCGGACGGTAGCGGATGAGCTAAAGAAGCACCTCCCTCCGGCGATGGCCGAGAACATCTACCCCTTGCTTGGCTTGGGTGGAACACAGAGCGGCGATCTGGCGGGCATGCTCGGCTCGCTGATGGGTGCGGCGGGCGGCTCTGGTGGTGCTAGCGATGCAGGTGGCGCGGCGGGCGCACTGGGTGGCTTGCTGGGTGGGCTGATGGGTGGTGCGAAGGATCAGAAGTAGCGCGATTGGCTCGGCGAGGGAACTGGGGGTTCAATCAGCAACCCGTACAATACGGCTCGCCCAGTTCTCTGCCGCAATCATCGGCAACGCTCCCAGCCCTCACCACTGCGCGGGCCTTGTGGTAAGATAGGGCGGCAGTGCGCCGGATCGCTACACGGCGCAGATAGTGTGAGGAGCGTGATCTGTGAAAGTCTACAAAGCCCGGGCCCCGATGCGAATTGGCTTCTTTGGCGGCGGCACGGATGTTAGCCCCTATGCTGAAGAACACGGCGGCAAGGTGCTAAACTGCACAATCAATCTGTTTGTACGATGTGCTTTGCGCCCCGCCGCTACGCCCGGTATCACGATCCGCTCGCTCGATCTGGCGGAAGTCAGTCGGCGAGTAACGGGGCGTGATTGGGATGGGCGGCTGGCTCTGCCCCAAGCCGTGCTGGATGCGGTGCATGGCGATACGCGCATGCTCACCGCACACCAGCACCGCCTTGCGGATGCGTCGGGCGTGGAGGTGCTGATGTTCAGCGATGCACCGCCGGGTAGTGGGCTTGGCTCATCTTCCGCGCTGGTTGTGAGTATGCTGCGCCTGCTGTATGCTGCCTATGAAGCGACAGCCGATCCGCATACGCTGGCTGAGCTAGCCTATCAGATCGAGCGGGTGGATCTCGGCATCCCCGGCGGGCGGCAAGATCAGTATGCGGCAGCCTTTGGGGGCATGTGTGTGTACCACTTCGGCGGTTCGCGGGTGATTGTTGAGCCGGTCCTTACCGATCCAGCCGCGTTGCTTGAATTGGAAAGCAGCTTGCTGCTGGGCTACATCGGGGATCGGCAGCTCCTTGACAACCACCTCATGCAGGATCAGGTGCAACGCCTTACGCGCGGCGACACCCTGCGCTACCACGATGAGACCAAAGCCTTTGTGGATCAGGCGACGCATATGCTCCGTGCGCTTCGCATTGATGAATTTGGCTTGCTGCTGCACGATGCGTGGGAAGTCAAGAAAGCCTTCTCGCCGCACATCTCTACGCCCTACGTGGATGAGGTGTATGCACTGGCCCGCAAGCACGGCGCGTGGGGGGGCAAGATTACGGGCGCAGGTGGGGGGGGGTTTATGGTCTTTGCGTGCCCCTTTGAGCGGCGGCTCGAACTTACCCGCGTGCTGACTGAGGCGGGGGTGCAGTTGCGGCCTTTTTCATTCACAATGCATGGGGTTCAAGTTTGGGCGACAGAGGAGACGAACGATGTCGTCACTGTTTCAGACCCACGCTGAGGAACTGGTGCAGGTGGTGCAGGCGTTGCAGGCCCAAGCTGCGGCAGTTGATGCGCTGGTGCATGAGATTGCGGCTGCGCTGCGTGCTGGACACACGCTGTATGCATGTGGCAATGGTGGCAGTGCTACCGATGCCATGCATCTGACCCAAGAGTTGATTGGCCGCTACCGCAGCAACCGCCCGCCGCTGCCGGCCATCTGCCTGAATTGCGATGGCGGGGCGATGACGTGTATCGCCAATGACTTTGGCTACGATCAGGTGTTTGCGCGGCAGATCAGCGCACTGGGGCAAGCAGGCGATGTGCTCGTCTGCTTCAGCACGAGCGGGCAATCGCCCAACATCTTGGCGGCAATGCAAGCGGCGCGGGCCCGGAACGTGATCACCGTTGCGCTGCTGGGTAAGGATGGCGGCGCAGCCCGCCCGCTTGCCGATCACGCCATCATTGTGCCAAGCTACACCACCGCCCGCATCCAAGAGGTGCATACGCTGCTGCTGCATTGCATCTGCGAACAGATCGAGCAGGCGTATCATGC
>CALCJV010000078.1 GCA_937967405.1 uncultured Chloroflexales bacterium | reverse complement strand
GTTAGGTGGATTGTGCCGTGTTCACACTGGCTGATCGTGTGACTCTGGTCATATGTGGCAAGCGGCGTGAACTGAGTACACATCACAGCTCCTTTTGGTTGCAAGGTTAAACTTTATTGTTAGTATATACTAATATAAAGTGTTTGTCAACACACAGAAATACTGTGAGTATGTACAGAGCAACGCAGGAACCGTATCCACCAACCCGCCATGTTGTTGACATGGCGGGCGAGCACAGGGCGGATGTCGGGCGCGGCTATTGCGGCACAATCAGTGGTGCATCGCCCTTTAAGAGCAGCAGCAGCATAACCACGGGCGTGAGCGCACGGATGCTGTGGGGCAGGCGCGGTGGCATATGAATCCACGTATTGCTGTGGGCGGTTACCGCCGTGTCGCCGAGCGTTAGGTGGGCTTCGCCCTGCACGATATGCAGCACGGCGGCGACGGCAGCCGTATGTTCGGACAGCTCTTGTCCCGCTGCAAAGCCAAACAGCACCGCCTTGAGGTGCTCATCTTGATAGAGTGTGCGGCTGATCGTACTCTCGGCGGGAATCTCCAGTGTGGTGGCAAGCGCGTGAATAATGGTGGCATTCATACCAGCGTCCTTTCATTGAGTTTATAGGCAACGATCACAATAGCTCCGAGATGCGCGGCGTAGTTGCGAAAGACTTTCCGCATCGCTTGGACGCGCTGCCGAGCAACCGAGTTTCGCAGCAGGTTGAAGCCGATCCGCAGCGTGCGCCACAGTCCCTCATCGTTGAGCATGCGCTGCGGTTCGAGGAGGTGCATCGGGGCGTGCTGTTCATGCTGCACCACAAAGCCGACGGACTGCAACAGCTCACGCCATTCGGTGGCTGTCAGGGGGCGGGCCCCAACGTGGATCACCGTTGAGAGATCATGTTCAATACGTGCCTTCGTTGTGGCATCGAGGGTATCTGGCACAAGGCATAATTCGTGGATAGCGTAGCGTCCGCCGGGTCGCAGGATGCGGGCTGCTTCCTGCACGATCCGCACCTTCTGGGCAGCCGTCTGCATGGTCAGCATGGCTTCACCATAGACCACGCTGGCACTGGCATCAGGCAAGCCTGTTTTCTCGGCCGTGCCCACAAGACAGCGATCACGTGGTGGCTGCACCACACGGCTGACGTGGGCAGCAGCAGCAGCATCGCGCTCAATGCCAATGTAGCTGGCATGCGGCTTGGCGGTAGTGAGGCTCGCCGTGAAGCCTAAGCCGGGCGCAAACTCTACAAGGTCATCATTGGGCTGAATGTCGAGCGCAGTGACAAGGGCAAGCGTCAGTTCGCGTCCGCCGGGGCGCAAAACGCGCTTGCCCAGCTGGGCCAAAAGCCAATGGCCGGGCATCTTGGCAGGATCAAGGTGCGTGCCGGGTGTGGCTGGTTCGGTTGCATTGGGGGTATGCTGGCTCATCGTTCCTCCGTTTCATAGGTCTTTAGATTCAGATCGGTTAACGTGATGATAAGCGATTGCGAGAGCTGTGTCTTTGCGCTAGCGCAAACAATGTAGTATAGTCTTATAGTTATTTTAATATAATACTATACTTACTATTTTGTAAATACGTATATTAAATGTTAGAGAGCTAGATGTCGGGGATCAGGCGGCGACGCGAGGGCGAGGCAGGGGGCGGCAGTGGGCGGGTGACGCGGGCGGTGAGCATGATGATGGGCACGCGACTGTGCTGGCGCAGGCGGCGGCAGACTTGCATGCCATCGAGGCCCGGCAGCATCCAGTCGAGCACAACCAAGTCTGGCGGATTAGCCAGCGCACGATCAAGCCCATCACTGCCCGTATGAGCTACCTGCACGCGAAAACCGCAATAGCCTAGCCCGACTTCGAGCAGGTGGGCGAGAGCCTGATCATCTTCAATCAGTAAGATCGTTGGCGGAGTATCAAAGCGGGGCGGCGATGCGAGGGCCATAGCAGCTCATCCTTCCTCAGACGTATCAGCCATGAACGGGGTGCGGCATCCAGCATGAGGTGACCGCACCCGTCAGTATACAGGATTTCGATGAGCTTAGCGGCATTTGCGATTGGGTTCACTTTCAATCTCAAGGGCTTGGGTTCCCACGTACTCCACCGAGACACACGTACCAACGGTCAGGGGCCCATCATCGGTGTTGAGGCGGGTGCGGTCGGTGGCCGTAAAGCTGCGCCCACTGATGACCCACGTGCCGGCGGTGGCACTCGGTCGCGCCTCGATGAAGCCGTAGAAATCATCATCGCGGCCACGCCCGCGCTCCTGCCGCCCCTCGCTCGTGCGCCCGCGCTTGGGCCCGCCGGCCCACGGGGGCGGGCCAATGAAGCTGCAATCACGGATGGTGATCGTCTCTGTGGGGGTGATAATCTGACACGCATCAAGGTCTACCCCACCATTCCGCATGAAGTCAATTTGCCCGGTCACGCTGAGCGATGTGCTAGCTGGGATCGCAATCGTTTGATACCATGGGGGCCCAGCATCCACGACGATCTGCCCCGTACCATCATTAAGCAAAAACTCATTCGCATCTACGTACAGATCAAGCGTCCCATTCAGGGTTACAATCTGGTCATAATAGGCATTCGGATTGGCCTGAATCTCGCGTACTGTAGGGCTTGCCTGTTGGGCGTGGGTGAAGCTCAAGGGAGCTATCAGCAATGCGAGGAGGGCTGTCAGTCCAGCGAGTCGTTGCAGGCTGGTGCGAAGGGTCATCCAGCATTCGGTAAGCATTGGTTTGTACTCCTTGTTCATCATCTTGGCGACGGGTTCATTTGGTAGGGATCGGGTTCCTTTCAGCATCAATGATACAGGCTAAGGCTGAAAGCATGCTGTAGCGATGCTGAAAAATTGCTGAATGCGGCGGCGGGTGTTAGGGGGCAAGAGGTTAGGTGTCAGGTGCTAGGTGTTAGGTGTTAGGTGCTAGGGGTCAGGTCTCTGGTGTCAGGTGTCAGGGAACACATCCCACGAAGAACGCGAAGGGCACGAAGGGGGATGGGGGAAATACTAATTCCCCCCCCATCAATTGACATTTGCGAAGCAAGTGCGCCGCTTGCTACTGCCCGCGCACGATCAGCGGGAGATATACCTGCCGCCGCACGCGGAAGACATACGCCGCGCCCTGATTGGCATTGCTGCCGACAGCTCCGGCATACGCCCCCGCAAGCAGCGTATCGCCCGCAAGGTCAAGGTCTATACCAAAGCCGGTTCCAGCATTGCCATCATTGGTGGTGATGCGCTGTTGATGGTTCCACGCGCCCGCCTGCCGCGTAAACAGATGCACCGCACCTTGCAACGTATTCTCGCCTGCATCTGTGCCAAATGCGCCGATAGCAAGCAGATCGCCCTGTAGGGCCAACCCGCGCCCAAAGAAATCAGGCAACTCCGGCTGCGGCGCAGCAAGCCGCTGTTGCTCGCTCCACGTAGCCCCGCTGCGGGTGAACACATACGCCGCTCCCGCCATCGGCTCGCCGAGCACCGTCCCACCCGTTGCCCCAACCACCACCGTGTCACCTTGCACCGCCACATCTACGCCAAACCGATCCCCCGCTTTGCCATCGCCCGCAAGCAGTTGCTGCTGCTGCGTCCATGCTGTGCCAGTGCGGATGTAGGTATACGCCGCGCCCTGATCTTCGGCACCGTTTACGTCGCCGCCGGTAGACCCAATCACGATTGTATTGCCATCAAGAGCCACAGCTGCACCAAAGAAATCGCGTGCATTGCCGACACTCGGCACGAGCTTTTGCTGCTGGCTCCATGTGCCGTTGTTGCGCGTAAAGACATACGCCGCGCCCGGCAACATTGTCCCACCGACATCGGTACTGGGTGCGCCCACCACCAGCGTGTCACCATCCAATGCAACTGCCCGCCCAAAGAAATCGCGGGGGTTGCCATCGCTGGCAGTCAGCTTTTGCTGCTCGGTCCATGTATCGCTCGTGCGGGTGAAGACATACGCCGCGCCTTGCCGTATATCCTCAAACGTATCGCTGTTCGATGCGCCGATGATGATGGTATCGCCTGCGAGCGCAACCGCCCGCCCAAACCGTTCACCGGCAATGCCATCACTGGCGGTTAAGGTCTGTTGCAGGCTCCATGTCGTTCCGGTGCGCGTAAACACAAAGGCCATGCCTTGCAGATCAGTTGTGCCAACTGTTGTATTGTAGGCTCCAATCACAGCGGTGTCGCCATCCACCGCAATGGCAATACCAAACGAATCGAACGAGCCACCCCCTGCCGGGCGGGTCAGGCGGGCTTCCTGCGCCACTGCAAGTGCCTGCAACTGGGGCGCGGTGGCAGGGGACGGTGGGCTTGTTGCGGTAGCCCCACTCCCCACTGCAACCATTATCCAGATCGCCGCGATACGTACCACCCATACAAGATACTGCCGCCGATGTAGCGTTGTCATATGCCCCCCTTTGCAATTCCCCCATACACCCTCACTAAAGGCAACTCAGTGGGCCTAACAGTACCACACGGCGTGGCAGTCGCGCAACCCCTGCGCCGTCTGCGTTTCAGCGAGCGTGGCGTGGGCTAGCCCTAGATTGACAAGCGCATTGTCTGCGCCGCGCCGGTCGCCAAGCTCACGCAGTAGCTCCAACGCCTGCCTGCTCATGGTGCTGATCACCCACCACGCACAGAAGCCTGCATAGGGCAACAACAAGGATGTTGTCGCCCTATGCAGTTCCCAATCGCTGAGAGCTACCAATCCTTCAACACAGCCTGAGAGCAACTTTAGTTGCTCATCTTATTCTTGAGGATCAGACCAGAGACGATAGGAGCCAAAAACCAGAGAGGGGCAAAACAGAAAACAGCCAAGCTACCGATTCCAAGCGTAATGAGGGTAAAAACGAACAACAAGGCAGCAAGTATCCCGATGATAACCCACCACCCGATCAGCAAGAGCAAACCCATCGCCGTGTAGCCCGCATACAGATAGCCAATCCCCATTAGACCGAAAAGACCAGCAACGATTTCAATAATCATCGCGGTGTCGGGGTCTTTTTGTGTTTGCATGGGATGTAGGTTTCCTCGTGACTCAGTCTAGATTGACGGCAGACGCATTGAATAAGCTAGAATATAGCGTAGCAGACAGAGCGTGATTTGTCAAACGTTAAATCCTCATATGGAAGCCTGAAGGAATTAAAAAGATAGCCATAGTTAGCAGGAAATTCACCTGCATCATCTTTCATTTTCGCTATCCGACATGCGTCCAGTACTATAAGCACCACAGGGATACGTAAGGATGATACCAATACCGCACACAATGATACCTACGCTGTCGCTCCTGATCGAACAGCACAAGAGTTTCGAGCAGCTTGCCCTCAAGGTATTGCTTATCCGTCAGGTAGTACATCATCTGGATGGAGTAGCGGGCATGGCTAGGTACAGGAGCAGGGTAGCGGATTCCTCTCTTTCGTGCCTCTTCGTAGTCTTCGCGGTCTGCCTTCCTCCTGATGACCCCTACCCCCTGCGCCGTCTGACCCTAGCACCTGACACCCGAAACCTAGCACCTCCCCCCGCTGTCTTCCTGCGGCGGCGCGGTGCGGCGGGTGTGGGCAAGGGCGACTCCGCTGTTCTTGCCATCGGTCACGTGGATACGGTGGACACGGGCGCAGGGGGAGTCATCCCAAATTCAGCTGCCACCTGTTGCACCCACTGCGTAATGCGTGCTTCAGTCAAATGTGGCGCAGTAATGTCGTCCAGTGCCAAGCCCACGAAGTGATCGCCTTCAACGGCCAGTGAGGCAGCGAAGGTATAGCCTGTGGTGGTCCAGTAGCCTACCAGTATGGCTCCACGTGCGCGTACATGCTGCGCCAGCATACCGAGCGCGTCTTGGTAGGTATCGGGATAGCCGATCTCATCGCCCAAGCCAAAGAGCGCGACGTGCTTGCCCTGCAAATCGAGCTTGGCAAACTGTGCCAAACGCTTATCCCAATCCTCTTGCATCTCGCCAATGTTCCACGTCGGTACGCCGAGAATGAGCTTATCATAGGCTTCCATGTCGCGCAGGTCGTGATCGTAGACATTGAGGAGCGTGGTGCTGCCCAGCTGGAGCCGTTCACACTCCTGCTGGATCAGCTTGGCGACCTCTTCGGTGTAGCCGGTACTACTGCCATAGTAAATACCAATCGTGGTCATGCTATTCTCCTTATGCTGGGGCATTCGTAGTGAGGAACAACCCACTCCCTGTAGCGCATTGGCTTGGGCATCCATGCACCGATCAGCGTGTCACCGCATCTAGCCCAACCCATATCGTCTTCGTTTGGGTGTAGAGTTCATACACAGCCTCGCCCATCTCGCGCCCATAGCCGCTCTGCTTGTAGCCTCCAAAGGGGGCCGCCGGATCAAACATGTTGTAGGTGTTGACCCACACTGTGCCCGCTTGGATCGCCTGTGCAAAGCGGTGGGCCTTATTGATGTCGCGGGTCCAAATCGCTGCGGCAAGGCCATAGGGCGTATCATTGGCGCGGGCGATCAGTTCATCCCAATCATCAAACTCCAGCGCACATACGACAGGCCCAAAAATCTCCTCGCGCACAAGCTCCATCTCATCCTGCACCTTGCCAAATACGGTTGGGGCAAGGAAGAAGCCGCCCGCTGGCACTCCCGCTGGACGTACTCCCCCCAACAGCAGCTCCGCCCCCGCAGCCTGCCCAGCGGCAACAAAACCGGAGACGCGGCTGAGTTGTTCGTGCGAGACAAGTGGCCCGATTTGGGTTTCGGGGTCTAGCCCGTTGCCAACCCGCAGGCGTTCCATTGTGCTGACGACGGTCTCAAGAACTTGCTGGGCGACGTGGCGTTGCACAAACAGGCGCGATCCGGCGCAGCAGTTCTGGCCCGCATTGCTCAGGATGGCCCACACCGCTTGGCGGGCGGCGGCAGTCACATCGGCATCGGCAAAGATCACGTTGGGCGATTTGCCGCCAAGTTCGAGCGAGATGCGTTTGAGGTTGCCCGCCGAGGCTTCTACGATTTTGCGCCCGACGGCAGTGCTGCCAGTGAAGGCGATCTTGTCCACATCGGGGTGGGCAACGAGAGCTGCGCCGGCCGTTTCGCCCATTCCGGTGACAACATTGACCACGCCGGGGGGGAAGCCAGCTTCTAGCGCAAGCTCAGCAATCCATAGGGCTGTCAGCGGCGTTTCTTCGGCGGGCTTGAGGATCACCGTGTTGCCTGCGGCAAGAGCGGGAGCAATCTTCCACGCCACCATGTTGAGGGGGTAGTTCCACGGGATGATGCAGCCACACACGCCCATCGGCTCGCGCACAGTGTAGACGAAATGATTGGGTGTGGAGACGGGGATCGTTGTGCCGTGCAGCTTGGTGGCCCAGCCCGCGTGGTAGCGGAAGTGCTTGATGATGCCGGGCAGATCGCCGTGGCGGGTGTTGCGGTAGGGTCGTCCATTGTTGGTAGTTTCCAGCCGGGCTAGCACATCCGCGTCGCGCTGGATCAGATCGGCGAGCCGCCAGAGGAGTTCGCCGCGTGCCGCTGGGGTGAGCTTTGCCCACGAAGGCTGCCCAAAGGCGGCGCGGGCCGCCTGCACCGCCCGATCTATATCGGCGGCTGCACCAGCGGCAACATTGGCAATCACTGCACCAGTTGCCGGATTGTAGGTTGGGAACGTTGCGCCGGAAGCAGCATCAACCAGCTCGCCGCCAATCAGCATGCGTACCGACTCATCAATCAGGCTCGCTTGTCCAGTGGCGAGGGCAAGCAAGAGCGGTTTCTGGGTGGTCATAGGGTTCTCCTCATCATGGGCATGGGCGGGTGCTGGTTGCGCTGGGAGAGGATGCTGGCGAACGCAAGGCCGCTCGTGCCCGCCGCAAACCAGTAATCGCCCTGCCAGATATTCAATACGGCGAGTGCAGTGAGCAACACTGCCCCGCCGTATGTCAAGAGCCATTGTTTGGTGGACTGCACGGCTCGTCCTCAGCGTGGGGCTAGCAAGGCGGCGCGGCGCATTAGCGTAGCCACGATGCGCCATCCGGCGTGCTGGGGAGCGTGGGTGCGCCCTGTGGTGCAGCCCGCACCTGCTCGGCACGCGGAGCCGCTACGATGACCGGTGCGTTGGGATCAGCGTAGACCCAGATCTCTTCGACTTCGGCGATGCCAATGCTACGGAACCGCCCGCGTGAATTGAACTGCTCTTTGTAAACGTAGCCACGCTCGGAGACGAAAATGTCATACACAAATTGCCCGCCACTCATCGCGTTGCGTTGCCGATCTAACGACCAGAACTGGAAGTGGCGCACGGGGACGTTCACCTCTTGGGTGATGTACTCTGGCTCTGGGGTGGGAGTGATTGGCGTGATCGGAATGAGCGGGCGTGTGATTGGCAACGTTTCGGTGGTTGGCAAGGTTTCGGTGAGCGGGAAGCTCGATATCGCTACTGGGGTTGGGTTCGGTTGGGCGGGCATATCCTGCGCTGGGTCAGCTGGGTCTTCGGATGTGTCCGGCAGATTGATCGGTAGGCTGGTTGGGAAGACAACGGGCAGGCTGAATGGAGCCGTAAAGCTGAGAGGGGTTGTGATGAATGGCGGTGGCGTAGGTGTGGGCGCAAGCGTGCGGATGGTGGTGGCGACCGTATCTGGCCCGATTTCGGTGAGAACTCCCATCGCGGGGAACTGCCCATTGTTGAATAGAACCTCGTTGAGCGTGGCATCGGCGCGGTAGTTGGGATCGCTCACCGCATCCCAGAGCGGATCATCGTTGCGGCGTTCGTAGTACATGCCATCAAAGAAGACATACTCAACCGTATCGCCAGCGCGTTGCTCGATCTGCAATTCGGGAATATTCAGCGTCACCAGATGATGGCATGTGCCGTGCATGCGGGTTGCGGTAGCCCATCGCTCTTGACACACCCGCACCGGAATTTTGTTCACTGTGCTAACAAAATTGGCTCGCAGCGAGGTGACTGGTGCAAGCTCAAGGCTTTGCGGAGTACGCTCGCGGCTGGCACGGGCGGAGTCGGGGATGCTGAACAGCAGGCTCAGGAGCGGCAGGACTACTGCGAAGGTCAGCACTA
>CALCJV010000077.1 GCA_937967405.1 uncultured Chloroflexales bacterium | reverse complement strand
GCCGTGCGTCCAGCCCGTAGGTCGCCTCACTGCATAGCCATAGCCACGCGGCACAAGATACATCTGCGGCAATTGGTAGCGTTGCGGATCGAGCCGATACCACTGCGTGAGATCCGCTGCCCGTAGTTGGGCTGGCTGCGACACAACAACGGCACGGGTGCTGCGGGGTGGTAGGGATTGGGCTACGTCATCATCGTTGCGATCATCAACGCACAGCGTGGCTTGGGGCAGCGGCAGGGCTGGCGCATCGGCGGGGAGCAGAGTGCTGCCATGATCGCTCCCGATCAGGGCGTGGTAGGTGCGGTGATACTCATCGCAAGCGCGGCGGCTATCAGCAAGATAGGTGACCAATTCCTGAAGGTAGCCGCGTATCCCATGATCATCGGTGAAGCTCGTCTGCTTATGGGCAATTACATCGAGCATATTATACAGTACCAACACTACCTGCACGGTTGGTTCCGCGTGTAGGATTGACGCAAGTGGGGTTAGTTCATGGCATACCTGCACAGCTAGTCCGCTACGGATGCTATGCTCCTGTGCGATCTGCGCCAGCGAGTGCGGATCAGGTGTTGTGGCGGGCACGCCGGTAATCAGGACGCGCTTGGAGATCGAGGTAATCGAAGGCAGCGCAGCTACCCCAATGTCGTGGGTGAGCACATGCAAGCCGTGTGCACTGCATAGCTCGCTAAGCTGCTGCCCTTGCCACCACGTCAGCCCATCGGCCACCAACCAAACCACACACGCCTGCGGGTCTCTGGCAAGAATCTCGCGCAGATGGGTAAATTGGCGTGTCAGTAGCGGGGGATTGGGCTGGATCAGCCACTGCGGATACTGGTCAGCGAGCCAATCGCTGAATGCGAGCGCACACGCCTGCTGATGCTCGCGGGGCTGTTGCGTTCGAATGACCCACGCAAAGTAGGGCATGTACGCGGTGTTTGCCCAATCCAGCCACTGCGGCACATCCCACGCGGCATCGGGCAGCGGCGGTGGTGTGGGCGCGATTTGCGTTTGCAGCCGAGCGAGGATTGGTTGGGCATCGTGCTTGAGCCAACGAAACTGGTCTGCAAGGGTAGCAAGCAGGTGCGCGGTGAGGATGCTTGGGTTATGTTCAAGGAGTCGTGCCACACATTCCAACTCAGCCATGCTCATCCCAGACATACGCGCACAGAGCGTAGCAAGTGTCTCCGATGAGAGCGGGTGGTGGCGGGCAACATTGCGGTTCCAATAGGCGGTGATGGCAGTGGCGTAAGGCCTGAGGAGCGCGACGCACTGCGCGGCGTGGGCTTCAACATCAAGGTTGGGCAGATCGCCTAGCCCCTGTTCAGCGAGCCATTCAGGAGCATAGTACCGCAAGGCCCCGCGCACCAGCAAGCGGCGACTGTCGGCGACGAGGTGGTCGGCGCGGAGCTTGGCATAGGCTGGAATGATCTGGGCCCACTGACGCAGTTGGAGTGCAATTACAGGGAGTAGCTCCGGCGGGATCGGCTCAGTGCGAGCCGCAAGCTCACCCACCAGCTCGGTGAGGTGGCGTGCGCTAGGGATTGGGCAGCCCCATACGGAGCCGAGCCAGTGGCGCAGAATCTGCGTAATTGGGGGGGTCGCATCGGTTGGGGCAGGCGGCGGGATGTGCTGCACGTCAAGGGCGGCGACGATTGTGGCCGATAACTCTGGCGGGGGCGGTGTGCCGAAGTGATCGAGAAAAAGACGCAATGGATCAACCGTGTGCCAATGTATACGGCTTGATGGGTACTGGCGCAGATCGGCTAGCCAATGAACGAGCGTTGCGTGGCGAATAACTACTACTAGCGTAGGTGCGGGCATGGATGCAAGAGCACGCTGAATCTGTTGCCGGATGGGCACATAGTCGTTGATAGCAGACCCCACAAGGGCATCGGTGGGCGCGGCTTCATAGCCGTACACATCCTCGATGATCGTAATCATTGGCGAAACTCCTCACGGAATTGTTTAATCAGCCAGCGTTGTTCGTCTTCCGAGAGCTGCCGGAGATCATCGCGTAGTCGTTTCCAGAGGATTTGTACGCGCTCGGTCGCTTCAGCCACGCGCCCTTTGGATTCAATCTCACGCACGGCTGCCTGAAATGCGGCGCGGTAGTGGGTTCGGGTTTGCCACGAAGGCCACTGCCCATATGGGGCACGCACTTCGCGTAACTGCTTCGGCAGCTGCTCAAGCAAGAGTGGACCCGGCTCACTGTCCGTTCGTTGCAGTGTCGTGAGGACAGCTCGTGCATCGGCGGAAAGCCCCTGCTCGTTCAGGATGACGTGTTGTTTGCGCCACGTTTGCAATGTTGCCAACAGCTGTGCAACGGCACGCACGTTGGGCGTAGCCACGACTGTGCCAAGTTCCATGCAGAGCTGTTGCTCAAGCTGGGTGGGGATGCGCGGCAAGCTGGTGCAGACTTCAGCGAACTGATCCAGCAACCTCTCTACGTGTAGGTCATCCCACATTGCAGGCGGGGTGGTATTCCCTAGTGCGGCTGGGAGTTGCTGCAAGAGGAAGTCCTGATCTACGGCGATCTCACCGAGCGCAGCCTTTATGCACACTTGGCTTGCGGCGCATACTGCGGGCGATGTATCCGGGAGTAACTGGTGCAGATCAGCCTCAGTTAAGGTGGTGCTAAAGGCGGGCAACTGAAGCGTGGCAAGCCAAGCGGTGAAGGGTGTGCTTACCGCTTGCACAAGGCGCGTCTGCTCGTGGGGCCGCTGGGGCAGCGTGCGGCGTAACCCCTGTTCGATGATGCCCGTGAGCCACCGCTGGACTGGCTCTGGGGTCGGGATGTACTGTTCCAGTTCGCTGATTGCGGTACGGACGCGGGTGAGATAGTCCGATAGCTGTGTATACGTTGTCCATTGGTGGTAGGGCTGACCAATGTTGGGTAGCGCACGCGGCAGATCAATGAGCAGTGCGGTCTCTGGCTGGGCAACACTGTTCTTGAGATACTGGAATACCAGCGCAGTCTCCTCAGCCAAATCATGTTGATCGGGGATGGGGTGCTGCTCAAGCCACGCGGCAAGCAGCGCAGTGAGATCGTGCGCGGTGGCTGCGGGTGCGGATGGCGCAAGGTATGCGGCAAGCTCGGCGAGGATGTATGCACGCAGACGTGAGTCAAGCTGCTTGGCATTGCCTAACGCCTCGCGCACGCGCTGCAATGCCTGCTGGACTTCCTCTTTATACCACTGCACAATCCCGAATTGCGCCGCGAGTTCGGTATTGATGATGGCATCCCATTGGTTGCTCTGCCAATTGGTACGCTGCAACAGATAGGCCAGATCGTGTACTTGTGGTGCATCAAGCGGAGAGTACAGCAACTGGAGCTGTGCAACCGATAACGCTGATGCACACGCTGGCAGGGAGTGGCTTTGAAACCACCCTGTGAGCCGCTCCGCAACTAGGGCTTGCTGTACGTTGCTTTCCTCGCGCCCTAGCGCGGCGGCGGCAAGGCCTGCGTGCCACACCGACTCTGACGGTGCGGTGCTTTCCCACTTCGTATCAATCTCGCGCTTGGCTGTAGTAATTGCCTGCACCAGTTTATCGAGCCGATCTCGCTCAGGCCAGTTTTTGTACTCCGCGCCAATACCGATGATCTGCCGCGCAAATTCTTTTAACAGAGCATCTTGGACTGTGCCTGATGCACTTTGGGTGTGGCGGAAGAAGGTACGAGTTTGGGTCGTGAGTGAGTCAGGATTGACACTTTGGCGGCTGTGCCGCCAGTGGAAGATTGCTTGCCACGCTGTCAGTGCGAATTGGTCGTCGGGCGCGGCTGGAGCAGCAACGCCGAAGATGGCTGCAATCTGGGCGATGGTGTGGTCCTCAAGGAGCTTGGGCAGCTGTTCGAGCAACTGCATGACTTCACCAAAGCGGGCCACAAGCTCGTGCACGCTGGCATCATCCCATGTGTTGCGATCCTGCGCTGCACCAAGCTGGTTGGGGATGTCAGTGAGGATCGCACTGGCAAGCAGCTGTTTGTCAGCACGGCTCTGCAAAAGGATCACCGCAACGGCGTAGTTCACTCCTGCAAAGTCTGGAGCAAGCTCGCGCAGATCGTCTGCGCTGAGCTTCTCAGCAAAGGCAGGCAGCGGCAGCCGTTTCAGCCACGTATGCAGGTGTTCACTCACGGCGGCGCGGAGCGTTGTGCCTTGACTGGGAGAGTAGTTGAAGCGACGACGCGGATCGGAGGTAGCAACCCTATGTAACCACTGGCGTTCGCCTGCGGTGAGCGGCTGGAACCGGATCGTGTAGGCTTTCGGTTGCTCCACCATCATTTTCAGCAGCTTCGCATCAAGCGCACCTAGATTGGGGCGGCTACCGCTGCTACTCGCCGCTGTTGGGACAATTTCGATGGACTCGGCATGAACGATGAGAAAGGCAGCCAGATAGACAATCAGCAGCGCGTCATACAGCCCGTAGGGCGGGCTACGCAGCTCTTCAACCAAGCGGGCCCATGCATGTTTCTCTTTCCCTTGCAGATGCTGAGCGAAACGGTTCCACACCTGCATGCTATCGTAGGTCTTGCTATCTGGGGCAGTGATTGCATATTCAATGTACCCGCCTGATTTGCCCTGCTCGGTCAGCAAGCCTAGCTCAACCACGCTGCGGCTCAGGATTGTCTCCACCTGCCCTTTTGCGCTCGCGGCAATCTCGACCTTGCCTTTGAGCATTTCCGTTATGGCTTTCTCAATCGCGGTGGGGATGCCATCGGGCTTGAAGTGCTGTGGCAGTGGTTGTGACGGGGTGGCCGGGAAGCGTTGCTGCATCAGCTGATCAATCAGGTCAGTGCGCTGCCTGTCGCTACTGAAACCGCCCATGTGTGGGTTGCCGTTCACATACCACTCCCACTGGCGCACGTCACGGAGCTTAGCAAGGTCGGCATCACGCCGTTGCTTGTACTCTTTGCCAATCAGTCCTTGATCTTGGAGATAGACTTTTGCCGCCGGTTCTAGTTCGGAACTCTCGCGGAGTTGTTCGAGGGCACGATAGTCAGCCAGCGCACGCAGAATGGTGCTAGGGGCAAGCGGCACGGCCACAATCAGATTGGGGTAGTGGGAGGTGAGTTCGCGGGCTTTGCTCTGCGCCGCAGCCCGCTCGTTATCATCACTCGCAATGATATAGGCCAGCACACCATCGTTGCGCGTCAACTCATTCTCTAATTGAGTGATGTCCGACACGCTTTGGAGATCGTGGTAATGCGCCACAAACTCGCGGTGCGTCCCCCGCTTGCGGTTGTAGCCCTCTGCCTTAACAGGCTCAGGTAGATGGAGCGAGGTAAGCATACGGACACTGGTTTTCATCTCACCTGCACGCCGCTTCACTTGCTGGCGGAGACCGGGCACGCTCACCCGCCCAGCTAGGGGGAGGCTGTAGCTACCGTGTTGGCCGCCGCGCTCGTGTTCGCTCGGTGGATAGAGAGCCTCAAATTCTTCAAGGATACGGAGGGCAGTGTCGAGTTCATCTGTGGCGCGGACGGTTGGCGGGAGATTGAGAGCGTGCTGAATGAATTGGCGCGTCGGGCGCAGGTGGGCATCATTGAGGACTTCACACAGTGCGACAATCTTCAACACGCGCAACGCGAGCGTGGTATCTACGGTGGCACTCCGCAGGTTTTGGCAGCCCCGCTCATACGCCTCCTCAATCTCCGTTTTCTTGGTCTTGATGCTCTCCTCGAAATAATCGAAGAGCCAATCGAGAGTCAGCAAGGTATGCCAATTGGGGTAGGGGCTGGCAAGTGTGGCCGTATGCAGAAAGTGCTGTAAGCCGCGCTGTTGGTCACTGAGGAAAAGGAACATGGTGCGCTGGCTTTGGGCGACGGCACGGTTCACGATGGGCAAGGCGTAGGTGGTGAGAGGATGGAGCGGAAAGGCTCCCTGCACAATGATCTGCTTTACCCACTCACGATCACGGCGTTGCGCTTTCCAAATCGGGGCAGCCAGATCAAGCAGCTCGTCCTGTTGTGCATTAGGAAGCAGGGTGGCGACATCCACCTCTTTCTGGATCGCCCCACGGATCAACTCTTCGCTGCCATCAGCACTCAGCGAATGTGACTTAAACCGCCCGCCAATCCGTTCTAGGGATTGCGTGGCTTGGCGCGTACCACCCTTGTCTGCGGCACTTGCAAAGCCTTCCAGACTAGACACAATAAAGTGAAGTTGGCCTTTCCGTAGAGCATTTGATGAAGCACTGCGCTCGGCAAGGTTATCTACCGCCTTGGTTTCTGCATCAATGGCGGCGGCGCGTTGATCAATCGCTTGTTCAAAGCGGCGGAGAAACTCGGTGAACTCATCAATCACAACGACAATGCCGCTGTGCGAGCCACGCTCGGCGAGGGCTTGGGCTACCGCAGCGTATGTCTCGTGGGCTTGCTGATACTCATAAATGGGGAACTCGATGCCCATCACTTCACGGAAACTCCGCGCAAACACGGTGAAGGCGAGATCAGCTTGCGGGCTATCGAGTTCCTGTTCAAGCTGGCTCAATTCGCGGCCTTCGCGGTGTTGCAAATGCTGCTCCAGATCAGTAAGGCGGGCGTGCTGGTCGCGCCGCCATTCGGCAATCTTCGCCCGTGCTGCCCGGTATTTGGTGTCGCGCATCAACGCTTCCAAGCCCACGTAGCGCAGAGCTTTTTCCAAGCCGTGCAGCACAAATCCCGAAAATGGCGTGGTAGCATCGGCTTGCAACACCACAACCAGATACGGACGCAGATGGGTACGCTGCCCATGAATCGTGGCATACCGCGCCGGATCAAGGCGGCTCAGCTTGGCATAGAACGGCTTCATCAGTGGGTCGTCCGTTGCCCGGGCGAAATAGTTGGCGATCATGAGCAGTAAGTCCGATTTCCCTGTCCCATATGTACCAACGATCATATGCGCCCGATCCGTGCTGTTGGGATGGCAGCTCTGCGCGAGTTGTTCAAACAGCGCAATCGTAAATTGGGTAGGGATAAAGTTCTCAATCAGACGCGCATTGATCGCCTCGTTTTCAAAATCTACGGGCAGCTGCACGGACGGTTTGAAACCTGCATTGACACGCACGAAAGTGTTGAACGGTGGTAAGGGTTCAGACATATGCTCTCTCCTCAAGATGAATACAAGCACGAGACAATTCGGGCCGCAAAGAAGCCAGCTCCTGACAGCGGAGCAGATGGGTGACAACAATCACGCCGCACGGCAGATATTGCTGCTGACTGAGCCGCACTACAAAGACGTGGCGTTGATCGTGGCTCCACGTAGCGAGGAGCGCATCGAGATGGTCGCAGATCAGCACCGGCGCAACACAGGCGCGACACCACTGCCACAGGTCGCGGATTAGGTCATCTGGGCTGTAGGTGCTGATGGTGGTAGCGAGCATGTCGAAGTAGCCCGCATCGAGGGTGTAATCGAGGTAGTGCCAGCCGTGTTCACGAGCCAGAGCGCGGGCGAGGGTGGTTTTGCCAGCCAACGGCGCACCCGTCAGCCAGCCTACCTTGTAGCGCGGGGCGTAGACACAACAGTCCAGAAAGTGTGCGCTGAATCGTTCTAGTTCGTTGGTCATAGCGTTGCGTAGTAGTCCATAAGGAGCTGGATCGGCGCAGCGTGGAAGCGGCGTGTCACTGGCTCGTGTTGCGTATCCGCAATGGTAACTAGACCGCGTGCCTGTAAGTCACGCAGACTCTGGACAATCTGCTCCCGCGAGGCAAACAACACCCGACCGGGTAGCTCCGGCTCGTTGCATACCTGTGAGACCCGCAGGGTATCACTATTGGGATAGTGCCTAGCCCAGCTATCAAACAGGATGTAGCCGACAATCAGTGGTGGGGGGACAGCGGCCCCCGTGATCTTGTACTCGTTTTTGCTGATCTTCTGCACGAAGCCCAGCCCACCGAGTGCATAAGGGCGGGTATAACTTTTCAGCATTTCGTTGACATCGGATGCAATATAAGAAAGTAACGTGGTGGCATAGGTCGCACGGGGGGAACTTTTCAGCACTTCGTTGACATCGGATGCAATCGCATTAGCGTTGTTGGGCAATTCAGGTACAGCCTGCGTGACATAGGCTTTCAGTATAGGGCTGGTGAACTGCATACCGATTGATGCAAACTCATTGGTGAAGCGATACCACACCTCCGCACGCTCATCAGCCGTATTTGCGAGGGCGTAGTGCAGCAACCACTGCGTCTCGTTCCGTTCGAGACGCGGATCGTGGGTAGCAATAACACGCCCCAGATCAGAGAGGTGATAGGTGTTTTTGCTGGCGTGCCCTAGCCCAGTTTTGCAGAGCCAGCCCCGAAAGCCCTCAACCATATAGGGATTGACCCCCATATAGGTTGCCACAGCATCCTTAGAGGTGGCTCCGCCCTCAGCAATGCACTGAATCATCAGCGCGAGCCGTTCGCGGCGGAGTGCGAATTTCTGATGAAAGGCAAATGCCCGCATGCGTGTGTTCTCCTACAAATGGCAAATATTGCAGCCCACGTCATCGTCTTCAGCATCCAGCGCGGCGGCATGCAGCTCGATCAGGGTGCGCCCGGCCTGCTGCTTGCGCTCCGCCGCTAGGCGCAGCTGATGCTCACGCTTGATCTGGGCAAGCCGCGCCGGTTGTTCTAGTTCACTCAGGCTCTCGTTTTGTCGCCAGTAGAAATGCTCCCCACCCTGCTCCTGCTCATAGGCTTTCGCCGCTTCAAACAGATCTGGGTGGCGTTCCTTCAAGCCTACCCATTCGCCGGTACGCTGGTAGAAGCAGAAGTAACAGCCACTGCGCTGCCGCCACTCGTAGTAGCTGGGCAAGCCTAGCCCGCTCGTATCAAGGATGCGCTGCACATCGGCAAGGGCAAGCCCGTGCTCCTTGAAGGGATAGACCGGGTGGATGTTGGGCTTGGTGGAGATATAGCCACTACGCCCCTCATCAGCCCGAATGCCAATGTAGCTCCACACCAGATCATCACCGACATAGGCTTCAAATGGCTCGATCTTCAGCTTGCGCGTACACCAGCGCACCTGCGATGAGGGCAGCATCCCCCGATACATGGCTAGCCAGTGATCGAAGCCACGCTCGGCATTCAAGCGGATGATCGGGCGTTGCAGGTAGGCTTCGAGCCGGTCGAGATACTCGTAGGTTTCAGGCAGTTCTTTGTGCGTATCACAAAACACATATTCTAGCTGCGGAATCTGCTCGCGCAGGAAAATCGCAAGGGCGGTGCTATCTTTGCCGCCACTCAGGTTGACAATATGGCGGCCGGGGCGGTCACGCCATGCCGTGTGGGCCTCAGGCTGCTCACTGTGGTTCGTCATCTGGTTCACTCCCTTCCATCAGGCTCTGAAGAAGTGCGGTCACAATTGCGAGTTGTTGCGGGCGGGTTAGGTCGGGCTGCTGCTGCAACGTCTGCTGCATAGCCTGCTGGGCGGCTTGCATCGCTGCGGTTGCGGGGGCCGTGCGGAGTAGGTGGCTCCGTTCACCGCGTGCATCCACCACACTCACGTAGATCGCATCGCTCGGCGGGGTGGGGCTTGTCGCTGCAATCAGGCGTTCAATCATCCGAAAGCGTCGCCCCACATCAGCAAGCTGGCGCAGATTTGCCTGTACCTCGTGGTCGTGCCATGCATCGAGTGGTTTACGCCCAATCAATGCGCTCACACTTTCGACCCACGCCGGATACGCTTCAGCTTGTTCAAGCCGCACCCCAAACGCCCGCACCTGCGTGTCGCTCGTCTGATCGGCAAGCTGGCGGTAGCGCACGAGCAAATCGGTGCGGAGCTGTGCAGGATCGCTGGCGGGTGACTGGAAAGCCTGCCGGATTTGGCTCAGAACCCGTTCGAGGAGGTGTGGGTAGGCATCCTGCAACTCCATCAGGCTGGTTTTAAGCTGGACGAAGAACTGCTCAACGATAGCCGGATCGGTGCTGTGGTCGGCAAATTGGGCAATGCCACACGCCTGTGGGAGCGTTGCAAACAGCAACTCATCGGGGGCGCGGGCGGTAAGCAGAGCCTGTCGTACCGCCTGCGCCTGTGCTGAGAGGGTGTGTGTTGTGCGCGTGTAGGGCGGTAGCTTCTGTGCGAATTTGAGCAAGGGCGTAACTGCATCAAGGAGTGCAGGCTGCACAGAACGTTCGAGTGCGTGCGGGGCGAGTACCCGTGCGAGCCGTTCGTACACGGCGTGGCGCACCCCCGCCATTCGGCTCACGCGCACCCCGATCTGTTCCGGCTGGCGCAGCATGCGCTCGAAGAAGGCCATGTCCGGCACGGTCACGTAGGTCTCGCGCTCATACAGCGCAATCTCGCCTGCCTGCTCAAGGTAGGCGGCAACGAAGAGGATTGGCAAGACCCCCGCTTTGATCCCATACGGTGGGTGTTGCAGCGTGGCATACAGCGCACTGAGCGGTTGGATCTGCCCACTGGCTTGCACAAAGAAGGCTTGGATCGCGGCCCAGACGGGGGCCAGCCGCGCCGGATCATGCGGGGGCGGTGGGCCAAAGCCCCACACGCCGGGGGCTTGCTCGCGGTGGATCCCGCTCTGGAGCAGCACGCTGGCATAGATTGACCGTTCTGGGGGGTAGCCAGTTAGCCCCAATTCTGGCAGATGCCCCTGCTCGAGCATGGCTGCGATCAGCATGCGCCGCGCTTTGGCACTGGCGGTGGGCAGCTGCGGACGCATAATCAACTCATTCCAGATGCGCGGGCTAGCTGCAAACACGTGGTCACAGACCCGTGAGAGCAAATCATCACGCTGGCGCATCGTCTTGACAGGTTGGGCTTCACCGCACCACCACCATGTACTGTGTGCGGGGTGGTAGGCTTGGGCGAGGGTGGCATCGAGGAGCTGCTGAGCTTCAACCAGTTGGCTACCGAGTTCGCGGCGGGCGGCGGCATCCTGCGCGAGTTCGGGCTGTTTGGCAAGGACGTGTTGCAGGGTGGCCACATCGAGCAACAGCGTATGCAAGGTGTGCATCTGGTGCGGCACAACAACAATCCGTTGGGGTTCATGCTGGCGGGCGGGATCGGTTAGCCATGCTTGGAGCTGCTGCTGGTCGGCATCATGATCGGGCACAAGGTAAAGCATGTGCCCATCGCTATGCGGCGGTGGTACGGGCAGCTGGGGAAGCTGTTCTGCGGCCACAAACTGCACAACAAACTGGCGCACGCTGCCGGTGTGGTAGCTATGCCGATGGGCAATCAACGGAGCTAGTTGGGTGGAGCTATGCAGGAGGCTGAGCAGCGTCTGGTGGGCATACAGGTGCTGGCGGGCGGTGCTGATCAGCGCGTCGAGGTCAAGATCGCTGCCTTCCCAGAGCACGTAGCTATCGCTAAAGCGGCGGTAGATGATGTGCTGCCGGTGGCTGAGGAGTTCTAGATCGGCGTGGATTAAGGCTGGATCGGGGGTATCGTGCAGGGCGTAGGCGAGTAGTGGTGCGCTAGCGCGGAGCGTGTCGGTTGTACCTAGTGCATTCAGCGTGCCGATCACCGTCACGAGATCAACCGCAGCATGGCTTCCTAGCCGGAGCCGAGCTTCAGCCAGTTCGGCCCAGCGTCGCCCCCGCGCATGCGTAAATAGCCCAGCACCGAGTACCGCTTCGATGTAGGCGAAGAGGTGCGATAGGCGATAAATCGGGAGTTGCTCTGGATCAGCTGCTTGCGCGACGAGATCGGGCAGGCTGTACGGTTCGTGGCTGGCGAGGAAGGCAAACAGTGAGCGTTCGTTTTGGGCAAGGTGGCGCACCATGCGCGGCAGACTCAGCAACACCAGCGGGTGCAGCGGGTAGGTGTGGGCAAGGGTAGCATGCCATTCGGGTGGGGCCATGTCACGCGGCACAAGATTAAGCTGGGTGGTTATCTGCACGTGGTGGTGTGCCCATACTTGTCGCTGCATCGCATACGGATCAGCCGCTGGATCGGGGGCGAGTGCCGCAGCAATCATCCGCACCACGTCGCTGAGCGGTTCTTGGAAGGGCAGATCGATAAAGCGGCCTTGCACCTTGGCCCATTCGGTACGTTGCGTGTCACTTGCCGTGCGGGCGTAGCGATCAAAGGCTTGGTGCAGCACGGTGATGATCAGGCAAGGGGCAGCACCGCTACGGGCAGCCATTTCGGCCAGCGTTTGAAGCACAAATAGATCGGCTTCGTGCTGTTGACGGGCGGCATAGTCGAGGTATTGCCCTAGCTCATCAATCACGACGGCTAACCCATCCCACGCAGTGTGGCTGGCAAGCATCTGTGCTGTTTGCTGGAATAGCTCAGCGATGCGTTGCGGCGATGGCGATGCAGTGGCGATAGACATCGCTTCGGCTAGGGCGTTGCTCACGGATGCCGTGTCGGGGTGCTGGGTTAGCGTCGCGTGGAGGGCATCCAGTAGGGCGTGGCGCAACGAGCGGTTATCGCCCCCAACAAGTACGGGTAATAAGCGTGGGGCGGGCAAATCGGGGAGCAGCTGTGGATCAGTTGCTGCGTGCTGGATGAGCAAGCGCATGCGGGCGGCAGGATTGGGAAGGGCCAGCCACTGGCTGAGGAACAAGGCAAATGCCGATTTGCCCGCACCATAGGGGCCGATGATGCTAAAGGCGCGGGTCGTGCTCGTAGGCTGTAGCCCGGCAACAATGCGGGTGAGGGTGTGCAATACCAATGGCGTAAGGTGATACCCGGCGAGGGCATGGGCAAGCCGCGCAGGGGCAGCATCGTGGGTCAGCTGCACCGAGCGGGTGTAGCGCGGGGCGATGGGTATGGTGGGCGAGAGCAGGTCGCTCACTGCGCCAGCTCCTGCACAAAGCCCTGCTCCAGTAGTGTCAGGTCATCGGCGGCGGGCGGGTCGCCGTGCCACGCGATCTGGCGGATGCCCGCCTGATCGGAGAAGCGCATCCGTCCATCGGTGATCTGCTCGAGGCGATACAAGCGTGCTAGCAGCGCATCGGCGGTGAGGCAGAAGACGCGTCCGGGACAGCCCGGTGCATAGGCTAGCTCTTGCAGGGCGATGGTCTGGCTCTGGCGGGCGACAAGGAGCTGCTGGATTGCATAGGCAAGCAAGGCATCGGGCAGATCGACGTGATCGCTAGGCGTGAGGCGGTAGCTGGGGCTGAGGGTGGGCACGGCCTGCATCACGCCGAGATCGAGCAAGGGGCAGAGCAATGGCTCATCGAGTGCGGTGGTGGCACGGCGTGGGCGCACGTAACACTGCTGCATACAGATGACATCGCGGGTGAGGGTGGTCTCGGAAGGGACACTCCAACCGCGCTCACGGCAGGCATTGGCAAGGGCGGTCACAAGGTGTGGGGTGGTCCATTCACTGCCGCGTAGGAGATTAAAGGTGTAATACCATGTAAAGGCATTGCTGGGCTGGCTGGCAAGCTGCCAGTGGAGCAGCCATGCTGCCAGTGGGGTGGTCAAGAAGGGATCCCAGCCGTCGTCATCGAGGAGCCGTCGGCCAAGGTCGGTGATCGTCATTAGGCCGGGTTGGGCCGCACGCTTAGCCATACCCGTCACGCGGAGCCAATGGCGTATGGACTGGGCCATATTCTTGCCCACCCCAAGCCTCATATGCACATCGGGCGCGGTGAAGAGGGCGGGATCCGAACTGAGCAGGTCGTAGCCTTTTTTGAGCCACGAGCTACGCAGGACAAACGTCTCGTGACCGCTAAAGTGTCCTTGTGGTGGAGCGGATATACGGGGGGGGGGGTACTGACGAATGAACGGTAGTCATAGCACCCTCAACCAGTGGCGCACTGAGGAGAAGCACGGCGCAGGCAGTGTTGGTGATGTGGGGCGTGAGCGGTATGTCATTGGTGCTTCCATATGCAAACAAATCTTAGATAGATATAATACCTGAGATAGGTATTTCGTGCAAGCAGGGGCGGGGGGGGAGGCGGTGGGAAATAGAGGCGAGGGGAGCGGGTCTAGGGGGCGGGGGAGCCGTAACAGCGATACGGCTCCCCCCGCCCCTTAGCGGGTTATGTTCCAATCCAGAAAATCACGCACTCGATCAAAGGGCATCAACCAATGCAGCAGGATGACTTCATCGTGATGCTTGATAGCCAATGTTCCCGTGTTCAACGCCGAGTCGAGCAATGTCTGCTTCACCATAAGTTCGCATTGCTGATCGGGAATAGTTTTGTCCGTCCGTTCCCAGAGTGACAAGGAGAAGATTCGCACGCCGGTAGCACTGACATAAATTTTTGTGTGTTTCCACCGATAATACTGGTATGCAAAGCGTAGCATTGCAAGAAATGCAACCGTTAAGACGAATAGCCAAAGCAATGTCTGCATCGTTACGTTTGGATGTTCTAGTGTGTAGATGATAGCAACGCCCGCACTTAACAGCCCAACGATGCCAGTTAGCTTGAAGACATGCGGCCACATCGCCAGTGGGTGTAGGCTCAGCACTGCCACAGGCTTGGCAGGTCGCGGCGAAGGTAGCGGCGATGGTGCGTATTGCGGTAGGGGTCGCCCTTGTGAGTCACGGGTAATCATTAGGTTGGCTCCTTCCTAGCGTGCTTAGTATAATCTTTCTGCTGTCACCATAACATAGTGCTAGAGCAACAGAAAGGAATTCAGCCCATCTTCTGCGGGGTATTTATGGCACATCCGCACGATACCTGCGGGATATGATGTTGATCAGTAGGCTCATCTAAACGTATCCCTCCAATCCCAGCCGGAGCATGGAGCGATGCGGCTGTGTGTCGCACACAAAGGTAAGATATTCGGCGGCAAGTGCAGCGGCAGCGGTACACTGTCCCTGCTGGTACAATACCTCACCGAGATGCCATGCCGTGCGTGCAATCCTTGCCCGATGCTCCATCGTTATGGCAAGCGTGCGGGCGCGTGTGAGGTATTCAGTCGCAAGCACAACCTGCCCATTCCATGCATAGGTCCGTCCGCGCCATTCATGGACGGCACTTTGCAGCAGCAGATCGCCAAGCACAATGGATATGTGTTGCGCCAATGCCAAATAACGCTGAGCGGCATCGAATTGCTTTGCAATGAACAAGGCGAAGCCCCACAAACTTAATGCCATCGCCTGCTGATGGGAGTCGTTGCGCTGCTCGGCGAGAGCCAATTGCCGTTGGTGATACGCAACCGCATCGTGTGGGTTGCCCTGACATGCCAACGCATACCCCAAATTTCCACAGGCAAGGGCTTCACCTTTTGGATATGGCGGAGTGAGCTGCTGTAACAATTTCCAGCTTGCGCGATGATAGGCGAGGGCTTGCTCAGCATCACCTAAATCACTGCACAGTTGACCGAGTAACCCTAACACGATTGCTTCGCCACGCTGATGCGCTTCCTGCCGTGCGAGTGTAAGGCTCTCGTGATATGCGGCAATCGCCTGTGGATACTCCCCTAACGCTGCATAGGCCTGCCCCAGACACGCGCATGCAATTGCTTGAGCGCGGACCTGTGCTTGCCGTTCTGCGGCCGCTCGCATCGCCTGATATTGGGGAATACGATCATCGCGGGGGTGATAGCGGAGCTGGCCCAGAGTGCGGGTGAGCAAGCCATACTGAATTAGCCAGTGATCGTGCTTGTGATGAGAGGGCGCGGCGCGGAGTAACCGCCAAGCCTTACCAATCGTGGGGCGTTCTAGATCAAACTGATGCAACGCCTGCTGCGCTTGGCTTCCACCCACCTCAAAATCAACCTCAAGCTGGACCAACAGTTGCGCTACAGAACGGTAAAGCAAGGTGGTACGTTGGTTGCGTTCGGTCTCAGTGAGCTGCTGTTCAGCAAATTCCCGAACTAGCTCAAATACGGTGTAGCGTTGCTGCTCAGGTGTATACGCAACCAAGTTCATCTGCACGAGACGACGCAGATGCTGCTGGGTTTGCGCGACAGCATACGATGATAGCGTAGCCGCTGTAGCACAGTCAAAGCTCACGGGAAGCAGGCTCACGCTCCGCAGGAGTCGCTTTTCTGCACGGGTAAGTAAATCGTAGCTGAGTGCAATCGAAGCCTGCACACTAGCCCGCGCATCACGTGGCTGGTTGGGGTTTTGCAAATAGGCGAGCCGCCGCTGACGCAGGCGTTCGTTCAACTGAAATGGGGAGCAGGTCTGATCCACGATCAGCTGCGTGGCCACGATCCGTAACGCCAATGGCAGGCGGGCACACGCTGCAATGAGATGATCCAGTGTTGAAGGGGCAATGGGCTGCTGGGTAATGTGCAGCAATAACTGCCGTGCATCCGCTACTGAGAACGGTTGTAGGTGTACCGCACGCATTCCGGCGAGGGTAAATGTGGTCCGTCCTGTTACGATCAGCAGGCTGCCCGCAGGCGGCATAAGCGGTTCGATCTGAGCCGCATGAGCTGCATCATCCGCTACAATCAACACCCGTTGTGTGCTTAGCACGGAACGATAGATCGCTTGCATTGCTGCGAACTCATTGGGAAGGGCGGCATCTGGATGAAACGCACGCACTACTGCCTGCATTGCAGCTAGCGCAGGTAGCGGCGTGCGTTGTGTCCCGAGCATGTTGAGCATGATCTGGGCATCGAGAAAGTCTGGCTTGAGTTGATTCGCTAGGCGGATAGCAAGGGTAGTTTTGCCGACCCCCGGAATCCCAAAAATCCCGACTGTGACTGTATCGGTTCCGGCGTGGCGCACGGCATGATGCAGCTGGGTGAGTTCTTCCGTGCGATTAACAAAATCAGCAAGAGGAGCGGGCAGTTGAAAGCGCACATGCAATAATGTGCGCGGACGAAACAGATGGGTGATGAACACCCGATCATAGAAAATCCCTTGTACACCGTGATTGGATGCCCAATTCTCGATCTGCTGGGTTCGTTCAGCTGTCATTTAGGATCGCTCCTTTCGCATCTACACGGGAAGAGCTAGCTAGGCTTACGCACCAATGCGTGAGCGTACTGTGTTGGGCTGAAGCTGATAGGTTGGCAGCGTGATGCGTAGCCCGCGAAAATCGCGCAGGGAGCGACAAATGAAGTGCTGCCCGTTATGGTAAACGCGCACCGTGCCAATGTTTAGCCAGCGTTCGTGCCATTCCTGATCGTAGCCGAATTCGCAGTGTCGTAGTGGCAGCAGCCTGATCCGCCAGCCGCTCCTGCACCAATACCGAATCTGGATGTGCCCCAGTGTCGGGGTCACGCTGTAGGTTACGTGGCGCACCCAAACGAATATCCACGCCAGCATGATGACTCCGCTACTGATACTCCGAATTCGCACTGATGTGGGTAGGTATGCTGAAAACACCCATACGAAGCTGCCGATGCCGATCAGGCGTAGCGTTGGGCTGAGGAGGGCGAGCCAGTGTTGCCGATACGGGAGAAAGATATAGGTACGTTCATCTGATGTGCACATAGATCGCGCTCCTTTGGGTTCCTGCTACGCTGTGCGTGGGGAAGATGCCCCCTACACGCTACGCTCAGGATACTCAAAGGGACCACGAAAAACAAGCACATCCGGTCGAAATCGCAATGACAATCGGGTGATCGGCGTTGTTGGTCACTCCTCCGTTTCCGACAACAGCCGGACGTAGGGCGGACAAGTGCAGGATCAGCTCTGGTGTAGGGGAGCATGCTGGCGCAGGAGGCGCAAGCCTTCAAGCCGTAGGACATCTGGGTAGAGCGTTTTATATATTGTGCAGTTTGGGGATTGTCGAGCATTGTGCCTCGTTGCCCGATAGGTATTGACCGCACAGCCGCCAGCACACCAGTATTTCCAGATGCACGTTTGGCATTCCGATTTGGCATCCACCGGTAGATTGCGTATGCCAATCTGAGCGGTACGGATCGCAGCGAGTGGATCATCGGTATGGACGTTCGTCACGGGCTGATCGAGAGTCATCTGACAGGCGGCAATCTCGCCCCGCTGGGTAATCACGAGGTAGCTCTGTCCGACAGGGCATGTGCGCTGATGCGGTGCATGCAAGTTGGTTCGATCCAAGAGACAACCGAGCAGACTATAATCGGGCAGATTGCGTTCGATTTCGGCATACGCCGCCCGTAGCCCCGCAATCAACTGCTGCTCTTCAAGGTGCACCGCCGAATTAAGCTGACCATCGTGATGCTCCCGATAGAAATTCAGCGTGAAGTGCAGGTTGTGGGCAAGGAGCCAACGCACCACGTCAGCCACGCCCGCCACGCTCTGCGCGGTGACCGTGATCGAGATCGTGAGTGGCAGTGACAGGGCGACGGCACGCTCGATACTCCGCAGGACTGCTGCGAAAGAACCTTGCCCTCCAAGGAGCGGGCGTTGGCTATCGTGTACGTCGGCCATGCCGTCGAGAGAAATCATCAGCCGGAGACCGAGGGCTTGAATCTGTGCGAGCTTGGCGTGGGTCAAGCCTACTCCGTTGCTTAACACAACAGCATCCAATTCACGCACACCAGCCGCCACATAATGCTGCTGGGCATACTGATGCAGTTGCTCGACAAGCGCAAGATTCAGGCTGGCTTCGCCCCCAGCATACTTGAGCAGCACACGCTGGTAGCGATACTGTTGCGCGGTACGCAGAATTGCATTGATTGCAGCGTAGCCAGTTTCAGCCGACATGCTTTCGTCATTTTTAGCAACATAGCAATACGTACAACGCAAGTTGCATGCATTCGTCACATGCAGCCACGCGGATAGTTCATCCGCTTCAGGTGGGGTAGGGAGCGTGTCGCACTGGGTTGGGGGCAAGAGCAAGCGGGCGGACACGAGTTGCGTAAGGGCCTTACGGCATGCGTCGTCGGTATATTCAGCAGGGGAAGGGAAGCGATGCGTGGTAAAGCTGGCCAGCAACGCTTGGCTGGCGCAGTTTAACACCGCTATCTTGCTTAGCGAGGGTACATATACCACCGCATGCTCAGCATCCAAAGCGATTTGCTGACATTGGGGATGCTGTTGGAGCAGTTGTTCCTCTGTGACCTGAACTGGTGGCAACCATGTTGTGGGGGCGGGACAGGTGCAGTTGCAATCTACACGTTGCGGGCTGATCCGATCATCAGTATACACATGGTAGCGAGACATAGGTTACTCACTTCATTGTTTCACGTTCCACGAATGCGTTACACATCTAGCTCGATCTCAATTGTGCGCTCGATAAAACGGACGCTTTGTATGCAGGCTTTGTCCCACTCGGTTGGATCAGGTGGCTGATAGGCTAGCTCACTAGTGCCGATGGGAATCGCAGTAACCGTCTCCGCGAGGGTATCGCGTGTTTGGGCAAGAGCATCACGCGGGATTTGAAACACATCATCAGTGCTGTCGAACGTGCGCCTCTTTGGATTGGGAATGGAGCCGGTAATATATTGCGTGATGCGTTTCTCAAAATTGATCTGATCGCGGTGGAGCGGCGCATACACATACTGGCGGGCCAAGCCAATTGCAAACAGGATCAAGGCACGGTCATAATCTTGCGCTTGCTTCAGGGCTAGCACGCCACGCTGAAAGGCAATTTTGCCGCAGATCACATGCACATAGCGCGGAGCTTGGATGGCACGAAGAATAGCTTCTGCGTCGGCTAGCAAGGGTGGGCTATACTCGTATTCACCTAACAAGTTATGGATAATTGCCTTGCTTTTGAGAAACTCAGCCCGCTGCATCGAAGGCTGCTCGCCCACCAAGTTCAGGGCTTGATCGAGATAGGCAAGGCTATGCTGCCGGTAGTGTTGGGCATGCACCTGATCGCCGCGTTGTTTGGCATAGATCGCTAGCTCGCGGAGAAAGCCCGACCACTGGAAGTACACTTCGCGTAGCTGATCTGGCTCATTCTCTAGCAACGTCACCGCCTGCTGGAAGGTATCATTAATTGTGGGATCAATGATGCCTTTGGCGGACTGCTCTTCGCGGCGGAGTTGGGCCTGAGCCATCGCAACCATGCCTTGAGCGCGGCGCACTTGCGCCCGCTCCGCGAACTCGGCGGCTTGCTGCAAGGCTTTGTCGGACTCAATCCAATTGGACAGTGTGCGCTGGATCAACCCATTGACGTTATACGCGAGAGCGGCGCGATAGGCTGAGAGTTGCCCCGCATACTGGCGAAGTACCTTATCTGAGACTTGCAGCGCACTCTGAATATCGCCCGTCATTAACAAGTTATAGGCATAGTTGTTACTTGCTTGGGCAATGAGATCAACAACTTCATCATCAATCTGCTCCGCTATCGGGCGATAGACTTCAAACCATTTGCGGGCGGCTTTGTCGGCCTCAATACCACGTTCGTACTCCTGTTGCTGGTAGCGGAGACTGCTCAGGGTGGTGTGGGCTAAACCGAGCAGATACGGGCAACGCAGCACGAGGAGATCGGCATCAGGCTCAGGCGCAGGCACCACCTGCGGTTCGAGTGCCTTAACCACGGCTACAATGCGGTCTTCACGGCCAAACGATTTTGCCTTGATTTCAGCGATTGCGGTAAATAATTGCAGCTCGATGGCAAAGTACGGATCATGCTGCATCGCCGCGGCATAGTGCTGAAGTAATGTTTCCCCAAGCGTTGCCGCTGCCGCTGTGTCGCCACGTGCTAGCAAGACTTTGACCCGCCGCACCTGTTCATCACGCACGATCTCAGCATACTTCAGCCCGGGCTCGCTGCTGAGATAATCCTCTAGGGACTGTCCCGCACGTTCGGCAAACAAGATGGCAGACTCCCAGAATGCGTCAGATAATACGAAAGCTGCATCTACCTGCCGTTCGTTGTCAAGGAGGTCATCCATATAGACGGTATATAGCCGATAAGCATCGCGTACATTGCCGGAAAGGGTATAGTAGATGTGGTTGGCCATGGCTTGCAGCAGCTGGGTCGGATCGGGTTGTTGGGTGCGCTGCCGTATCTGCTGCACCTGCTCACGGCTCTGGGCAATTAAGAAGCTCAGCAGGTCTTTGTCAATGCCTTGCTCACGGGCAAAACCACCTTCATCAATCAATCGGGTAATCTCATCATGCAGCAGGAGCACCGTCACGACAGCGTCGTCTGTGGATGGCAATTGCTCAGGAGTTTCCGCGTCATAGCTTAAAATGGGTCGAGTTTTGACGAGCGCAACTTGTGGTAATGCTTGGATAACGGTATCCAAATAGGTATCCGGATAGCCTACGGCCTGAAAAGCCGCTCGCAGCTGCTCAGCGCGTAGCCCACGCCGAGCATAGGCCAGAATGTATAAACAGCGCAGCAGGGTGGTTGTCGCTTCAGGATGGTGCCTATAACTATAGGTGGTCAGAATTTGCTCAATGATGTAGGTCTCAAAGTCTTTTTTATCTTTCAGCGCAGTAGGGGGTTGGGGGAAACCGCCATCGGCGGGCATAGGTTGAAAGTAGGTCTCGGCAAAGACTGACAAAAAGAGCGGAAAGCCCTGCGTGAGTTGATACACATACGTTGGTTCATACCGATCCTCAGCTTGGTAGGCTGGATCGGTAGTGCGCTCACGCACATACTGCTGGATATACATAGGAATATCCGGGCTATGTGGTTGAAATGCTTCGAGTTGCAACTGTCCTTCGGGCAGCAACAAGGGCTGATCCTGATCGGTATACAATGTGGTGAGGAGTTGGGTGAGCGGATGTGTACTTGGCTCAGTGAGGGCGAGCGGGCGACCACTGAAAATTACGAGGGTGCGGGTGAGGCGCGGGAGCACGTACCGCAGCCACTCAAGCACGAGATCAGCACCTGAACTTGCTTCAGGCTGATTCGTTAGCGCATCTGGTAATCGGACAGTGCGGAACAACCGCTCGACAGTATCAAAACGAATGACAAGGGGATACTGCGCTGCAAGGGTATTCCAATCAGTGATGAAGGCATCCAATAGATCGGTTTCGGTGAGCCTAGGGCGGGTCTGCATGCGGCTCGCGGTATATTCCTTGAGCTGCTGATGGTAGTGCTCAAAGGCGTGTTCAACCACATGGGGTGGTAAGCGATACCAATGCTGCTCAGGACCACGGCGTTGGATCAGCCCATCAATCAAGATCGCCTCAATCCCACGCGGACTCCGGCGGGCATATTCGTCAAAGTCAATGATGCGTACAATCCGCACGCTCGCTGCCTGATCACGCACTAAATCTGGCAGACTCTCAAGCAAGCGGGTTTTGCCCAAACCACCAGCAGCTTCGATAGTCAGGACACGACACGCTTGTGGGGGTGTGGTTGGCTGATGTAGAGCGGTGATCTGTTCGATGAGGAACTGGACTTGGGCAGTACGCCCAATGTAGGTCGGCGTTTTGGGATAGGGCAAAGGTTCCTGTGTCATGCTAACCTTCCTTTGCACTTGATGTGAAAGCATGGTGAAGACGAATAATTGGAGGTAAGACTGGGTTCAGTGAAAAGCGGCGTTGCTGAGGATGGTAGAGCAAAAACCCGCGACTGTTGAGGGTGGGTACAATTTCGTTGACTTGACCCGGTTTGTATTTGGGGCCAATTTGCTGGCGTAAGCTCTCAAGAGAAAAGCTCGGCTCGGCTTGTGCCCCCTCAGGCGGAGAGCCATCTTGATCCTGAGCAGCTAATGCTGCTTGGAGGAAATCAGCGAGAGCATGCTTGCTCATAGGATGGCTTTCAAATACACGATGAAAGCGACTATAAAGCTGTTCGCAGTAAGCCTGCCGTTGGGATTCTGTCGGCAAAAGTTGCTGTGCCACAGCTATTAGCGCAGCATACGAATCAGGTTGTTGGTCAGCTACATCCGGCAGATAGGCACACAGCGTGGCTGCGTGCCGCGAATTACGCACCAATGCCTGCAATTCACGGTCATCTTGGACATAGAGCACCGATTGGGGATGGCCAGCGAGTAGCTCAAGCTGCATCAAGAGGTCTTCGGCTAGGGATTGGTCGTCGAGTTGGACTGAGGCATACAACCACTCATTCAAGATACCACGCTCCAATTGAGGATAGGGTGTACGTTGGCACTGCTCAGCATAGTCATTAGCCAGTGCGGTCCATACGGCGCGATACCTTTCGGGTTGGGTTGTGCGCTGATACTGTCTGAGGTTGTCCCGGAGATCGGGCGACAACGGCAGGCGCAGGCCCAACTGGGAGATGCGTTGGAGTACGGCTTCAAGATCAGGATTGAAGCCCCGTTTCTCTCTCCAGCGACGATCAGTCGGCTGCGCCGCTTCCAGCATCACAAGGCGACTGCGGGCGTTTTTCGTGCGAAGCATACCGAGCCACAGGAGTTCGGGCACCGCTTGCAGCTTCTGAAGTAATTGAGGATCAAGACCCAAGCTCGTGGCTTGGCTGGTACTTGGCGCAGGCATTGCACGTGCTCCTGTTTGTTCGATGAGGGTAACAGCGGTGTGAATGGCCAGCGGGTAGCCTTTGGTGAGCTGATACAGGGGTGTGGCAAGTTCTTGGTATGAAGCAAAATTGTGTTGAAGGAACGCGGCAGTTTCCTGCTCGGAGAAGGTCGGCAGTTCGTTCAAGCGTGTCGTTTCACGCAACTCCCAGAAATGCCAGAAGATCGGGGCTTGGCTCGCCACGATCACTCGGATGCCGGTAGCTGGCTCGGATTGACTGAGGAAAGGCTTGATAAGATAGCGTTGGATCCACTTCCAAAAGGGGATTTCATCTAGCCCGTCAAGGAGCAACATATCAAGGTACGCGGGTAGCGGACTGTGAGCAATGGTATACTTATTGAGTGTGTCTCGGTCAAACGTTTTACCGCTACTGTCCTCAGCAGATAGTGGTAGTCGCAAGAACTGATGATAGACAGTGTATGTTTCCCGTAGCGTGTGCAAGAAATCGCCCAGAGGTATGGGTTTAAGAGGAGACTGTTGTGGATCGAAATGTATCAGTAACATACCTTTTTCCTTGTATGGCGATGGACAATCTGCAATGATGCTACGGAGGAAGCAACTTTTGCCAATGCCCGTGATGCCGTGTACGTTGCAGATCGCCCGGTCTTGGGTAGTAACGTTGCCGATGACCTGCGCTCGCGCAATAAGTGTATCCATAGATCCATACTTTCCCCTTCTTTACATCACTCTGTTCGATAATTCGTTGCAAGCCTATCTTCCACGCAATGTATCACCTGTCAAATAGTTACCATGCGTGCAACTCAGAAGAAGGGGATGTTTCAAACAAAGGAACCCATAGGCGCATGCGCTGGAACAGCACGTGCTGAATGGCGACAGCACTGGAACGGTAGACACCCTGCAATCGGCAGCTCCAGCTCACCCACTGGCGGCGTGTGCGAGGAGCACGCCGATACGAAGTTGGGCAAGATAGTGATGTGAATGTGATGTAAGCGCAACGACAGAGCATAAAACAGACCACATTTCCTAATGCACGCCTACTTCGATAGCCTTGCGTGAAGGTGAAAATAGATACCTCCTTGTCCCCATCTCGTGAGACAACTCACACCTGATATTACCTCTCAGGTTAGTAAGCCTTGCATGAGTATACTGCTATGTGCAGTGAAACTTCAAGGAGACCCGCACGCTATGCGAGCGACATCGGCGGGAACTGCGCGGGACATCGCTGCTTCACCGCGCATCTCAGCACTGTGTAGGGAGCATTTGCTCACGGTAGTTGTCAAGCCGGAAGCCGTGCCCGCGCACGGTGCGAATATAGCGAAAATCATCGGTGGGTTGGCGTACATCCCCAATCGCTTTCCGCAAGCGATCCACGACCTTCTCCGTATTCTCTTTAGGATCAGCCTGTCGGAGCTGCGCTTCATCAGTGTACAGCACGGGGATTAAGGCTTCCGTTTCAACCAGATGCCCCCGATGTTCCCAGAAATGACGCATACATGTGAGCAGTAGCCCGCTCAACTCAATCTGCCTTGTCCCAATCCAAACATAGCCGGTCGTTGTATCGAAGAAAAGCCGTTCGCTTGTGTCAGCAGGCGCTGGTGGTGTCGGTAGCGGTGGCGTAGGCACAACTGGAGCAGGTACGGGTTGCCTCACAACTATTCCACCATCCCGCGAGTCTAAGACTGCCGCGATGCTTGTCGCTGAGATCAGGCTGTGGGGATCGTCAGTGTGATCGCAGTGGTGCTGAATAATCTTCTCGCCTAGCCGAAACAGCTCACGCGGCGAACCATCCGCGATATAGGCCATCCGTTTATCAACATCATCCGCAACGGCACACAGATCCCGGAAGGCATTGATCCGTCCGAGCGCATCAGTTTCGTTGCGTCGGCTCAAGACACTCAAGCGATTGGCGAGTAACTCGATCAACTGTGGCGGTTCCCAGATGAGCTGGCGGGTTGCAAGCCGATCTAGACGACCCTTGTGCCACTGCCGCATATAGTCTCCAAGCGCACGGGGCAAGAAAAACTTAAAGGCGACCCCACTCTCTTGGAGAATATTCGGCGCATTTAGGAGGGGGGCAACTTGGTTCCACATCGCTTCAGGATTGGCAACCGTATGATTACTCTCATCAATTCCGTCAATCAGGACATACACCCCATTAAAGCCCACTGCTTGGGCAATTTCATTCAGCTGGCGTAGCCACTGCAACAATCCCCACGAACGAGTTTGTTGCTTAAAATCATCAAAACGATCAAACGCCTCGCGGACATCCATGGGGGCAAAGCGGTGCTGATACCCCTGAAAGTAGGGATAGATCGCACTGACCTGTAGCCACTGCTGTCGGTCATAGGAACCGCGCACACTGTCCTGAATCTGGCGGATCGCCATTTGGCAGATGGTATCGCGGTAGACATCCAGTGTCATTGAGGTTTGAGGAATATTGGTATCGGTCAATTCCAGTGTCAGCACCGGAGGCGATTGTTGGGTAAGAATACGTTTCAGCTCGATGCGGTGGCTTGTTTTACCATAACCGCGTGGCGCAAACAGCAGAAACGATTGCGGCTGCTGCGGGTTACCCACGAGATCATCGAACCACGGCGCACGCACAAAACAAGCTGGAAGAAAATCCTTCTCCTGTTCGGCGGTGGTTGTTTCAAATGGATTGCGATTGAAGCCTTGCTCGCGCATGTACTCACGGATGGAAATTGACATATGCGCTACTCCTTGCCTTTGTTTTTTAAGACAGCCTTAACTGTCGACTCAGAAATCGGGTTCGTATTGCCTTTGTCTGACAGTTGGGCAAAGTGACGTTCGATGATCCGGTAAAGCGTTTCGAGCAGGGTCCGCACAGAACCGTGCGCGGGATTGATAATTTGATCGAGTATCTCCTCGTACTTGCTGCCAAACAATGCCTCAAAGGCTTGGGCATACACAAAATTTGGATCAGGTTTGCTATTGCTATCGGCTGGATAATAGGCGAAGATGCGCCGTTTTAATATACGCCTAGCATTCCTGCGCCATGTATCACCATCGCCCCACGACAGATCACAGACAGTGTTTGGCAGACATATCGAGTGATCACGAATACTCTGCTCCCAGAAACTAGGGATGACGTATATTGCTTGCATAGCCGCAGCATAGCTTAGCAAACATGTTAAAGAAGTCATTTCTTGGGGATTGATTGGACGTTTACGATAACAATCCGGATCAACCAAGAGGATGGGCTTCGGTTCCTCATGCTCAGTATCACGGATCATCTTTATCCAGTGCTGGTCATAGATATGCTCTTCAGTTTCGTGCTTGATCCCCTCCGGCACCAACTTCTGCACTTTAATGACGGGACGTTCCTGCTCTTCGAAGCGGCGAGCAATCTCAAAAAAGAGACTGCTTTTGCCAACCCCAGCTTGACCAAAAATAACCGCTGAGTCCTCCGAGCCGAGCAAGTAATCGAGGGGATCGGAACCACTGCTTAGAGGTATGTTACGGTTGCACAACAGGGCATCTGGGATAAAGGCCGTTGAACGCCGACTCTTATCAATATCTTTTGCATTCTTTTGAAAGAACTCGTCGAAGATTTTTTTACTTTTGAGATAGGGCAGCATCAGGTGTAGCCACTGCCACACATACTGTAGCGGTGGGTCTGGGGGAGACGGGACTGGGGATGGTGGGTCTGGGGATGGTGGGGCGTTAGAAAGCAGGGTTAATAGAACATCCAGAGCAACGGGAAGGAAGTTCAGATCAGCCGGTAGGTATATGTTGACAGTCGTGTTGTTAATAGTTACGCTGCCCAGAAAAATACCTTGTGCGCCCTGATTAGGCGCATCGTTTCGAATATTTGAAGTATGCTGATCGTCACTGTCGCTCACAAGATCGCTCCGTATAGCCTGCGAGGTGGAGCATAGGATGGTATTGCAGTGTGTCGTTGTTTGCTTAGGCTAACAAGGTGAAGGTACGCACTTGTATGTGCATTAAATCCTAGTCTTGCTCCGCCAATGAATAGTATATCACGGGGTGTCGTAATTTATCTGTAATCTAGATTGCACAGCTAACCCGTAGCTTATCCTATGGGTGTAGACACACGCAAGTGCAATTTTCCTGTGAATTGGTGGGGTGAGTACGCGACGCACCGCAAGCCATCCCTAGTGGTGTCGCTTTGGTGCGTCGCTCAACATAGCTGACACGCTGTGTCACATCTGGCACAGTTTCGCACGGCGGCTCCTGCCCCTGCTAGGCCGTATGGACATCCGCCATTATGGCAGTAGCGGCCGCTTTGGTAGCCGCTGCATCGGTACCGCGTCCCATGCGCCAGATGCGCTTTTTTTTTCTATCCACCTGCCCATCCAGATCGTGCGTACTGGGCAACGTAACTTGCCCGACCCCATTGTCACAAGCGACGCAGCAGATTGTCGCCGCTTGTAGCAATGGGGTGTACACAAACGCCTAAGCTCAGCACCGCCCAGAAGTCAGCTTGTGATCTTTATCAAGAACGTTCTGCGTCAATGAGGTAAAGTGAGAATGCGACATGTTCAATCACAAGCTGCCTTCCCCACCGCCTGACCCCTGACACCCGCCACCTACCTTCGTGCTCTTCGCGTTCTTCGCGTTCTTCGTGGTCTGCCTTCCTGCCCTGCCCCCCGCCACCCGCCACCTGCACCCGCCCAAAATTCCCAAAATCGCAAAAAAATCATAGACTTTTATACCATCATTGTGCTATAGTTATTCGTGAGAAGTATATCGCAGCAAGCCATTGCTGATCCGCTGATCGCTCTGTATGGGTATCAGCAATCGCTATGCCCCATCGGAATTGTACCGAAGTGCTGCATGATGCCGACGATACCGGTCGCCGGCACGGATGCGTCCAATCGCGGGGGGGCGGTTGGCGCACATGGTATCCCCAACTGGTCGTCTGTTGTTTGGGAACACACACGTTCAAGGAGGTTTTCTATGCGTTCGTCTGCTCATCGGTTACGTTCGATCTTGATCCATACCCTGATTGGCGGGCTGCTCACCCTACTCATCGCGGCCCTGTTCGTCTCGCCGGACTATCTGTTCCATGCAGCGGTACACGCTCTTGCACCCGCCAGCGTGCAGGCCCAGATCTTTACCGCCACCGCCACCCCAACGGACACCACTGCCCCAACCAGCACGCCTGTGGACACCACACCCACCGCAACACCGACCAGCACGCCCACCGCTACGACCACTGACTGCGCCACCCAAACTGATGTGCCGCAGGCTGAGTGCGAAGCGTTGCTTGCGCTCTACACCGCCACCAATGGCCCAAATTGGTACTACAGCGCTGGCTGGGGCCAAGATGATGCCATCTGTAGCTGGTATGGGGTCAGCTGCACCGCTGGCCACGTGACCCGCCTTGACCTCTACAACAACCGGTTGAGCGGGAGCATCCCGCCGGAGCTGGGCAGCCTCACCAACCTGACCGAGCTCGACCTCTACTACAACCAGTTGAGCGGGAGCATCCCGCCGGAGCTGGGCAGCCTCACCAACCTGCAATGGCTCTCCCTCTACAACAACCAGTTGAGCGGGAGCATCCCGCCGGAGCTGGCGAATTTGACCTCTATCTTCGGAGCATATCTTGCTGAGAATGACCTCATCACCATTGTCACTGATCAAAATCTCCTCGATTGGCTAGATGCTCGTGCCTATGACTGGACCAATCAGCGCGTGCCGCAAGACCTGCTGGTTGCCAAGACTGCTGCCGCC
>CALCJV010000076.1 GCA_937967405.1 uncultured Chloroflexales bacterium | reverse complement strand
GCCCTAGCCCGCCTGCTGCTGATCGCGCCACGCAAGCAATTGGGCCAGTGCATCGAAGTCCCACGGCTCACCCAAGCCCACGATAAAGTGGGTTGCGCCCGCCGCAAGGAACGCATCCGCTTGCGCGACCTCGTTGGACTGCATCGCCACCGAACGCTCGATCTCGGCTGGATCGCGCCCAACCTCAGCGCACCAATTGTTCAGCACGGCATTCTTGTGCTGGTAGCTTTCGGGTGGCCCGAAGCCATTCCAGATCGTAGCGTGCATCGCCGTCAGCTTCAGCGTCACCTTTTCGCCGCCCCCGCCGATGCAGATTGGCAGCGGATCACGTATCGGACGGGGCACGTCTTGGCTCCAGCGTTGCTTGATGACCGGCAAGGCCTCACGTAATGCGCGCAGCCGATCTGGAGCCGTGCCAAATGCATAGCCAAACTCAGTATAGTCACGCTCGAACCAGCCCGCGCCAATGCCCAATATCAGCCGCCCGTTGCTGATGTGATCCACTGTTTTGGCCATTACGGCCAGCAACGCCGGATTGCGGTAGCTGTTGCACGTTACCAGACAGCCGATCTCGGCGCGGCTCGTGATAGCCGCCATTGCACTCAGCAGCGTCCAGCCCTCAAAGTGATTGCCCTGTGGATCGCCGTAGAGCGGGAAGAAGTGATCCCAATTCCAGATCGTATCTACGCCCATCGCCTCAGCCCGTTGCACTGCCGCCGCATACGATGCCCATGTGGTATGTTGGGGATGGAACTGCACCCCCACCCGAATTGCTGCCATTGCGTTGTCCTCCTGTCATTTCCCGCCAATCAATGCATACACCCATTAGGTATTGTACTCCACATCCAGCACAGATGCAGGGTGCGGCTTGCATAGGTTGCCTAGCCGAGCGACTCAGAATAATCATAACCACTTTTCTATTGACAATTCTCGTGGAGATGCGTATGCTATACAGCACAACCAGATGTGAGTTCAATTGCTATACCAACCGACTCGATAAGATGTACTCGGCTGCATCGGAGATGTGCGTATGTTGACTGATGAAACCGCCCACTTGCAGAGTCAAGCTGACCCTAGTGCGCCCATTGCGATGATTGACTGGCAAGTTATTCTTAGTTATCTCGATGCGTTTGAGCCGGAATATCGAGCTGAAGAGATGGAGCATCTGATCGGCTTATTCACGCGCTATACGCCCAATCTGCTTGACAACCTGCATGCAGCAGTGGCTGCCGCCGATGCCACGCTTGTGCGTCGTTACGCCCACAATCTCGTGGCGAATAGTGGTACAGTGGGCGCAAAGCCGATGGCTCAAGCCGCCCGCGAACTCGAACGCCACGCGATCAACGGCACACTGGAGACGGCTCCTGAACAAGTGGGCCGCCTGCGCCAGATGTTTGCGGAAGTTGCCGCCGCGCTGCCAACATGGCGGACGGTTCTGCATTTTGCTCCTTGAGGTGTTCGATGGATGGGCACCTCCTCACGATCTCTAGGGGGTTGCATCTTGCGCGGTTCTCGTGCATAATGATACGTAGAGAGATTATGTCGGGGAACAGAGGACGACGTTCACACCAACTGCCAGCACATTATCGAAGCAGTTGCCATTCCAGAAGGTGTCGGCATGCGACACAGCTTGTTTGTTGGGGTCAGCCTGCTGCTGCTGGTGTTGACCAACCTGTTGTATACACCACTCCATGCGGCGCAACATCCTGCGACTCCGCAGATTCGCTTACGCTATGCCAGCTTCGATCCCCTGACTGAGCCACCCACGCCGCCCACCCTGCACACGCCTACGCTTGCCGCTTGGCAGCCGCGCCTGTGGATCGTCCAGTTTCATCAGCCGGTGCAGGCGGCATGGCAAGATCACCTGCACGCCACCACCACCGCCCAGATCTTTGGCGCACTGCCCGATTACGCCCTGCTTGTCCGCATGGATGCCGCCACCGCTGCGCTGGTGCGCCAGTATCCGCCGGTACGGTGGGTGGGCGAGTTTCTCCCCGTCTACCGCATTGATCCGCTGTTTTTTGAACGCCCAATAGACCCCACTACGCCCCTTGATCTGACGATCTCGGCTCTGCCGGATGCCAAGCTCGGCGTACTCCTCAGCCAGTTGACAGCGTGGCACGGCACGGTTCACGGCATTGCGGCCACCAGCTTTGCCCGCTACATTAGCGTGCGCCTGCCGGTGGCGTATGTGCCGCACATTGCTGCGCTAGATGATGTCGTCTGGGTCGAAGCGGCCGACGAACTTGCGCTGCACACCCAGCGCAGTGGGGCTATTATCCGTGCCGATGTGGTACGCAGTGGCTTGCGCCTGACGGGGGCAAACCAGATTGTCGCAGTTGCCGACTCCGGCTTGGATACCGGCAGCACAGCAACCCTGCACCCCGATCTGCGCGGGCGCATTGTGCGGACGTTTGCGCTGGGGCGCATGAACGATTGGTCTGATCCGACGGGGCACGGTACGCATATGATCGGCACCGTGGCTGGCAGTGGGCTGCTCTCTGGCAGCGACCCCGCGACTGGACGCTACACCGGAACCTACACGGGCGTGGCTCCTGCTGCCAGCGTGATCGTCCAGAGCATTGGCGACGCATCCGGCGGGATCGGTGGGGTACCGCTTGATCGCGGCGCACTGATGCGCCAAGCCTACCAATTCGGCGCACGCATCCACAGCAATTCGTGGGGGGGGCACACCGGCGGTCTCGGCAATCCGCCCGACTTTGGCCGCTACACCATCTCTAGCCGCCAAGTGGATGCCGTCGCGTGGGAGTTTCCCGATCTGCTCATCCTCTACTCGGCCGGCAACGAAGGGCGCGACGACAACCGTGATGGCATCATTGATGCGGATGGCATCACCCAGCCCGGCACCGCGAAGAATGCGCTCACGGTGGGAGCCTCTGAGAATGAATACCCCACGATTGCGCGAACCTATGGGAACGCCTTCAGTAGCCCGATTGCGCGGGATTTGTATGCAGACAACCGCAACGGTATGGCCGCATTCTCTAGCCGTGGACCCACCGATGATGGGCGCATCAAGCCTGATCTGGTAGCACCGGGAACCTTTATCGCAGCGGCCCGCACCCAAGCGGTGCTCTTCGATGATAACCTTGAACGCAGCCTGCAAGCCTACCAGACGTGGCAACGGGGCAATGGTGCAGGGGCGTGGCAAGCTGCGCCGCAGCAGGGGCGCAACAACACGACCGCATGGGCGTATGCCGCCGATGGAACCTTCCCGACTGACACAGCGACCTACCTGCTCACACCGCCCTTCAGCGTAGCGCAGACCACCTTCTTTGACATTATCTTCTGGCATCGGTATCAGTTTGGCGCAAATAATCGTGGCGAGGTGTTGCTCTTCAGCCGCCACCCCAGCGACCCCAACCGGGTCGCCTCATCGGTGATCGCATTGCCGATGAGCGGCAGCCGCAGCGATTACTCGCAAGTTGTGCTTGAAAACATCTCGGTCAGTGCTTTGCGCCGCAGCGGGATTGATCCAACCCGGCTTCAGATTGGCTTTGCCGTGACCAGCACCACCGATACAATCAATAGTCAGTGGTGGCTCGATGATCTGCGCGTAGATGCCGCCGATTGGGGCACGCTGGGCAAGTACCGCTTGACTGCTCGTGGCAGTGATGTGGATGAAGCCTATGTGATGCTGGGGGGCACAAGCTCGGCGACGGCATTGACGGCGGGAGCCGCCGCGCTCGCCCGTGAATGGCTCACGAGCATCCGCAGCGTGGCCAATCCGAGTGCGGCCCTGCTCAAAGCTCTGCTGATCAATGGAGCCGCCGATATGAGTCCGGGCCAGTACCAAGATCAGGTTGAGGTTCCCGCCCAACGCCCAAACAGTGTCAGCGGCTGGGGCCGTATTGATCTCGCGGCGGCCCTGCAAACATCGGAAAACCGCCGCGTCTGGTTTACGGATCAGACGGACGGGATCAGTACCTCGATGGCGTATACCTACACCTTCGAGGTGGGGGCATCGAGTAGCCTCGATGTGACTCTCGCGTGGACGGATTTTCCGGGCTACGAAACAGCGAGCAAAGCTCTGGTGAATGATCTCGATTTACTGGTGCTCGCCCCCGATGGGCGGCGCAGGGTCGGCAACCAAGGCCTCTACACGGGCGGGCAATGCCTACGTGGGGGGCAGTGGGATGCCTGTAACAATGTCGAGGGGGTGCGCCTGAGCAATGCCCCCGCTGGAACTTACCGCGTGGTGGTGCGCGGCATAGATGTTACACAGGGGCGACGACAGCCCTTTGCGCTGGTGGTAGCCGGTACAGGTGTCACCTTCGCTGATCCACAGGCTCCAAGCTCGAGCAAATCGAATACCGTCTTCCTGCCCTTTATTCAGCGTCAGTAAGGCGATCTTCGTACATGCATTGCAACTGCTCAGCATGGGAAAGGAGTACGTATGGCTCTTGGGCCCAATTTGCTCTGGCTTGTGGCAAGTGGAACCGTATTGCTGCTGTCGGCGTGCAGCGTAGTGACATTCGAGCAGGTATCGCCCACCCCTGCGCTGTCACCGATGCGCCTCACCGAGCGCGGCGCGGATTCCAATACTCCTACGGTAACGAGTGGCGGCTTGCCTGTTTTTCCGGCCGCTGTGCCGCTTGAAACAGGTAGCCCACTGGCCCTGTTGGTGAGCAACGCTCGTCAGCAAGCCAGTGTGCCCCAGCCCAATCTCCGCCTTGCGATAGATGGGTATGCGTTGCCGGAGTCAGTCGCGTTTGGCGAAGTGCGCGAATTCTATCACCACTACCTTGCCAGTGAAGGCTGGCAAGTCGCCACCGATCAGCACGATCTGCGGGTGCCGGGCATGCAGGAGACCGGCTTTGCAGCGTGGGTGCGTTCGGATCGGGCCTTTGTCACGGTGACCCAGCTGCGGAGTGTCCAGGGCACAGGTGAGGTGGTGCTCCTGATCCAGCATGGTATGCCTAGCCCCCCGTAGGAGCTAGCCCGCCTGCAATGCGGGGCACGTGTCCAGCGCAGCCCGCATGCGCCGCACTCCGGCCCAAATCTGCTCTGGCGTGAGCGCGGCATAGCCGAGCAGCAGCCCACCACAGGGGATTGGTTCAAGGCAATCGGAGGAGAGCGCACGGGTGTAGATGCCGTGCAGGAGCAGGTGTTCGCACACGGCCTGATCGCTGATCCCTTCGGGTAGCCACGCCACCACATGCATACCGGTCTCATTGTGGTTGATCCCAAGCACCCCGTCCAACTCTTGCCGCGCCGCTTCAAGTAGCACTCTTTGTCGTTCGGCATAGAGGGTTCGCATGCGCCGCAGGTGGTGGCTGAAATGCCCTTCATTGATGAAGTCGGTAAGTACAGCTTGATCTACAAGCGGTGAATGGATGTCGGCGATTTTGCGGGCATTGGCAAAGGCTCCGGCCATATCGGGCGGCACAATCAGGTAGCCGAGCCGCAAGGTGGGTAACAAGACTTTGCTAAACGTGCCGATGTAGATCACGCGATCACTCCGATCCAGCCCCTGCAAGGCCGAGATGGGCCGGCCGGAGTAGCGGTATTCGCTATCGTAATCATCCTCCAGCACCCACGCATCGGCTTGGTCGGCCCACTCCAGCAACTGCAAGCGGCGCGGCAGGCTCATCACTGCGCCGGTTGGGTATTGGTGTGAGGGCGAAACATACGCCAGCCGCGCATACGGTTCGCGTTGCTGGCCTACCTCCACGACTAAGCCTTCGTCATCTACGGGCACGGGCACGGGGCGTGCGCCTGCGCCTTGCAGGGCCGCTCGTGCGCCGCGATAGCCGGGTGTTTCGACCCACACCGAGTCGCCCGGATCAAGCAGCAGCCGCGCCGCCAGATCAACACCTTGCTGCGAGCCGGAGACAATAATCACCTGTTGGGGGGTGCAGCGTACTCCGCGTGCGGGGCCGACGTAGCTGGCGATAGCTTCGCGGAGCGGGTCGTAGCCCGCCGAGCTACCGTAACTGAGCAGTTCGGCCGGCGATTGCCGCCAGTAGCGGGCAACCAGCCGACTCCACAGGGTGATCGGGAACTCGCTGACGGCGGGCACACCAAGCCGAAAGGCGGCTGGGGGGCCGTGGTCGTGTGGCTCGCAGATGTAGGCACTGGCAACCATGCGCCCGCGCCGCGAGAGGTTGCGCCCGTGCGGGTCGTTCAGCTTGGGGGGGGCGATGACATTGCCAACTTGCAGCAGGGTATCGGGCAGTTTGCAGGCGACATACGTACCGGAGCCGATTTTGCCGGTGACATAGCCTTCAGCGAGCAGCTGCTCAAAGGCATTCACCACCGTATTGCGCGAGATGCCCAGCTCGCTGGCGAGGGTGCGGGTTCCGGGTAGGCGCGTGCCGGCCCGCAATGTGCCCCTGAGGATGGCCTCGCGCAGGCGATCACAGAGCTGGCGATGCAACGGCGTGTCGTCGTCTGGGTTGAGTGTCAAGCCCGATAGCGGGATCGCTCGCGGCTTGGAGCGTGGGAGAGCCATCGTGAAGATTCCTTCCTGTAGCGATATAGTCTCGCTGCAAGTGGTCTGATATACATGTATCAATCTGGCACTCATGCTGTGCCACTTGTAGTATAGCATAGATCATCAGAGATGTGTGATTTGATCGACTAAGTATCAGGTAGCAGCTTTTTGTTGCCGCTCAAGTGGACTGGTGCAAATTGGTTGAGCTGGCACTTGAAAACAGTCCACTCAGCCGCTATCATGAGCGTAGGTGAGATATTGCACCGCACTTACGTACAACTGATCATGCTGCATCAGAAGGAGACAACGATGCGTAAGGATTACTTTGAACAGCTTCATCGGGAAGAACAACGACGGCATGAATGGCATGTCCTCGATATGGCCCTGTCCAACCCTCAAACATATCGCCCTGCCCCTATGAGTGCAATCCGTGCCACGCTCGGCCAGTGGTTGATCCAAGCAGGCACTGTACTGGCGGGTAAGCCAGCGGTCTAACCTTGAGCGTTAATGGTGGGCGCGGATGCGCGACGAGGATCAGGGACAAGCATTAGGGTGCTTGTCCCTGTGATTCTGGCAGCTGGGGTGCGCTTGACAACATTTCAAAAGCTGTGTATAGTTTTACTACAAAATCAAATTCTACCTGCCGTCTAGGCACGAAGGAGGTGATGCCCATGAGTGACAATCAGCGTATGGGCATTGCCGCTGGAGCGAACAACTAACGCTCTGGTAGCAATGTCCTTTACCAATAGAAACGCTGGCCCTGCGGGGTCAGCGTTTCGCTTTGCTTAGGTGCAATGGTTGTGATGATGGTGTGCTACGGGGCGGGGCTTGCCTGCTGGTCTGGTTACGCCGCAAGCTCTTCCCAATCAGCGTAGCGTTGCGCGAGCAGGGTTTCCAGTTCGGTGTAGCGCGTACCGAGCGCGGCGATGCGGGCGACATCTTGGGCGGTGCTGGCTTGCGCTAGCTCGTGCTGCACTTGGGCCAATTGCTGCTCCAGTGCTGCGACTTCGGCTTCGAGGGCGGCAAGGCGTTTGCGGCGTTGCCGCTCGGCGGCATCGGGCTTGGCCGGTGGGCTAGCTGGGCTGACTTTGCTACGCGGCACGGTGGCTGGTTCGGGCAGGGTCTGCTGCTGTTCGAGATGGGCGCGGTAGTCGCTATAGTTGCCCAAGAATTGGCGCAGCCGCCCATCCTGTACGATCCACAGCTTATCTGCCAGTGCATCAATGAAATAGCGGTCGTGCGAAACAAAGAGCAAGCTGCCCGGATACTGCTTGAGCATGCCTTCCAATGCTTCGCGGGCCGGTATGTCGAGGTGGTTGGTCGGCTCATCCATAATCAGCAGATTGCCCGGCATCTGGGTCAGTTGGGCAAGGGCAACCCGGCTGCGCTGGCCACCGCTCAATTGATTGATGCGCTTGAACACGTCATCGCCACTGAAGAGGAAATTGCCGAGCAGGGTGCGGGCCCGCTCCACACCAAGCTGCGGATTGACCCGCAGTATCTCATCCAACACCGTCGCATCCATCTGGAGCATGTCGTGCCCCTGCGCGTAGTAGCTCACGACAACATTGTGGCCCAAGCGGAAGCTGCCTTTGAGCGGGCGTTGTTGGGCGATCAGGGTGCGGAGCAGGGACGTTTTACCGCAGCCATTCGGACCCAGCAAGGCGACCCGTTCACCGCGCAACAGTTCGCGCTCGCCCGTTTGCAGCAGGATGTGTGGAGTCGGCTGATCTGGCTCGGCGTAGCCCACCACCAGATTGCTACATTCCAGCACGAGATCGCCACTGCGGAGCTTGCTATCCAGAAAGAGGCGCAACTGTTCGGGTTGTTCGGGGCGGGCAATCAGCTGGGTCTCCTTCAGGCGATTCAGGCGTTTCTCGCGCCCGCGAGCCTCTTTGCTGCGCTGGCCCGCCTTGTAGCGGCGGATAAACTCCTCCGTGCGGGCGATCTGCTCCTGTTGCTGCTCATACTCTTTCATGCGCCGTTCGAGCCGCTCGGCTTTCAGTTCGAGGTAGCCCGTGTAACTGGCGGGGTAATCTTCGAGGGTGCGATTGGCAATTTCGATGGTGCGCTGGGTAACTTTCTCAAGAAAGTAGCGATCATGCGATACAACGAGTAATGTGCCGTGCCATTCGCGCAGAAATTGCTCAAGCCACTCTAGCGTCTCTAGGTCGAGGTGATTGGTCGGTTCATCGAGCAGCAGCAGATCGGGATCAGCAAGCAGCGTCGCCGCAAGTCCGGCGCGGGTCTTTTGCCCGCCACTGAACTGGTCAAGCGGCTGGTGGTAGTGGAAGGGGTGGAACGCCAAGCCGTGCAAAATCCGCTCGATGCGCTGCTCTTTGTGGTAGCCGCCAGCATGCTCAAAGCGGTGCTGCAACTCGCCGTAGTGTTCCATCGTGGCTTCCCAATCAGGTGCGCTGGTATCGGCAAGGCGGGCTTCAAGCTGTTCCAGCTCGGCTTGCAGCTGGGCAAGCTCAGCCAGTGCGGTCTCCATCGCCTGCCAGAGCGTCTGTCCGGCGGGAAAGGTGACTTCTTGGCTGAGGTAGGCGAGGCGTGCGCCGCGAGCCAGTTGCACCGTGCCGCTATCGGGGTGGTGGATGCCCGCAATGATTTTGAGCAGGGTGCTTTTGCCTGCGCCATTGGGCCCGACAATCGCCACCTTTTCGCCCGCCACGACCTGAAAGGTGAGGTTGGCGAAGATCAGCTCTGCGCCGAAGTATTTGGTTAGGTCTGCAATCGTTACCAGAATCATGGTGGTTGTCGTCATTTCCTCGTATGAGCGGATGGTATTACGGCTATAGCATACCACATACGCTGCGCCTGCGGCATGGTGACATGAACCTGCGCGCCCCTGCGGCCCTTGCCTCGACACTACACGCATTCTTTGCTACAATAATATCAACAGATAAACCTGTAAAAAATGATTTTATTCACCAGCAGCATAAGAATGATACAATATGATCGATCTCGGATGGCCGCACCCAACGGGGGTGCGGGCGACGAGCCAGAGGAGTATAACGATGGGTTTCTTCCCCTCCCGTGATCGAGCACCAAGCATCACCACTGAGCAGGTGCTTGCGGCCCTCAGTACGGTGCAAGAGCCGGAACTTGGTGGCGATCTTGTGTCGCGTAAGATGATCAAAGATGTCACTATTGAAGGTACGCGGGTGGCCTTTACGGTTGAATTAACGACCCCCGCCTGCCCCTTGAAAGATCAAATCCAAGCTGAGTGTGACGCAGCCGTGCGGACGATTGCCGGTGTGACCGAGGTTGCGATTGAATTCACCGCCAATGTGCGCCGCAATGCAGGTATCCCCGAACAGGAAGCCATCCCCGGCGTTGCCCACGTGCTCGCGGTAGCGGCCGGCAAAGGCGGGGTGGGCAAATCCACAGTTGCTGCCAATCTGGCGATTGCGCTGGCGCAGGAGGGCGCACGGGTGGGCTTGCTCGATGCTGATATTTATGGGCCTTCGGTGCCGATTATGTTCGGCTTGCGCGATAAAGGGCAGCCGCCCGTGTATCAGACGGAAGCGGGCGAGCCGATGATTATCCCCTTTGAGCAGCACGGCATCAAGCTGATCTCGGTTGGGTTTCTGGTAGACGAAAGCCAGCCCGTGATCTGGCGCGGGCCAATGGTCTCGCAAATGTTGCGCCAATTCATCCGCAATGTGGCGTGGGAGCCACTCGACTATCTGGTGGTGGATATGCCGCCGGGCACGGGCGATGTTGCGCTGACGCTGGCCCAATCATTGCCACTGGCAGGCGCGTTGATTGTCACCACGCCGCAGACAGTTGCTACGGCGGATGTGGTCAAGGCGATCCAGATGTTCAATCGAGTGAATGTGCCCGTACTCGGCATCATTGAGAACATGGCGTATTTTGTTGCGCCCGACACCGGCACGCGCTACGACATCTTTGGCACGGGCGGAGCAGCCCACCTCGCCGCTAGCTACGATCTGCCGCTATTGGGTGAGATTCCGCTTGGGATGAGTATCCGCGAGGGCAGTGATAGTGGTGTGCCGGCCGTGCTGAGCGATATGCCCGATGCCTACGCCGAAGCCTTTCGCCAGCTGGCTCGGCAGGTTGCCGCACGCATCAGCGTGCTAGCGTTCGTCTAATGTGACCGGTCGGCATCACCTGCCGAGCAATGACTGGAGATGTCCCTGAGGGAGATCATGGTATTGGTGCTGCACCCTCAGCAGCCTTGTCAATGGAGTCAAGGAAACGTGCATGAGTGAACACGCTATCGGAACCCAACCGCCATCATCCGCCGCATCAATTACCTTTTTCGAGCGGATTAATCATGTGACGGCGCAGACCGCCCTCGCGCCGATTCCCGTGTATGCTACGACTACACCCGCGCATGATTCGTTTGGGCGGCGCATAGACTATCTGCGGATTTCGCTCACAGATCGCTGCAATATGCGCTGTGTCTACTGCATGCCGGAGCAGGGCATGCAGTTTATGCCGCGTCCAGAGCTACTCACCACCGATGAGTTGCTGCGGATTGTGCATGCCGCGGCCCGCGCTGGCTTTCGCAAAATTCGCCTGACGGGCGGCGAGCCGATGCTGCGCCGCGATATTGTTGCGCTCATCGGGGCGATCAAAGCGGTTCCGGGCATTGAGCATATCGCCATGACCACCAACGGGCTGCGCCTGAAAAACTCAGCCGCAGACCTCAAAGCGGCCGGATTGGATCGAGTCAATGTTAGCATTGATAGCCTCGATCCGGTGCGCTTCCGCTTCATGACACGGGGCGGCAAGCTGGATGATGTGTGGGCGGGGATCGAAGCCGCGCAAGCCGTCGGACTGACTCCGCTCAAGCTGAATGCAGTGGTGGTGCGCGGGCTGAACGATCACGAAGTTGTTGACCTTGCCGCGCTGACGCTGCACAACAATTGGGAGTTTCGCTTTATCGAGGTGATGCCCCTGACGGGCGTGGCGGGTGTGGCCCAAGATGGCGTGGTCAGCACAGCCGAGCTGATCGAGCGGCTCGAAGCGGCCTATGGCCCGCTTGCGTCGCTGGGGCAATCGCACAGCGATCCAGCGCGTCGCTATCGCATTGCAGGTGCGGCGGGCACGCTCGGCTTCATCAGCAGCGTCACCGATCCGTTCTGCTCGACATGCAACCGCATGCGCCTGACTGCCGATGGGCGGCTGCACCTGTGCCTGCTGCGCGACAACGAGGTAGACCTGCGTGGGTTGCTCCGCAGTGGCGCAAGCGATGCCGAGCTAGAGCAGCTGATCCGCCACGCCGTCATGATTAAGCCGTGGGGGCACGGCTTGCCGGATGGGGTGCTGCCGACGCTACGCGGCATGTCGCAGCTGGGCGGGTGAGGGGCGGCCGTGGCCGCTTCTGGCAATCCGCGTGCGATGTATTCCTGAACAATATGCACTGGGATTGGCTCATCTATAATACGGGCGGTGTGCGGGTCTTGAAAAAGCAGATAAAACAGTTTCTTCTGGGCTGGACTCGTGAGGTTGCGGGTCACTTCCTGTGCTACAAGGCGTGGGACGACAAGTGTTGCATGGGACGTGATCGTCAGCAGCAGTTGTCCGGCTGGATGGATTGGCTCGTGTAGCCCCCGCACAAATACTGAGCTGTCAATACAGATGGGCATATTCGGCGGCAAAGATTGCGGCGCGGGCCTGCCGTAGGTCTTCGACTAACGTCTCATCATCATTACTGATTGGAAGCCCACCAGATGCGCGAATGAGCGTTTGCAGAGCGATGAGAATGCTACTCCAGTGAGACTGCTGCTCCCGTGCGGTAATCATCTGCTCTAGTAAGTCGGCCAGTTCCAGTTGTTCTGCGGCAGCGAGCGCATGCATGCGCTGGTAGAGTTCTTCGGGAATGGTAATCGTTGTCATTGCTTGCATCTTTCTCGATCATAACACCAGTATACGCCGGGGCGGTGCAAATGGCAACAGCAGTAGTCCATGCAGCGTAGGGGACGACTCGCCCTGCGCTGCATGTCCGTCGCCCCTACACCGCACCGCTAGCCTAGCCCCTGCACAAATGCCGCCACCTCGCGGTTGAAGCGTTCTGGCTCCTCCATAAAGGGGCAGTGGCTACTCTCCTCAAAGACGACGAGCCGCGCCTGTGGCAATGCCTGCGCGAGATGTTCGCCCGCCGCCACCGGAATCAGCTTCTCGTCACGCCCAAAGCAGAGCAAGGTCGGTACATCCACTTGGGCGAGGACAGGGCGGTAATCTTGCAGGGTTTGGTCGAACAGGATCGCGGTGGCGATGCTCTCTGGCAGGCGCGTGATCTCATCGAACATCCAGCGGTGCGCGGTGGCATCCGGTGCATCCTTGAACATCAAGCCGATCAGCGCATTCACGAAATCAGGGCGGGCTGTCTGCACCGTCGCAAGGATGTGGGTGAGGGTGGGCAGGTCGGCAAAGCCGTAGCTCCAATCGGGCCATTTGAAATCCGAAGCCGACTCGTCAATCACAATCGTGCCTTTGATGCCTGCTGTGCCAAACTGTTTCACATAATCCCAGATCACAAACGCTCCCATAGACCAGCCCGCCAAGATCACATCATCCAATGCTAGCCCCTGAATGAATGCCCGCAGGTCTTGGGCATAGGTGGGCACGGTATGTCCGGCGGGGGTGTGCGTTGAACGCCCGTGCCCGCGCAGATCGAGGGCGATCACGCGGAAGCGATCACTGAGCGCAGTGTATTGCGGCTCGAAGAAGCGGCTACTCATCCAAACCCCGTGAATGAAAATGATCGGCTGCCCGGTGCCACAGTCTTCATAGTAGAGCTGCGCCGCCGAGCCAAGATTGAAATACGGCATAGTGCATATTCCTTTCGTGCTACTATATTCGGATCAAGCAAGCGGGATGCATGAATAAATTAGGCGTATTGTACCACGCCACCCCATTTGCCCGCTACCGATGCGCCCGTTATAATGACAAGGGTATGATCGCCAACAATCCTACGCAGGAACTGGTGTAGGTATGCCGATGATCAAGCGCAGGCATAGCGCAGATCGGAGCCACCCGCATCCTCCTGAACGAGAGCATACAGGAGAGCAAACTAGCGCATGACACTACCCTCAGAGCCGCTTGCCTCAAATCCCGTGCCGCCACCGCCGCCTGTTGCTGATGCGGTGCAAGCCGGACAGCCGAGCCTCCCCGCGACTGCCTCGGAGCCGACCTACCCGCGCAGCAGTGTCGCCGCACCAACGCAGGCATGGTGGCAGACGGCATGGGCAGCGCGAGCCGCACTGTTGCTGATCCTGCTGCTAGCGGCGTACTTCCGCTTTTTGGGGCTGACGACATGGGACAAAGGCACGGGGCAGCACCCTGACGAACGCTTCTTCCAAGATGTTACCGCATCGGTGCGTCTACCAACCAGCTTCGCGGATTACTTTGATGCGACCCAGACCCAAGCCAACCCGCGCAATGTGGGCAAGGGCTTCTTCGTCTATGGCACATCGCCGATCTTGCTGACCCGTGCGGTGGCGATCAGTCTAACCCCGCAATCCTTCTTTGAGGAGACCATCCCCAATCCGCGTGCTGGGCAGCCGGGCGAGCCGGATACCTTGCCCAATCCAGAGTATCACCTGCCGCGCCTGACACTGCTGCAAGCGTGGCTCAACCCGAAGGGCGAGAATCTGGCGTGGTATGGCGGCGTGGTGAATGTTGGGCGGGTGCTGGTGGTGCTGTTCGATCTGGCTTCGATTGGCATAGTCTACCTGATTGGCGTGCGCCTGTATGATCGGCGCGTCGGCTTGCTGGCCGCCCTGCTCGCGGCACTGGCCGTCATGTCCATTCAGCAATCGCACTTCTATGTAGACCCCAACTTCTCAACCCTGTTTGGCTTAATGGCTCTATACTATGCGGTGCGGATCGCACAAGGCGCGGGCTGGCATGCGTATATCTTGATGGGCATTGGCATTGGTGGGGGCATGGCTAATCGGATTACGCTGGCTGCGCTGGGCTTGATCGGCATTGTCGCGGCGGTGCAGGCGGCTCTCGTCTGGAGCAACCGCAAGCGCAAGGCGGATACGCCGTTTCAACTGGGACCGTTCCTCACGGCGTTTTTCGGGCGGGCATTGTCGCTGCTATGTGTGGCGGGCTTGATCACCCTGCTCACCTTCCGCATCTTGCAGCCGTATGCCTTCATCGGCTCTACGCCTACCACGCCGCCCCTGCCGACGGGCGAGCCGTCGCGCCTTGATGGATTGCACGGCATGGGCTTCTTCGACATTCGCCCAGAGCCGCGCTACCTCGACAATATGCAATCGGTTGCCCGCCTTGTCAGTGGCGAAGATGATTTCAACCCCTCGCAGCAGTGGGTGGGGCAGCCCTCTTACATCTACCCCATGCGGAATATGGTGCTGTGGGGCATGGGCCTTCCGCTGGGCATTGCGGCGTGGGTTGGCTGGGCGGTGGCGGGCGTGGTGCTGCTGCGCCATACCCGCCGCCTGCTCAATGTGGGTGGCGATGCGCGGGTGCTTGCGCCGCTCGTGCCGTGGGTCTGGGTGGGCTTTTACTTCGTGTGGCAGGGCAACCAATTCGCCATGAACATGCGCTACATGTTGCCAATCTATGGCGCACTGACGGTCTTTGCGGCGTGGCTGTTGGTTGCCTTGTGGCAGTGGGGCCGCGAGCCGCAGCTACCACCTGCACTCACCCGCGGGCAGTGGCTCACGCGCCCGCCGTTCCCGTTGCTGGCGCGGCTTGCGCTTGTCGTCGTCGTGTTGGGCACGCTCGCGTGGGCCTATGCCTTCTCGCGCATCTACACCCGCCCGCACGCCCGCATTGCCGCAGCCCAGTGGGTGATGGAACACATCCCGCCCGGCGCACGCATCACCTTTGAGGAGTGGGATGATCCTTTGCCGATGAACATCTTCCCCAACGATCCATGGGGCACGATGTATCAGGGGATCAAGACCCGCCCGTATGCGATGGATGAGCCGCAGAAATACTACGGCAACGGCGTAGAGTTTGGCTTGCTTGATCAGCTCGATGAGGCTGACTACATTACCTTGACCAGCAACCGCGTGTACGGCTCGACCAAGAACCTGCCCATGCGCTACCCCGCGCTGCAACGCTACTACGCTGGCTTGTTTGATGGCTCGCTTGGCTTCGAGCTGGTGGCCGATATTACCTCCTACCCCACGCTGCTGGGCATCCCGATCCCAACCCAGAGCGCAGATGAGTCATTCACCGTGTATGACCACCCGCGCGTGCTGATCTTCCGCAAAACACCGCAATACTCGCGGGAGCGGGCTGAGCAGGTGATCGTGCAGGGTGTGAACTGGAGCGAGGTGATGAACGTTGGCGTGAAGTATGCCGAACGCTCGCATACCGGCTTACGCTTCACCCCTGAGCAGTGGCCACGCTACCGCGCTGGGGGCACATGGGCCGCCGCCTTCGATCCGGCTAGCCCGATCAACAGCGATCTGCTTGCACCGCTGGTGTGGCTGCTCACGCTCGAACTGCTCGGCTTGGCGGCATTTGCGCTACTGTTCCGGTGGCTGCACTGGCTCCCAGATCGCGGGCTAACACTGGCACGGGTGATGGGCTTGCTGTGGGTGGCGTGGCTGGCATGGCTGCTCGGTAGCTTCAAGCTGCTTCCGTTCAGCACCCCAACCGTCTGGCTAGCGGCGACACCGTTGCTAGCAGGCGGGGCGTGGGCCGCGTGGCACAGCCGCAGTGAACTGCGTGTATTCTGGCACGAGCGGCGCAACGCCATACTTACGGCGCAAGCCTTGTACCTACTGGCATTTGCGGCCATGTTGCTGCTGCGCTGGCAAAACCCCGATTTGTGGCACCCTGCACGCGGCGGCGAAAAGCCGATGGATTTTGGCTACTTGAACGCGGTGCTACGGAGTGCCGCCTTCCCGCCCGTTGATCCGTGGTTTGCAGGGGGCCACATCAACTACTACTACTTCGGCTTCGTGATTGTCGGCACGCTGATTCACCTGACCACGATTGTGCCGGATGTCGCCTACAACCTCGCCATCCCGACCTTGTTTGCGCTTGTGGCCGTCGGGGCGTGGGGCATCATCTACAACTTGATTGCCCCGCGTAGCTATCGCCTGCGCCGCTTGCACGAATCCGCCCCATTCGCCTATAATACGGCGGGCGTGGCGTATACGATACAAGCGGATGCCCAGCCATATGCAGCCGATCCTGTAGCCGCCCCGCCTGCGGCACCCACGCCGCCCACAGCCCCCGCGCCAAGCCCATCGCCGCGCTGGTGGGTGCGCCTTGAACGCAACGCCATCACTACAGCCCTGCTTGCGCCGATCTTTATCCTCCTGCTGGGCAATCTGGTGCAGGCCTTGTGGTTCTTGAATGGCTATGCCGCAGCCAATACGCATCGCCCCGAATGGGCCTTCTGGGATGCGACGCGGATTGTGCGCGGCACAATCAATGAGTTCCCCTTCTTCACCTTCCTGTTTGCCGATCTGCACGCGCATATGATTGTGATGCCCTTTGCGCTGGCAGTGGTGGCAGTGCTGGTAGCACTGGTACGCCGCCCGTTGGGGTTGCCCGTTGGCGCAGGCGTGGGTATGCTGGTGCTGCTCGGCTGGCTGATTGGCACGCTGCGTGTGACCAATACATGGGACTTCCCGACCTTTGCGGCCCTAACTGTAGCAACACTGCTGCTGCTGACGTGGGCTGCGTTGCGGCGCACGCTGGCCCAGCCTAGCACGGATAGTGCGGCGTGGCAGGTGCTGCGGGCGGGGAGCCTGTGGCTCGGACAGGTGGTGCTGGTGCTAGGGCTGAGCACGCTGCTGTTCCAACCGTTCTTTGCCCACTTCGCCACTGAGTCGAGCGGGATTGAGCTGCTCAAGGAGGGCGGGCGGAGTACCTTCACCGAGCAGATTCTGTTTGCCGAGCGCACCAATCTGTGGGACAGCCTGCGCCTGTATGGGCTGTGGTACTTCATCTTGATCAGTGGCGGGCTAGTGCTGGCGTGGCGCACCCTGCGCGGCACAGACGTGCCGGCTCGCCTCAGCGAGAGTCGCGTGCTGCCGTTCCTCGTAGGGATTGCCAGTGGCATTGGGCTGTGGCTGGTGTGGGTCTGGCTCAGTAGTTCACCCCCGCCCGCGCCTGCGCCCGATCAGCCAGACGGAATTGGCGGCTGGCCCGCATTGGTGCTGCTGTTGCCCCTGCTCGGTGCGGCCCTCGCGCTGCTGTGGCTGCTGCGCGAGCAGCACCCGCGCAAGCTGATGCCCGTGCTATGGGGCACGCTGGCCATCGGGATTATTGCGGGCGTAGAGATCGTGCGCGTGCAGGGCGATGTGGGGCGCATGAACACGGTGTTTAAGTTTGGCTTGCATGCGTGGCTGCTTGCCGGTCTCACGGCCGCCGTCACGGTAGCGTGGTTGTGGCGGCTCGGCACTGCGCCGCGCTCAACTGGCGCAGGCACGGCAGCCACGCCCGCGCCACTCCAGCGTGACAATCTGCGGGCGGCGGCGTGGGTGTGGCGCGGGGCGGTGGTGCTGCTGATCCTTGCGTCGCTGGTCTACCCCTTGACGGCTACTCCCGCCCGCCTCGCAGATCGGTATACCGATGATCTGCCGCAGACATTGCACGGCAGCCGCTTTATGGAAAACCCCAACGTGCGCTTTGGCGAAAATGGGCGCGACTTCCTGCTGGCCGATGACTGGGCCGCGATCCAGTGGCTGCGAGCCAACATTCAGGGTACGCCGATCATCCTCGAAGCGCATCTGCCATCCTATCGCTGGGCGGGGCGCGTGGCGGTCTACACCGGCTTGCCGACGCTGCTGGGTTGGGAATGGCATCAGGTGCAGCAGCGCATGGCGGTGAATACGGGGCAGGTGATTAGCAACCGCCAGAGTGCGATCCAGCAAATCTATGGCAACCCCGATCCGGCGGTGACGCTGCAACTGCTTGATCTCTACGGGATTGAGTATGTGTATGTCGGTGGGGTCGAGCAAGCCCTCTACAGCCCAGAGAGCCTCAGCAAATTCGAGACGCTAACTGCACAGGGCGCATTGGAGAAGGTCTACGATAGTGGGCCAACGCGCATCTACCGTAAGGTGAACCCCGGCGATCCAACCGTCTTCACCTTTGATCTTGCCGCCACCCCGCCGAGCATGCGGACACCCCCGCCGCTGCTCCTCGCTACCCCTGTGAATGAGCTACCGGCTGTTGCTGGCTATGCGTGGAACCAGAGCGCAAGCAGCAACGATTGGCTCGCGGCGGGGCTGTGGTGGCTGGCGTTTGTGGTATTGGCAGTGCTAGGGCTACCGTTGGCGGTGAGCCTGTTTGCGGCGTGGCGCGGCGATCTGCTGGTGTGGGCCCGCCTGCTTGGTCTGATCCTGTTCAGCTACGCGGTCTGGCTGCCGACGAGCTACGGCGTGTGGCGGTATGATCTGGTTGGGGTGCTGGGCGGGCTAGGGCTGGTGTTGCTGTTTAATCTAGGGCTGCTGCACTGGCTCGGTCGCCGTGCCGCCCCCGCCGCCCCCGCCGCCGATGTTGCGGTTGCCCCTGCTGCCCCTGCCCGCATGCCGGTGCTACGCGGTGCGGCGCACGTCTGGCAGGTGGTGCAGGCGCGGTCCCGCGAGTTGCTCGCGGGCGAGGCGATCTTCGTAAACGGCTTCATCTGGTTTGCGCTGGTGCGGGCGTTCAATCCCGATCTGTGGCATCCCGTGTGGGGCGGCGAGAAGCCGATGGAGTTTGGTTTCCTCAATGCGGTGCTCCGCAGTCCGGTGATGCCCCCCTACGATCCGTTCTTTAGTGATGGCTACATCAACTACTACTACTACGGCTATATGCTCCTCTCAATCCCAATCAAGCTCACCGGCATCGCCCCGGCCATCGCCTACAATCTCGCGTTGGCGACGCTGTTTGGCTTAGTGTTGGCCGGGGCAAGCAGCCTTGTGGCCCACCTGACCGGTCGGCTGCGCTATGGGCTACTGGCGGCGGTGCTGGTGGGTGTGGTCGGCAATCTAGGGGGGGTATTCACCGTCGGCTGGTCACGCGGGCTGAGTTCAGTGCTACAGGCGTGGCGCAACGGCGATCCGGCGGGCTTTGGCGGTCGGCTTGGCGATTGGTTCATTGGGCCAAGCCGGATCGTGGAGGGCACAATCAATGAGTTCCCCTACTTTAGCTTCCTCTACGCTGATCTGCACCCGCACCTGATCGCCCTGCCGATCACGCTGCTGGCGATTGCGCTAGCTCTGCGGCTGTATGAACAGCACCGCCGCGTGCCGCTCGCATTCGATGGCTACGCCTATCTGCTGTATGGCACAGCCGCACTGATCCTTGGTACGCTTGCCGTCACCAATTCGTGGGACTTCCCGACCTACACCCTGCTCACTGGTGCGGCAATGCTTGGTGCGGCGTGGCGGACGCAGCGCACGGGGGTGGCATGGGGCGCATTGGTTGCGGCAGGCGTGTTGGCGGCGGTGCTGGCAATCGGTGGGATGGTGCTCTATACGCCCTTCTTCGATCACTTCTACGCGATGGTTTCGGGCATTGGGGTACAATTCGGTGGCACGACCTTGCCCGAATATCTCGTGCTGTATGGCATCTTCCTCGCCTTCGTGCTGCCCTTCGTGATCGGGGTTGTAGTGCGGTTGCTGTGGGGTTTCTGGTTGCGCCCCACGCCCGTGCTCCGCACGGTGGGGGTTTTGAGTGGGGCGGGCATGCTGCTCCTGATCGGCATCGCGGGCTTCACCCGACCCGTGCTGGGCTTGCAACTGCTGCTGCTCGCCCTGATTGGGGTGGGCGTGGTGCTGTTCTTCAATCGCCGCTTGGCGAGCAGCACATGGTTCCTGCTGCTGCTCGTGGCAACGGCGGCGAGTATCTCACTCGGCATCGAATATGTGTACATCCGCGATCATTTGGTGGGCGGCGACTTCTACCGCATGAATACGGTGTTTAAGTTTGGCTTGCAGGTGTGGGTGCTGCTTGCGCTTGTTGCCGCTGCGGCCCTGCCGATCCTGCTCCGCGGGGTGGGGCGGATTGGGCAGCGCACCGGCATCGGTGGTCCAACAGCGCAGGCGGGGTTGCTTGTGCTGCTGGCAGTGCCGCTGCTGGCGGGCTTGGTGTACCCATTGGCGGGCACGCCCAGCAAAGCCAGCAACCGGTTTGCCGTATCGCCGCCGCCGACACTGGATGGGCTGGCGTTTCTTGATACGGCCACGTTCGAGTATCCGTGTAATTCGTTTCCGGGCTGCCCGCCCAACATGGCTACCCTAACCATCAACCTTGAGCCGGATGCCCAAGCGACAGCGTGGCTGAATGCCAATATCGAAGGCACGCCGATCATCGTGCAATCGCCGCTTTGGTTCTACCGGGCCTATGGCATTCGCATGGCCGCCAACACCGGCTTGCCCACCGTGATTAGTGCGCTGCATGTGAATGAGCAGCGTGATCCGGTGGTGGCGGGGCTGCGCGACCGCGAGATAGATACCTTCTTTCGCACGACAGATGTTGAAACGAAGCTCCGCACGATTGCCAAGTATCGCATCAACTACATCTATGTTGGGGCGATAGAGTATGCCTTCTATGAAGCGGCTGGGCTGGACAAGTTCCAAGCGATGACGGAGAATTACCTCGACGTAGTGTACAATACGCCGGGCGTGGTGATCTACCGTGTGCGCGATGTGCCCTCGAATTATGCTGTGCCGCCGCCCTTCGATTTCAGCGAGACAGCGCGGCAGCCGGGTACGCCGCCCGCGAATGTGCTAGAAGGGCCTGTGCTGCGAAATGAAGGTGCGGGCCGTGCGCCAGCTGTGGTTGAGCCAGCCGCCGATCTGGTGCAGCTTGAGCAGCAGGTCCAAGCCGACCCGACCAATGGGCCTTTGGTATTTGGCTTGGCGGTGCGCTACCGCGAGCTGGGGCGGCTGGATGATGCCGCCGCCGTTTTGGCCGTAGCGGCGCAGGCAAACCCCGATGACATTGGCGTGCATCATTTGTGGGGCGATATTCTTGCCCAAGCGGGCCGCTTCGCGGAAGCCGAAGTCGCGTATCGGCGTGCCGCCGAGCGCAGACCAGATGTGAACAACTGGAACAAGCTGGCTACGGGCTTGCTGGCGTGGGGCGAGCTGGACAAAGCCGAAGCCGCGCTGGACCTTGCCCAAGCGGCTGACCCCAATGCCCCGGAGCCGTACTTCCGGCGAGGCGAGCTACTGCTCCAGCGCAACCGCCCCGAAGCGGCGCGGACGGCGTTGCAACGCTTCCTCGAACTCGACCCGCAGCATTATCTGGCGGGGCGGGCGCGGGAGTTGCTCGCGCAGTTGGAGTGAGGCAAGTGTAGGGGCGCACCGTCTCGAATAGTAAGGTGCTGCACCTGAAGCGCGGGGATGCGTGCGCGAAGGGCATCGGCCACAAACATACGGTGGCAGGAACGGTAATCGGCCTCGAAACAGATCAGGCAACAGCGTTCCTGCTGTACCTGTTGGGCGACCTCAGCCAACACCGCGTGCTGTGTTTCCAGATAGGCACAATACTGCTCCGTGTAGTGATGCCAATCGTTGTCTTGGCGGTATGCTGTGCGGATTGGGCGGGGGCAGCCTAGCGCAACAAGATGGACATAGGCCATCTGATGTTGTTCCGCAGCCGCCCGCAAGGCCGACTTCGAGAAGCCTGCCTTGCGGCTTAACGGCTGCTGGCGCACATCCACGAGCGTTTCAATGCGCTGGGCGTGCAGGATGGCGAAAAACTGCGTTAGGTTGAGGCCTTCGTAGCCAAGTGTTGCGAGGTTCATACCCTCCAGTATACGCTCGTTTTTCCTGTGCGACAAGGAGGTTGGGTTAGGGCGGCGCATTTGACATCCCCTTCAATCATAGTATAGTATACGGTGGAATGATTGCGGAGCTGTTACTTGAAGGTTGAACGAATCGCATCAGAGCAAAACAGGAGGATTTCTATGTGGAAGAAAATCGCAGGTATCTTGGCCGTCGTCGCTATTGGGTTCCTAATTGTACGGGCCGTGCGCCAGTATCGTCGAGATAACGTGTTTGATACGGCTCCGGCGGCGGGTGGCGGGGCGAGCACACCTCCCGCCAAACGGAGCATCAGCCCAGAACTGTTGGAGATTCTGGCTGATCCGGCGGATAAGGGCCCCGTTAAGCTGATCACCGACAATAGCGGTAAGGAGTGGCTCCTGAATCCGCGCAATGGCTTCCGCTATCCGGTGGAAGATGGCATCCCGATTATGTTGATTGAAGAAGGCGAGAAGCACCGCGACGAGAGCCTGATCGAGAAGTAAGCCCTAGACCTACCTAATATCTTCACCCCAACGCGGGCAGGCAGAGTTAGCTTTGCTGCCCGCGTTGATGTTTGCAGTCTGTGCAGCAAGCTCCATCCACCTACGGATCGCCCGCACAGCGGCTCCCTCGCTCGCGTAGGCTCCGTGTGCTACCTGCTGCCTGACCCCTAACATCTTGCACCTGACCCATGCTACAATAGAGGGCAAAGTAAATCAAGCCCATAGCGGTTGAGAGGAGTTGGTGTGATGGTGATCGGCTTACCCAAAGAGATCAAGGATCGGGAGAATCGCGTTGCGGCTACGCCCTCTGGCGTGCGCGAACTGACTAGTAACGGGCATCAAGTGCTGGTGGAGAGCGGCGCAGGGGTGGGCAGTGGCTTTGCTGATCCGCAGTACGTAGCGGCCGGCGCACAGATTGTCCCGACGGCGGCAGATGCATGGGCAGCAGATATGGTGATTAAGGTCAAGGAGCCGCAGCCAAGCGAATATGAATACCTGCGCCCCAACCTGTTGCTCTTCACCTACCTGCACCTTGCCGCCGCTGAGAGCCTGACCCTCGAACTGGTGCGCCGCCAAGTGACGGGCATTGCCTACGAGACGGTAGAGCTACCCAATGGCACGCTGCCCCTGTTGACCCCGATGAGCGAAGTGGCTGGGCGCATGGCGACCCAAATGGCCGCCTATTACCTGATGAAGCCGCACGGTGGGCTAGGCAAGCTGCCCGGCGGGGTGCCCGGCGTACTCCCCGCCCGCTTCGTGATTATTGGTGGTGGTGTCGTTGGGATCAATGCTGCGAAGATGGCACTGGGGCTGGGCGCAGCGGTGTTGATCCTTGATACCAATCTGGATCGCCTGCGCTACCTCGATGATGTGCTGGACGGACGCTTTACAACCCAAGTCGCCGATCATGCCCGCATCGCTGAGGCCGTCCGCACGGCCGATGTCGTGATTGGGGCGGTGCTGGTCAAGGGGGCCCGCGCTCCGCACCTCGTCACCCGCGAGATGATTAGCACCATGCAGGCGGGCAGTGTGGTGGTGGATGTGGCTGTTGATCAGGGCGGCTGCATTGAGACTACCCGCGCTACCACCCACTCCGATCCAGTCTATACCGTAGACAATGTGGTGCATTACTGTGTGGCCAATATGCCCGGCGCAGTCCCGCATACGAGTACGATTGCGTTGAGCAACGCCACCGTGCCGTATATGAAGACGCTCGCTAATCTGGGGGCCGAGGCGGCGATCCAAGCCGATCCGGTGCTCGCAAAGGGGCTGAACACCTATCGCGGCGCAATCACCTATCCAGCCGTTGCAGAGGCATTTGGGCTAGAGTATGTGCCCTTTACGGCATAGGCGCAGTATGGGGCGCAGGGCTTTGGGATTGGCTGGCGGGGGCTAGCCATGATAATCAACACAACTCGCGGGGAACGCCGAATGTGGCGGATGGGCCTGCATTGAAGGAGCAAGCAATGACGACACTAAGCCTGTGGCAAGCACTTACGGCGGATGACTTAGGGGCGGATGCTGAATCGGTTGGAACGAAGGAGATGCCTGTGGCAACAATGAGCCGGGTTTGCCCACCCTACTACGCCTATCTGCCACCTGCCTACCCAGATGCCGCGCTCGCGTGGTTTGGCGATCCGCTGCAAATGGCAGACTACACGCGCTTTGTGCGGCATGCCCTCTGGTATGCGGGTGAGTATGCCCGCTATGCTCCAGCCCAACTGCACGGGGTCAAGAAGTCGGCGGTCGGCTTTGCGCCACCTTCACTCGTGTTTACCAATGGCTGCATTGACTGGGAGAGTATCCCCGATACGGACACCTTCTGGACTGAGATGGCTCTATCGGGCTTATCCGGCGGGGGCTGGGTAGACCCTGATTTGACCACGATTGGCAGTACCTCGTGGGAACATCACCGCCAGATCGTGATCCAAGAGAACCCATGCCTCGTGACGGTGCGGCGGCGGGTGTTCTCGCTGATCACCACCGATGCCACGCTCGATCCGTATGAGGCTAATCCGCGCCGCCAGTTCTACCCGCAGGTCGTTGCGCCGCTGGTGCGCTTGGGGCGGCAATCCCGCCATGCACGGCAGGCGTGGCTGCGGGTGATGTTCGCCTTTTGCGCGGGCAAGCCGTTTGTGTACTACAGCGAGCACGCCCCCGATCCGGCGATCATTGCGCTGGCGGCTGAGCACGGGGTTCCCTTCCTGCACCTGCCGCTCAGCAAGCTGCCCGCCGAACACGTCGCTGATCATCGCACGTTCCTCTTTGCCCAACTCAGCAGCCCGCAATACCTTGCGCTGCGGGAACACTACTGAGATGGCAACCTTCCCTGAGGCGGCGCAGCACGCTGAGCATACCGATCCGGCTGATCCGGCGGCTCTCGTTGATCTGCCAACGGCAATGCTGCGGACAACGCAGCAGGCGTTCACGGGGCTAGCCGATGCAGTGCCGCTAGAGCTTGCGCCGCAGTGGGCGACGCATCAGGGGACGCTGCGCGAGCAGCCCGCCACGATTGCGACCTATGTCTGGCAGACGGCGGTGCTAGGTTGGGCGCGGGTGGCGTTATTGCGCGTGGGCACACGCACCAGCGTTGTGTCGGTGTTGCTGTTTCCGCGCTTGGAGTACGATCTGCCCTTGTGCGGGGCGGAGGTGGTGAGCATCAATGGGAGCATCAATCTGGCGGTGATGGATTGGGTTCCGATGAGCCAGCATCGCCCCATGCCCGCCACGCTCCCCGCCATCCGGGCCCAGTTCGCGCACTATCCGAATGACCCAGAGCTGCCCGATTGGGTGGCTGCTTCGTTCTCGCCGCACCTGCTCTATCTCCGCCCACGGGCGAGCATCCCCCTGCCCGAACTGCACGCGGCCTACACGGCCTACCTGCACGGCTACCTCCAGCTGTGTGCCACCGCGACACCGCACGGCGATCCAGCCCAGACCTTTGCAGCGCAGCAGCACTTCAGCCTCGCTGATATGGCCAAAACGCCCGGCGGGGCCATGTTGGCGCGGCTGTTTGGGGCCGAGTGGGCGGCGGCGTATAGCCACGCCGTGCTGTTCCGGCCGGGCGGGGAGTACACGCGCCCGCCCGCGTAGGGCCGATCTGGGCAGGGGGCGGGTGGTGGGTGGCAGGTCAGGAAGGCAGACCACGAAGAACACAAAGAGCACGAAGAACACGAAGGGGGTATCCGGGGGCGGGTGGTGGGCTGTCCCCAGATACCTGACCCCTATCACCTACGCCCACCCTGCCCGCCCGCAGGCGCATAGCACCCGCTACGGCTTGCGCTCATCCGGCACAAGCAGGAACGCCCGTGGCGATGGGCCAGCAAACGCACACCCGCCCGTCGGGCTGCACCCGCCGCAGCCACGCGACATGCACGCCTGCCCATCGTGCAGCACAATCCGCCCCTTGCGCTCCCAGAAGGCGAGCATCCCTTCGAGGGTTGCCGTATCCACGCCCACCTGCACGGCCAGATCGTTCAGGCTCAAGGGCTGCTGGGCCTGTTCAAGAGCGTGTAGCACTTGCTGTAACATCGTTCTGCTCCTCTTTCTGCTAGCCTAAACCGAGCAGCCGCCCGATTTGGAAGACCATACAAGCCGCGATCCACGCCAGTGTAAACTGCCCGATGATGCTGAACCACATCCACTTATTGCCGAACTCTTGGCGAGCAGCAGCCACCGCCGTCACACACGGCGTATACAACAACACAAACACGAGGAAGGCGAGGGCCGCGAGCGTGCCATGCCCCCCACTCGCCTGCTCGAAGCTGGTCTGCAACGTATCCATCAAGGCCGTTGGCTCTGCCTCTGCTTCCGCATCGGTAAGGTTGATCCCAATGACTAAGGGGATCGCCTTGAGCGTATCGAGGGCGGCAGTGCCAAAGCTGGTGACGATCTCGGTGAGACCATCTACGACAGAGAGGGTGGCTAGGTCTTCATCGGCGGCGGCTTCTGGCTCCACTGCGTAAATTTGGCTCATGGTGCTGACCACCACCTCTTTCGCCACGAAGCCGGTGAGCAGTGCGCCACTCGCTTCCCACGAGCCGAAGCCAAGCGGGGCAAAGATCGGCGCAACACTGCCCGCCACTGCGGCAAAGGCACTGTCATCCATTTCAGTGGCGGCAAAGCTGCCCGCCCCGCGCACGGGCGTGGCAATCAAGAGCCACACTACAATGCTCGTAGCCAGAATGATCGTCCCCGCTTTCCGCACGAAGGCCGCCGTGCGTTCCCACATCTGCCGCCAGATGCTCTGGATCGTCGGCATACGGTAGGGCGGTAACTCAAGGATAAATGGGATCTGCTCGCTGCGCTTGAACAGCGTATGTTTCAAGATGATGCCGAGCAAGATTGCGACGAGAATGCCAAGCAGATAGAGACTGAACACCACTAGTCCAGTCTGCGTGGGAAAGAAGATTGCCGCCAAGAGAACATAGACGGGCAACCGCGCACTGCAACTCATAAACGGCACGAGCAAGCCGGTGAGAATTCGATCCTGTTGACGCTCAAGGGTGCGGGTCGCATAGATGGCCGGCACATTGCAGCCAAAGCCAACGATCATGGGCAAGAAGCTCTTGCCGTGCAGCCCTAGCGTCCGCATCAGCCGATCCATCACAAATGCGGCCCGCGCCATGTAGCCGGAGTCTTCGAGTAGAGCCAGCGCAAAATACAGGGCGAGCAAGACGGGCACAAACACGAGCACCCCCCCAACTCCTGCGATTACGCCATCTACCACAAGGCTCTCGAACCATGTGCCGCCTAGCCCCAGTGTGCCGAGCAGGGCGATGCTCCACGCCGTGAGCGGCCCACTCATCACGCCGTCTACCCAATCGAGCATGGGTGCAGACACATCGGTGGTCAGCTTGAAGACGACCCACATCAGCAGCAAGAAGATCGGGATGCCCAGCCACTTGTGGGTGACAATCTGGTCAATCCGATCCGAGATGGTAGCGGCGGGCGCGGCGGGGCGGGTGAGGGTGTGCTGCACAACCTGATGCACAAAGCGGTAGCGTTGATCGGCAAGCACCACATCGAGATCATCATTGTAGTGTGCGCTAAGGTGGGCGTGTTGATTGGACACCTGCTCAAGGATTGCGGTGCTGTTCGGTGTCGCCTGTACCAGCGTCGTTAGCCCTTCGTCGCCTTCGAGGAGCTGGATGGCCAGCCAGCGCGGCGGGTATTGTGTGGCAAGCGTGGGGTGGGCGGCAAGGGTTGCGCTGATCTGGGTGATCGCTGCCTCAATCGGGCTATCGTAACGCATGGCGGTGCTTGCCATTGGTGCGGCAGGCACAGCGGCTGGGTGCGACGGCTGTGTGAGGCGTGACTTGAGGGTCGGATTGAGAGTCATCGAAATCGCTCCTTATCGTAGAGAAGTAACGGCCTCCTAGCTTGCCAATGCGAGCGGGTGCAGTTGGGCAAGCGTGGTAGCGAGGGTCTGCCGTAATTGGGCGATGCCCGTGCCTTGCCGGGCCGCCAATTCAACCACGGGAATACCGCCGAGTGCCTGTGCAAGCTGGGCCGTATCAATCTGAAGCTGGCGTTCGCGGGCAACATCAAGCATATTCAGGGCGAGGATCAGCGGTGTGCCGGTATCGAGCAGCTGGGCCGTGAGGTAGAGATTGCGCTCAAGATTGGTTGCATCTACCACATTAATCACTAGTGTAGGCCGTTCGAGCACAATGAAGTCGCGGGCAATCTGTTCTTCAAGCGAATAGGCCGAGAGGCTGTAGGTGCCCGGTAAATCCACGATGCGGATGACCTGATCGGCGAGCTTGAGGGTGCCCGCCTTTTGCTCAACCGTTTTGCCGGGCCAGTTGCCGACGTGCTGATGTGCGCCCGTCAGGGCATTGAAAATGGTACTCTTGCCAACGTTAGGGTTGCCCGCTAGGGCCACAGTGTTGGTTGGGTTCATGCTGCACTTTCCTCCTCAAGTTGAACCCGCACGCGCTGGGCGAGGCCCCGCGCCAAGCCGACGCGGGTATCGCCGACCGCAACGAGGATGAGCCGCCCATCATCTTGCACCATCCGCAAGCGTGCGCCGCGCACAATACCAAGATCATGAAGGCGGTGGCTACTTTTGGCATCTGCCGTAACATCACGCACCCATACCCACTGCCCACACGCAACGAGGCTGAGCGGGATGAGCGGGGAGCTTGACACAGGCTGGGGGGTGTTGTGCATATCGCTCACGGCTGCACCACCACATCAATCTGGTTCGCTTCAGCTTTGCGGAGCGACAAGTAGTAGCCTTTCACGAGGATTTCAATCGGATCACCGAGCGGTGCAACACGGGCGACACAGATCGTTTCGCCGGTGGTCATGCCCATATCGAGGAGCCGTCGGCGGGTAGCTTTCTCGCCGCCGACGCGCACAATCGTTGCTGCTTGCCCAACGTGCAGGCGGGCGAGTGGGATTGCCGGTGCGTGTAATTCGGGTGCAGACATTGCCAGCCCTCTTTCTGATAAACTAATCGGAACCGTTAGTAAATACTTACAAAGCTAGTTTATCCCTTATAATCACGCCTGTCAAGTGGATGTTTCGCTACGCAGGGTGCTGAGGGCATCACGCCCACCGCGCAGTGGTGAGCCTACGCGGCATACGGCGGCTCAGCACAACGCTGCGTGGTACGCTTCCGGCCTGATTCTCGATCAGCCTGCCCCGGTGTGCCCTTGACGAAAGCCTTCTCTTGTGTTATTTTAGGTATAGCTAAAAAATACTCTTGCTCACCCTAAACTTAACTAGACTGCCTACGATGGCTGTCCGAGCAGATACGAAAGGAAGAATGATGCTCCAACACGTGCGCTGGATGATCATGCTGGTTGGGATGACTGTGGTGGTGGCGGCGTGTAGCACAGCCCCTGCCCCCGCCGCCCCCGAACGGCTGACGGTATTGGTGACGACGCAGCAGATCGGCGATGCCGTGCAGAATGTAGCCGGTGAGCAGGTGGAGCTAGTGATGTTACTGGGCCCCGGCATTGACCCGCACACCTATGTCCCCACCGAGTCTGATCTGCGGAAGTTGGAACGAGCTGATGTGATCTTTGCCAATGGGCTGCACCTCGAAGCGCGGATGGATCGTGTCCTTGAGCAGCTAGCGACCCGCGAAGGCAAGCGGGTGGTGCTGCTGGGCAATCAGCTTGATCGGGCCAATCTGTTATCATGGGAGCCGGAAGCGGGCTTCCCCTATGATCCTCATGTGTGGAATGATGTGCGCCTGTGGAAAGAGGTGGTTGCAGTGATTGCTACAACCCTAGCGGATGCAGACCCAAGCAATGCCGCAACCTATCAGGCCAATGCGATGGCTTACGCGGCTGAGCTGGATGAGCTGCACGCCTACCTCTTGGCCCAAGCTGAGATGATCCCGGCTGAGCGGCGGGTGCTCGTGACGGCCCACGATGCCTTTGGCTATTTCGGGCGGGCGTATGGCTTCGAGGTTGCGGCGGTGCAGGGCTTGAGTACCCAAGCGGAAGCATCGGCGGCGGATATTCAGGAACTGGCCCAGATCATCATTGAGGGCAATGTACCCGCGATCTTTATTGAGACGACCGTTTCACCGCGTACCATTGAAGCCGTCCAAGCGGCAGTGCACAACGCAACTGGGCAGCCTGTACGACTCGGTGGCGAACTCTACTCGGATGCGATGGGTGCGCCGAGCAGTGGAGCCGAAACCTACATCGGCATGATGCGGCATAATATGGATACGATTGTCGCTGCGCTTGGGGCGTAGGGCGGCGGGCTGGCAACTAGACGGAGCCGGGAACGAACGAAGGATAGACGTTACATGATGCACCAATCACACCAATCACACCAATCACACCAACTACAGCCCGTGCCACCACCCACGCTGCCCGCCGCTGTGCCCGCGGTTGCGGTGAGCGATCTGACCGTCGCCTACCGCGAGCAGCCCGTGCTATGGGATATTGACCTGCACGTGCCGACAGGGGTGCTGCTAGCCATTGTGGGGCCGAATGGGGCCGGCAAAACCACGCTGATGAAAGCGGTGCTGGGCTTGGTCAAGCCTGCCGCCGGCCAAGTGGCAATCTTCGGTGCGCCCTACCACCAACAACGCCAACGGGTCGGCTATGTGCCCCAGCGTGGCAGCGTGGATTGGGACTTCCCGACCAGCGTGCTGGATGTGGTTATGATGGGCCGCTATGGCGCACTCGGCTGGTTCCGGCGACCGGGCCGCAATGAACGTGACCTTGCCCTTGCCGCTTTGCAGCAAGTCAAGCTGGAGGCGTATGCTGCCCGCCAGATCAGCCAGCTTTCGGGGGGGCAGCAGCAGCGCGTGTTCCTTGCCCGCGCCCTCGTGCAGGATGCCGACATCTACTTGATGGATGAGCCGTTTCAGGGCGTGGATGCCGTCACCGAACGGGCGATCATCGAGCTGCTGCGCGAGCTGCGGGCACGCGGCAAAACGGTGGTGGTAGTGCATCACGATCTCCAAACCGTGCCCGAATACTTCGATTGGGTCACGCTGCTGAATGTCCGCCGGATCGCGCATGGCCCTGTGGCGGAGGTGTTCACCGAAGCCAACCTGAGCCGCACCTATGGTGGGCGCACCACCGCCATGCCGAGTCGCTAGAGGGGATATGTGATGCTGGAGTTTTTCTTGAGCCTATGGAGTAGCTGGGGCGATTATACCATCCGCATGGTTGCGCTTGGTGCGGCGGTGTTGGGGGTCATCAGTGGCGTACTCGGCTGCTACGCCGTGCTGCGTCGCCAAGCCCTGCTCGGCGATGCGATGTCGCACGCTGCACTGCCGGGCATTGTGTTGGCCTATCTGCTGTTTGGGACCCGCGATCTGGGCATCCTGCTGCTAGGGGCGGCGGCGGCCGGCTGGCTGGCTGCGTTCCTCTTGCTGAGTATCACCCGCCATACGCACCTCAAAGAGGATACCGTTTTGGGCCTGTTGCTGTCGGTCTTCTTCGGATTTGGCATGGTGTTGTTGGCCTTTGCCCAGAAACAGCCCACCGCTGCCCAAGCTGGGCTAAGTCGCTTTCTGTTTGGGCAAGCCGCCACCGTCGTCGAGCGCGACGTACTGACGATGGCGGGGATCGGTGCGCTTGCGCTTGTGCTGGTCGCCCTGTTCTGGAAGGAGTTCAAGCTGCTGAGCTTCGATCCCGATTACGCCGCCACACTCGGTCTGCCGGTGCGCCTGCTGGATGTGGGGCTAACGTCACTGATCGTCGTGGCGGTGGTTGTCGGCTTGCAGATGGTCGGGGTGGTGCTGATGAGTGCCATGCTGGTTGCGCCAGCGGTGGCGGCGCGGCAGTGGACAGATCGGCTCGGCACGATGCTGCTGCTGGCCGGACTCTTCGGGGCTGTTGCGGGGATCGTTGGAGCCGTGCTGAGTGCCAGTGCGCGGGGGCTTTCAACGGGGCCCATGATTGTGCTGAGTGTCAGTAGTATCGTGCTGTTCTCCTTGCTCTTTGCCCCCCGGCGTGGGCTGGTATGGCATTGGTTCCAACGCCAGCGCAATGCCCGCCGCTTGCGCTGGGCCATGCAGCACGGCGATGTGCCGCCTAGCGTGCCGGTTATGCCGCCCGCCGATGCGCCTCCCGATCCGCGCATTGCAGAACAGAAAGGGGCATCACGATGACTTCGCAACAAGAGGTGCAACTGATTGCTGCCGTGATTGCCGCCGCGTGTGCGTTGCCCGGCGTATTTCTGGTGTTGCGGCGCATGGCCATGATGAGCGATGCGATCAGCCATACCGTGCTGTTTGGGATTGTGGTTGGCTTCTTGCTCACCCGCGATCTCGGCTCGCCGCTGCTGTTTCTCGGCGCAGTGCTAACGGGGGTCCTCACCGTGAGCCTTGTCGAACTGCTCAACCAAACGCGGCTGGTCAAACAGGATGCGGCGATAGGCTTGGTCTTTCCGGTGCTGTTTAGCATCGCCGTGATCCTGATCTCACGCTTTGCAGGGAATGTGCATCTCGATACGGATGCCGTGCTGCTGGGTGAGCTGGCCTACGCGCCGTTTGATCGGGTGGAGTGGCAGGGGATTGATCTCGGCCCCCGTGCGTTGCTCGTCGGGAGCGGCGTGCTGTTGTTCAATCTGGGCTTCATTGGGCTGTTTTACAAGGAGCTGAAGCTGGCAACGTTTGATCCCGCGCTAGCAGCAACCTTTGGCTTTCTGCCCGTACTGCTGCACTATAGCCTGATGGTCATCGTTTCCGTGACGGCCGTTGCGGCCTTCGATGCGGTTGGCTCCATCCTCGTGATTGCGCTGATGATCGCCCCGCCCGCCACCGCCTACCTGCTCACCGAGCGGCTCGGCACGATGCTCTGGCTAAGTATGCTGATCGGCGTAGCCAGTGCGCTAGCGGGCTACTGGCTGGCGTGGGTACTGGATGTTTCGATTGCGGGCAGCATGGCCACCATGACGGGCGTGCTGTTTGTGGGGGCGTTTCTGTTTGCGCCTGAGCGGGGTCTTGTGGCGACGGCCCACCGCCGCACGCGCCAACGCTGGGCCTTTGCCCAACAGCTGCTCGTGGTGCATCTGCACAATCACGCGGGCAGCAGCGATGAAGCTGAAGAATGCAGCCCTGCCGCACTGCATGGACACCTGCGCTGGTCGCCGGATTTTGCGGCGCAGGTCTTGCAGCGAGCTGAGCGCAATGGTATCGTGCGGCGCGATGCTGAGCGGCTGTGGCTAACGGAGCAGGGCCGCAAGCTGGCGCAGGGGACGGGTGTTGGGGGCTAGGGAGCCTGAGCTACACTGCTCTCGCTTTGACTTTCAAATCGGTGAGGGGCTGTTCCGCCTGCATGGGTGGCAATTTCGCTGATTCTAGCGGCAACACGAGGGTGAAAATGCTCCCAACCCCAACCTCACTCTGCACGCTGACTTGCCCGCCGTGGGCATCCACGATGCGCTTGACAATCGCCAAGCCCAAGCCGGCCCCGCCGCCGTGCCGCGAACGCGAACGGTCGGCGCGGTAGAAGCGTTCAAAGATCAGCTCTTGTTCTTGCGGAGGAATACCGCACCCAGTGTCGGCAACCGTCAGGACGGCATTGGTATCGTGGCGGGCAAGGCTCAGCGCAACCGTGCCCCCCGGCGGGGTGTGTTGGAGCGCATTCACGCCAAGATTAAGCAACGCCTGCTTGAGGCGATCCCGATCTCCTTCAACAACGGCCTGATCTTCGCCACCAATCCGCAAGTTCACTCCATTGGCGAGGCTGCGTAGCTCCCGATGGACTTCAAGCAGCAACGTATCCAGCTCAACGGCCTCGTGCCGCATCGCCACCCGATCTTCACTCTGCGCGAGCAGCAGCAGGTCGTTGACGAGGCGGATCAGGCGTGAGGTCTCGTGGCGCATATCTGTCAATGATTCGTGGAGCAGTTCGGGATTGCTGGCGGCTCCGCGTGAGAGTACTTCGAGGTTGCCGTGCATGGCCGCAAGCGGTGTTCGCAGTTCGTGCGATACATCGGCAATCAGGCGTTGCTGGGTGGTAAACAGCTGCTCCATCCGAGCCAGCAGATCGTTAATCGTCACGGTGAGTTGGTGAATCTCATCCTGCGTATCCGGCACGGGCACGCGCCGCCCCAAATCTTCGGCCCGCACAATGCCTTGCGCCGTGCTGATGACCTGATCGAGCGGCGCGAGAGCCGTGCGTGATAGCCCCGCCACACCGAGCGCAGTGATGATCAGGGCCATGGCCCCTCCACCGAGCAGGATCAGCAGCAGTTGTTGCAGGGTTTGGTGCATATCTTCGAGGCTACGCGAAATCTGCAACAGCCCAACCACCTGCTCATTGGCCAACACAAGCGGCGTAACCACCGAACGCACTTCAGTCCCACCAAACTGCTGGATCATGTCCAGCTCCTCACCGGCTTTCAGTTCCAGTGCGACAGGCGGGAGCGGCAGGATGGCGGTGGGCATATTCAAGGAGCTACCGAGAAACTGCCCATTTGGCGCAAACACCTGCGCCAGCAAGTTGGGGATGGCAAACGTCGCGGCGGGTTTGCCGCTCACCTGCGTCGAAACTACCCCATCGCGCAGTACCAGTTCCAGATTGCTGGCGGGCGGGCGGCTGCGGTAAATCTCCAGCACTTGGCGCGTGCCGGCCCGCAGATCGCGCTCTACGCCGCGTTCTAGCTCCTGCTTCACGGCCATATAAATGCCTAAGCCGAGCACCAACAGGGCTAGAGCAAAGAAGCTGGTGTAAAAGATGGTGAGACGTGTTCGCAACGACATATTCGTGCAAATTCCATTCCAGTTGGTCGGAGCTGATCCGACTGCGGATCAGCTCTATCGTACTCTGGCTGTGCCGCGTGTGTCAATAGGTCTTGTATATCCTATCAAGAATTGCTTAAGCGTGGGTGAGAGGGCGGCTAGCGGACAGGTAGCGTAGGTTTCTTCGGGTGCGGTGTTGGTTGCGTTCGGATCTGCCCTGATGCCCCCCGCATCCCCCCTTGTCCTTGTTCCCTAGCCCGCAAGGGCGTAGCGGTGCGCCTCTGCGGCCACCTGCTGGCCTAGCTCGACAGCGAAATTGGTGCCGCGATCCCACGGGTAGACTTGGCTCATGCTCGCCCAGAACAAGCCCGGCAGCGGGGTCGCTAGCGGCGGAATGGCTTGGCTATGGTTCAAGCCGACAACGGGCTGCGCGTAGGGGGCACGGTTTAGCCACGCGGTGCGGACCCAAGCGGGCGTGAAATCGGGGTTGAAGGTCGTCAGGTGGGGCAGGAATACAGCGAGCAGTTGTTCGAGGCTGTACTGGAAGTAGGCGTGATCAGGCGGCAGATAGTCGCCACAATATACCAGATGATCACCGCCGTAGTGTTCGGGCGGCATAAAGTTGGTATGCTCAACCAGTGCAAGGAACGGGAACTCCTCTTTCCGCATGCCTTGAATCCAATACAGGTTGTTGGTCAAGGGCCGCTTGAGGGCCAGCACCAGCACCACCGCACCAAGCGACTTGAGTTGGCGCAGGCGGGCGGTGTAGTCCTCTGGCAGTTGCGGCGCGAGCTTGGCCAGCAGGTGCGGCGAACTGGTGACAATCACCGCGTCGTAATACGCGCAGCCGTGTGCCGATTGGATCAGCCATGTTGGCTGGTTGCCCGCATCGGGATAGACTGCCCGCGCCATGCCGCGCACTGGGCTGCTGAGGCGGAGTTGCACGCCACGCTGCTGAAGCGTCTGCACTAGCGCATCAATGAACGCCTGAAAGCCACCCTTGAAGTAGCCGAGCTTGAATGAGCGGGCTTTGAAGCGGGCCCACAACCATGCCATATTCACCTCGCTGGTATAAGGCCCAAACTTGCCTTCGAGCAGCGGTTGCAAAATCGTGGTGTAGGCGGGGGTGCCGATCCAGCGTTGGGCCCATGCCACTGCCGTTGTGCGTTCGAGGCTGCGCCAGTCGTTGGTGAGATACTTGAGGTAGCCGACTGCTAGCCCAAAGCGTAGGCGATCTATAAAGGGGATGCCCGGAAACTGCAAGATGCGGGTCGGGCTATCTATGCCATACAGCCCACCGTTCCAGTAGTGCGCGGTGGTGGGGCTGGTGAAGAACAGCTTGTCGCGTGCGCCGATCTGCTCGACCAATTGCTTGATCGCCGTGTCGGTCTCGAACAGGTGGTGGTAATACCGTTCGAGATGCCAATCCCAATGGCTGTCACGGAAGCCGGCCGCCAGCCCGCCGGCGTAGCTTGCCGCCTCATACAGCGTGACAGTATGCCCCTTTTGCACGAGTTCCCACGCCGCCGTCAAGCCTGCAATTCCGGCTCCGACAATCGCAATCTTCACAAGCGTACTCCTACATCTTCACGTTCGGGTTCCGGCGCAGCCAGTGGCACAGAGGCGGGATCGGGCGGCGCACCGGCGAGCGGCAGCGCATCATCGCTGGCAATGCCAGCGGCTTTGCGGCGGGCGGCTTCATCCATATCGGCCCACGTGAGGCTCTCGCGGAGCATGTAGTATGCGCCCAGCAGGGTGACTGGTAGCCACAGGGCCGCATGCAACACCACCGTGTAGCCAGTGGCGAGGGCTTGCGGCACGCCGAACTGTTCCAGAATGGCGATGCCGGGCGCGTGGAATGTGCCCACGTAGCCGGGCGCAGAGGGGATAGTGGTAAAAAGATTAACGACCGCCGTCATAAGCATTAGTACAAAGAAATCCACCTCGAACGGAAAGGCGTGCATCACAAACCAGTATTTGGTCGTCTCAGCCAGCCAGACCAGCGTCGAGCTGAAAAAGATGATCGCCGTATCACGCGGGCTACGCAGCGATTGCAAGCCGATCACGGCATTATCGAGCATAGTGTGGGTGGCAGGGCGCAGGCGTTGCGGGAGCAACGTCTCGATCCCCCATTGATACAGCCCCTGCAAGAATTGCGGGCGGCCTGCGATGAGGAAGAACAGCAGCAACGCCAAGCCAAACAGCCCACTAAAGCCGAGCACGATCAGGCGGTAGGTTTCTGGCAGCGGCGCGAAGGGCAAGGTCACCGCCACAAACAGCAGCATCACCAGCCCATCAAAGAGGCGTTCGAGGATCACGGTGGCGAGTGACGCACTCATGGCAACGCCATACTTGCGCCGGAGCACATAGCTCCGCAGCACCTCGCCCGCCCGCGCCGGGTAGATGTTGTTGCCCATGTAGCCGATCACCACCATCGGGAACAACTGCATGGTGGTCAAGTTCTCAATGTGGCGCAGCATATAGCGCCAGCGCCATGTACGGACAAACAGACCGAGCATGTAGACAGCCACACTCGGCACGAGCCACCAGTAGTTAGCGTCGCGGAGGGTGCGCCAGAACTGTTGCAGGTCTAGCCCATTGAGTGCAATGACAAGAAAAAACAGGCTGATTGCCAGCCCGATCCAGAGCTTCCAGTTTCGCACAATCTACTCCCGTGCGTTGCCCACGCGATGCGGGCGGATTTGCCTCTTCATCATACCCGTGCTCAGGTTGCCTGTCAAAAAGCTCTTGTCAATATCGTACAGGTGTGCTATACTAGAAACAGAACACACGAGCGATATATGCAGGCTGAACAACCGCTAGGCCCACGCACGCTGCATGATCACGAGGAAGAGGGACAGTGATGCACTATCAAAGCTACCGCACAACAATCCGTTATGATGCAACCGTAGGCGAATATGCGATGTATCTAGATGATGATTTGGTGGGGTTTGCCCGCACCCGCCGCGAAGCCGAACGCACTCTGCACGAATTGATCCACGAGTTGCAGTTGTGGCAGCGTGCCCACGCCGCATACGTCGGGGGGTAGGGAATACCCGCGACATACCACGCAGGATACGCAAGGCAACAAGGGGCG
>CALCJV010000075.1 GCA_937967405.1 uncultured Chloroflexales bacterium | reverse complement strand
CGAACGGTGGGCAATATTCGCAACGACCCCTCGCTGAACCGGATGGATAAACGCGAACGGCTGGTGACGTTGCCGGCATCTTCGCTGGTGATTTCGGATACGCTGGCGGAAGCCATCCTGAGCCTTGACTCTAATGCATGGGCTAGCGTGGAACGCCAATCTATCAGCCTATATGGGCGAGCACTAGCCGAGTATCGCGGCCAGATTGATGCCCTTGCGTTGCAAGAGTTGCTGGAAGTGCGCTTGCCGGAGTGGAGTAGCGACTTGCCGCAAGTGCAGCGCGATCTGGTGCTGACGTTCGTTGGGGCGTTCCTGCGGATCAATCACGTGTTGAACGAAGAAGCGACTGCACTCGCAAAAGAGGAAGCCCGCACCAATGTTGAGCCAGTCGTGGTGACGGTGCAGGCCGGGCAGAATATCGTGCGCGTGGGTGAGATCGTCACGCCGCAGATTATGGAGATGCTCGAACAGACGGGCAGCCTGCCCGAACCCAACACACTGCAACGCACACTGGGCTTGGGGCTACTGGCGGCAATGCTCAGCACGGCGACGGTGAGCTACCTCAGCTACAGCCCAATCCGGCTCTATCGCCACCCGCGCCAACTTTTCGTCGTCGTGGGGGTGATTATTAGTGCGGTGTTTAGCTTCCGCCTAATGATCTCTGGCTGGAATATGTTGCCCTACGCGATCCCCTTTGCTGCACCGGTGTTGGCCTGCCTGATCGTCTTTGATCGCCGGATTGCGTTGTTGACAACGGTGATCCTCAGTGTGATGGCAGGCTTGCTGTATGTTGAGCACCAACTGATGACTACAATTATGGTGATGCTAGCAAGCCTAGCTGGGATTCTGCTTGCCCGCAATCGGGAGCGGCTCGTTCCGCTGCTACTGGCGGGCTGTGGTATTGCGCTGGCCATCTTCCTCAGCCAGATTGCCCACATCTTGATCATGAACATGCCCTTGCAGTCACTTGAGTTAGTGTACATTGCGGGCATCTGTCTCTTGAATGGGGTACTTGCGGCCGTGATTGCGTGGGGGATCGCCTATCTCGTGGCCTCGCTGGCGGGCATTGTTACCGCGCCGCAGTTGATGGAACTGGCCCATCCGTCACGTCCATTGCTCCGCAAGCTGATGCGTGAAGCTCCCGGCACCTACTATCATAGCGTCTCAGTCGGCAATTTGGCTGAAGCCGCGGCCGAAGCCGTCGGTGCGGATGCGTTGCTGTTGCGTGTAGCCGCCTACTATCACGATATTGGCAAAACGATCCGCCCCTACTTCTTCACCGATAACCAGACTGGACGCGAGAATGTTCACAATGATCTTGACCCGCAGACCAGCGCGGGGATCATCATTGACCATGTGCGCGAAGGCGTGAAAATGGCACGTGCAGCTGGGTTGCCACAGATGATTATTGATTTCATTGCCACCCATCACGGCACACACATTGTTGCCCATTTTTACCAGATGGCTCTCCGCCAAGCAGATGAAGTCAATATTGAGGATTTCCGCTATCCGGGGCCAATCCCATTTACGCGTGAACAAGGCATCTTGATGCTCGCCGATTCGGTGGAAGCCACGATCCGCTCCAAAGCCCAGCACGGTATGCTTGTAGCCCATAGCGGCGGAGCCAACGGGCAGCAGACGCTGGAAGAGATGGTGGCGAGCATCATTGAGGATCGGCTCCGCACCGGACAGTTGAATGACACGCCGCTCACCCTGCACGAACTGATCCTGATCCGCGAGGCATTTGTCGTTACGTTGCGGGGCATCTATCATCCGCGCACGCAGTATGCACCGCAGCTCGTCAAGGTGTAAGCGGTGCGCTAGCGGGTGGTGGGGGTGAGTGGCATAGTTGGCCCAGCTGACGTATTCGGTGGCACTGGTTGCGGGTTAATATCGCGCACCATGCGTGTTGTCGCCGAACTCCCATCGGTGCGCCAGAGTTCGCGGCCGTTGTGCCCATCATCGGCCGCAAAGTACAGGACTCCATTCATTTCAAATAAGGCATCGGGAGCAGAGCCTTCACGCCCCGCTCGGATGGCGTGGACAAGGGCTGTGCCAGTTGCCGTGCCGTCAGTGCGCCACAGCTCGCGCCCATTGTGCCCATCGTCGGCAACAAAATAGAGTACTGCTTGCCCTAGTGTGAACTGCGGCGCGAAGAACGAGGGGAATGCATCTGCGGCACCGGCGTGAATATCGTGGATCAGTTGCGTGCCAGTCGCAGTGCCATCACTACGCCACAACTCGTAGCCATACACCCCATCCGATGCAGTGAAAACGAGGGCATCTCCCACTGCCGTGAGATACCACACCCCCGAACTCACTGCACCCGGATAGATGTCGCGCACCAGATACGTACCCAACTCGGTACCATCGCTGCGCCACAACTCCGCCCCGACGAGGCCATCATTTGCTACAAAAAACAGGGTGTCTCCGACGGGCGTGAGCTGCATGGGCGAGGAGCCAAAGATACCCGTAGCAAGATCACGCACCAGATACGTGCCGGCTTCCGTGCCGTCACTGCGCCACAGCTCGTAGCCCGCCACGCCGTCGTTGGCTACGAAGTACAGGCCATCGCCCATGACAGTTAGCGCAGCGGGCATGGAGCTGGCCCTGCCGGGCGCAAGGTCGCGCACCATGCGCGTACCGCGTTCGGAGCCATCGCTGCGCCACAGCTCTACCCCGCGTGTGCCATCATCGGCAACAAAATAGAGCGTATCGCCTGCGGCTACCAATTCTTGCGGATCGCTGCTGCGGCTGCCAAGCGCAAGATCCCGCACCATACGGGTCCCGCGTTCCGTACCATCGGTCACCCACAGCTCGCGCCCGTACTGCCCATCATCGGCACTGAAGTAGAGCTTGCCGCCCATTTCGATCAGACCAAGCGGATGTGAACTGCCTGCGCCGGCATGTATGTCGGCAAGCATACGTGTCCCGTGCTCGGTTCCATCACTGATCCATAATTCGCGCCCACTGCGCCCATCATCGGCAACAAACACCAGTTGGTTGTTGTAGGACATAAGCTGCCAAATACCCGACCCACGCACCCCTGCTTGAATATCGCGCACGATGCGTGTGCCTGCTTCCGTGCCATCGGTGCGCCACAGCTCTAGGCCGTGCTGCAGGTCTGAGGCGGTGAAGTAGATTAGCCCGCCGAGTGCGACGAGGTTATACGGATTCGAGTCGGAGAGGCGCGGAAGTGTCGCTTGGAGTAGGGCTGGTGGCACAGGTTGGGCAGTGGCAAGGGTGGGGCGAATACTCCAAAGCATGAGGTTGAGGATCAGGGTGATCCAGCACCATCGTGTGGAACTACGGAGCAACAAGCGGATAGTTCGTGCCATGCGTAGAGATCCTTGTTGTTTTTGCAACACAAAACGTCTTCGTGGATCAAGCAACGTTCATTTTAGTTGGGTGCTGATTGCCAATTTTTTCTGTTACCTGCATCATCATATCGCATGATCAGGATTTTGTCATTTATTTATAAGGTCGTTGTCAGGTGGACTGTTGGTCACCCCACTACCGCCGCAGATAGCGTTGCCAGTGATAATCGGTGAGCAGCAGTGTCCCAGATGCAATCCCCAAAGGGATTGAGAAAAGATTGAGCAGCGGGATAAAGACCATCAGCGCACTGATCAGGGCAAAGCCACCACTGGCTGGCATGAGTGCCCCAACAAGGCGCACCTTCTCACGGAAGCGCAGGCGGTAGCGCGACAGCACGGGATCGAAGAAGTCGAGGCAAGCGATGAGAGCCATCAAGCATAGCCCGCCAGCGGTGGCGATAAGCGTGCCGATACCGGGCACAAAGTTGAGCAGGAAGAGGGGCACGCCTAGCCCGATCAACACGAGCAGCTTGCGGAGTTCGTAGCCAAGTGCGTGGACAATATCTTGGAGTGCGCCAGACAGATCAAAGGGTTGCGCTGGAATGGCAGCACCACGCAGGGCTTCGAGTTTGCGCGACAGGCGCAGATACCACGGCAAGCCAAGCAGCGAGCCAAACCAGAGCAGGATGATGCCCACAATCAAGAGGAAGAGCAGCGCAAAGAGAAACGTAGCCACTGGGATGAATATGGCGGCAGCTGGTAGCCCAGCCAGTGCAACCTCGATCCGGCGCATGCCAATTGGGAGCAGCCATAGGTATAAGCCCACGCCTAGCGCAATGTTGATCAGCAGGGGCACAAGGATGTATTGCCATAGGGACGGTGTGCGGAGCAGTAAGCCTAAGGTGCGGAACGGGTAGCTCATGCCATGCAGGAAGTGATTAAGCGGGACAGCAAGGCTAATCGTAGACATGTGCGGAGGATAATCTGATTGTGGTTGTTGCGATGGTTGGTTCATAGGCCCTTTACCAATAGATGTTTGGTTTTCTTCATCAAGCTCTTAGCTCGGTTTCAACTCAGCTTTAGCTTTGCCACACATACTTATGACGTAGGCCAAGGCGAAAAAGGTGCAACATCTGCACGGTACGACACGTCAGAACTGCACGAAAGCACGATACTATACAGGGGAGAACAGTACAATGCGAAAAGTGTTGATGATGTTATTGATGGTGGGTGTGATTGGGTTTACCCTATTAGTAGGAATTATTATTGGGGGGGGGGTGGCCTACGGATTGCTGGCAACGCCTGCTGCTACACCGGTTGCAGCTCCCGTGACTACGCTTGAAGCAGCAACCCCGCTCATCGCCACCAGTGAGCAGCCGGATAGACTAGGGGTGGGATCGCCCGCCCAGCCGCAGCCGCCGACTGCACCGCAAGCGCAGGCGCAGCCCATGAGTTTGGCAGATGTAGTCGAGCAAGTTGCGCCAGCGGTAGTCACAGTTGTCAATCGGGGGAGCAGTGGCGGTGGTAGCGGGAGTGGTGTAGTGGTGAGTGCCGATGGCTTCATCATTACGAATCATCATGTGGTTGAAGGGGCCAATCAGCTTGCTGTGATTTATGCTGATGGGAGCCGCGCTGAAGCTCAACTTGTCGGGAGTGACCCACTGGCCGACATTGCCGTGATTCGGGTGAGTGGAGCCGTGCCTGCGGTTGCGCGGATTGGCGACATCCAGAGCATGCGTCCCGGTGACACGGTGATTGCGATTGGTAGCCCGTTGGGAAATTTTCGCAACACGGTGACGGCGGGAATCATCAGTGCGTTGAACCGTTCCGTAGGGCAAATGGAAGGCTTGATCCAGACGGATGCGGCCATCAACAGTGGCAACAGTGGAGGGCCGTTGCTGAACATACGGGGCGAGGTGATTGGTATCAACACGCTAGTAGTGCGTGGGGATACGTTCAGCTCGGCGGCTCCAGCGGAAGGGCTAGGCTTTGCCGTCCCCACCAACGTCTTTCAGCCGGTGGTCAACCAATTGATTGCTACAGGCAGTGTGCGCTACCCCTACATGGGGATCAGCTACCTGATGCTGGATGGGCAGATTGCTGCTGAGCAGAATTTGCCCGTCCAGCAGGGCGCACTCGTCACGGAGGTGTTGCCCCAAACGCCCGCCGCTGCTGCCGGTCTTCGCCCGAATGACATCATTGTGGCCGCGAATGGGGTCAACTTTTCGCGGTACAACTCGCTGCGATTAGAGTTGATCCAGTATGCGCCCGGTGATCAGATCACGCTCACGGTGCTACGTGATGGGCGTACCTTCGATCTGCCAATCACCCTTGGCACACGCCCAGCCAATTCATAAAGACAGGAGTTAGTTTGTTGTTTGTTGGGCAGTAAAATAAGCAGAGCAGCTCACGCAGGGCGGTTGCCCTGTGTGAGCACGTTGACCGAACCATTATCCTGACCGGCGATCTGACCATCAGGGTTGCCCAAGCCTGCCAATACGATAATCACTCCGCCGCTGGTGCTGCCTCTTGCAATTGCAGTTCTAACGTAGCCAGATCGGGTACTTCTAGCACGCCGAGCCGGATCGTCCGCAACGCTGCTGGGTCAGTGATCGCCCTAATCAATCCCGCAAACGTTGGCGGCACGTCGGGAAAACGCACTGCGATCAGGCTTGTGAGTGTCTCCCGCTCGGCCCGCAGGGCCGCTTCACGGGCATCACGCTCGGCTCGCAGGGCCGCTTCACGGGCATCACGCTCGGCCCGCAGGGCTGCTTCCTGCTCAGCAAGGCGAGCCTGCCACTTCGCTGCCTGTTCCGCCTCTACCTCCTTACGTGTTTGTAACACCAATTCTTGCGAGAGATAGTCAAACAGTTCTGAACTCATGAGATACTCCTTTGTCACCACCTCCACAAACCGTGCCGGTTCCATCACGGGCGCAGCAAACGTGCCTAAGATGTTTAGTAAGTCGCTTTGCTGTGGCGCGGGGGCTTCAGTCAGCACTCGCTGCGCCGCCTGTGTCACCAACTCTGCATCTGCGCCACGCATCAGTGGGCTGAGGATCGCCAACGCGAGATTGCCGCTCATCACCGCCGCGTGTGCATCTAGCTCCCACAGCCGGATGCAGCGCAGGGGCCAGTGCTGCTGCACCACATCATCTATAATCATTGTCAGCGCATCGCCACGATCATCGCTTGCCTTCAAATAGACGACTACCCCGATGATCGGCAGATGGGGTTCCTCTTGCCCGACTAAGCCAATGTATGTCACCACGCGCCAGAGGATCGCGGCATCTGGGTAACCTTGCCACTCGATGATCACCAGATACTCCTGCCCCTGTGGACTGCTTAGGCGAAAGACGAGATCAAGGGCTTTCGTTTGGGTGGGCAACGTGCGTACACTCGTATCAAGGATTTGGGCAATCGGCAAGTCGAGCATATCCAACAGGTCATATCCGCGCAGCAGTGCCAGCCGTTTGAGAAAAAGATCGGTTTTCATCCGTGCTCCTGCACTCAGCTCCTGCTCCGGTCAAATAGCTTATTACTTTATATTGTAGCACAAACGGCTGCTGATCGGCGGCGGTGATTGCACGATGGAGATGAATTGGATGACCTAACCCATTGCCGGACGCTGCAAGCTATGCTATACTAGGGCGATGGGAAGAACCCAAATACACACACCTGCCGATTAGGGTGCAGGCTGCTAGCATCAAGCTAGTTGCACGCTGAGCTGACGCAGGTGGCGGATTGCGTATGCAATAACATAAGAACAGGAGTGACACACCCAATGACTCAAGTCGCACCGCGCATTGTTTCAATTCGGGCACTGCTCGAATCAGGTGCACATTTTGGTCACCAGACTAAACGCTGGAACCCGAAAATGCGCCCATACATCTTTACTGCCCGCAACGGTATCCATATCATTGATCTGCAAAAGACCGTGCGCGGCTTGACCGATGCCTACCATTTCATTGCTGATTTGACAGCAAGTGGTGGTAAAGTGCTCTTTGTGGGCACGAAGAAACAGGCGCAGGAAGTGATTACGGAAGAAGCTGCTCGCAGTGAACAGCTGTCTATTACCCATCGCTGGCTTGGTGGCACGCTCACCAACTTTGTGACGATTCGGAGCCGCCTGAAGTATCTGGCAGAACTGGAAGCCCAATTTGAGCGCGGTGACTTTACGCGCCTGACCAAAGCCGAAGGCCTGAAGCGCGAAGAAGAAATTCTCAAGCTGAACCAAGTCTTCGGTGGGATTAAAAAGATGGATCGCTTGCCCGGCGCACTGTTTATCGTGGATCCGCATGAGGAAGAGATTGCTGTCAAAGAGGCGATCCGCATGAATATTCCGATTGTTGCGATGGTAGACACCAACTGCAACCCAGATGAAATTGACTACGTTATTCCATGCAACGATGATGCGATCCGCAGCATCCGTTTGGTGACCAGCAAGATTGCTGATGCGGCAATTGAGGGCATGCACCGCCGTGAGTCAAACTATGTTGAGGAGAACCGCCGCGTGGAGGTGAAAGGCACACGTTGACGCTACCGTGTAAACGACTCCACCCGATGAGCTATGGTTCCATGTGCCCACCCAGACAATCAGTGATCTGCCCCGTGGGTCTGGGTTGTTTAAGTGAGCGACACGCTGACACAATAACGGACAAACTGTTCTACTCAGAATATAAGGAGCACAATCTGTGGCAGTCTCAGCCGAACTTGTAAAAGAACTGCGCCAACGCACGGGAGCGGGCATCAAAGAGTGCAAGGATATTCTCGAACAAACTGGTGGTGATATGAAGCAGGCCATTGAGCTGCTGCGGGCGCGGGGGATCGAAGCCGCCGAAAAGAAGCAGGATCGGGTTGCTGGGGATGGGCGCATTGAAATCTATGTGCACCCCGGCGCACGCCTCGCGGCGATGGTTGAAGTTAATTGTGAGACCGATTTTGTGGCCCGCACGGAGGATTTTATCGCTCTAACTCGGGACCTTGCACTGCATATTGCAGCGGTCAATCCGCGTTACCTGACTGTTGCTGACGTGCCCGAAGCCGATATTGCTGCGAGCGGCTTGTCGCCGCAGAAGTTCTATGAACAGCATGTGTTGATGGCCCAGCCCTTCGTGAAGGATGCATCGAGTACGATTGAGGATAAGATCAAGGATGGAATTGCACGGCTCGGTGAGAATATTGTCATTCGACGCTTCGCACGTTATGAAGTGGGTTTGTAAGCGACACCGCGTATGCAAACACCAAAGTATCGGCGCATCCTGATTAAATTCAGTGGCGAGTCGCTCACGGGTGCGGATGAGAACATTGATCCCGCTCGCCTCGATCTTTTAGCACGTGACATCGGCGAGATAGTTGAGCAGCAAGTGCAAGTTGCGGTCGTTATCGGTGGTGGCAACATCTGGCGCGGCAACAAAGCGATTGATCGTGGCATGGATGCAGCCCAAGCCCACTATATGGGCATGCTTGCCACAATTATCAATGCGCTGGCGATTCAAGATGCGCTCGAACGGCGCGGCATTTATACCCGTGCGATGACGGCACTCCGGATGGACGAGCTTGCAGAGCCATACATCCGGCGGCGAGCGATCCGGCATCTCGAAAAGGGGCGCGTGATTATTTTGGCGGGCGGCACGGGCAACCCCTATTTCACCACCGACTCGGCAGCCGCGCTACGGGCAGCGGAGATCCACGCCGAAGTGATCCTGATGGCGAAAAACGGGGTGGATGGGGTCTACTCGGCAGACCCGCGGCGTGATCCGCATGCAGTTCGCTTTACGCATCTAACCTATATGGATGTGTTGAGCAAAGGGCTGACGGTGATGGACAGCACTGCGCTCACCTTCTGTATGGACAATGATCTGCCGATCATTGTCTTTAATGCTATGGAATCCGGTATCATCCGGCGGATTGTGCTTGGTGAACATCTGGGCACGCTGGTGAGTACCGCAGAGGAGTAAGCTACCTATGGTGGAAGATATTCTGGCTGCTGCTGAGCAGGAGATGAAGAAAGTGACCGAAGCCCTGCAACATAATCTGGCGGGCATTCGCACGGGGCGAGCTTCAACTGCACTGGTGGATAACTTGCCCGTCGAAGTGTATGGGACAACTATGCCCCTGAAGCAGTTGGCGGGGATTTCAGTGCCCGAAAGCCGGCTGATCGTCATCCAGCCCTACGATGCAAGCACGATGAAAGCGATTGAGCGAGCGATCCAAACCTCGGAGTTGGGCATTAACCCGAGCAACGATGGCAAAGTGATTCGGCTTGGGCTACCTCCGCTGACGGAAGAACGCCGCCGCGAACTGCTCAAGCAGGTGCGTGCGCGAGTCGAGGAGTTTAAGGTTTCGCTGCGAAACCACCGCCGCGATGCCCTCGATGATCTGCGTGAGCTAGAGCATGAGAAGCTGATCGGTGAGGATGAACTGCGCCGCGCTCAAGATAAACTTCAGCAGATCACGGATCGCCATACGGAAGAATTGGATCAGATCGGTGCAACCAAAGAAGCCGAAGTGCTGAAAGTATAGGCACATTCGCACCGACCTGCACCGAGTAATACGCATCAGGGGTGCTCGCACCCCTGCCTGCTTTTATGGCATACGGCGGGCTTGCAGGCTACGGAGTATACAATGTGGATAACTGGAGCTTATGAGTAGCGTAACACCTGATTTGAAACTTCCCAAACATGTCGCCATCATTATGGATGGCAACGGGCGTTGGGCCCAGCAGCGTGGGCTACCGCGGCTTGCCGGACACCGAGCTGGAACCGAAAATATTCGCGGGATTGTCCAAGCCTGTGCTGAACTGAACATTCCCTACTTGACCCTGTTCGCCTTCTCTACTGAAAACTGGCAACGCCCCTCGCTCGAAGTTGAAGGCTTGATGGTTATTCTCAGCGAGTTCATAGATCGTGAAACCCAAGAGCTACACCGAAACGGTGTCCATTTGCGCCATTTAGGGAGCCTTTCTGGGATTAGTGAGGCCCTCCGCCGCAAGATTGAATACGCCCTTGCGCTTACCCGTGACAACCGTCGCCTGACGCTGGCGATTGCCTTTAACTATGGCGGGCGGGCTGATCTCGTGCAAGCGGTGCAGGCCATTGTGGCACAGGGGATTGCCCCCGAACAGGTTACTGAGCAACTGATCGCCGATCACCTCTCCACCGCACACATGCCTGATCCTGACCTGATCATCCGTACCAGTGGCGAAATGCGAATCTCCAATTTCCTAATCTGGGAGACGGCCTATGCCGAATACTGGACAACGCCTATCTATTGGCCCGATTTCACGGCAACCCACTTCGCGCAGGCAATTCAGGAATATAGCCAGCGCGAACGCCGCTTCGGGCGGGTTTCACCGCCAGCCTAAGCAACGCCGCCCCTGAGCCACCTTGCACTTTCCCCCTCAGAACGGTATACTGTAGAAGAGTAAACTGCACTTGGTTTGATCTTGTGTTCAGGGAGTGCTACGCCATGAACCCACGCCTTAATACGTTTCGTCCAGCTCCAGTAGCGAAAGCGGCTGCTGAGAGTACTGTGGCCGATAGCATCACCACCTCCAAGCTAACCCCGCGCCAGCCCGATAGCCTTGAACAGACGGGCTTAAGCATGGGCTTGCTCGCAGAGCTAATTCTCAAAATGATCTACTTTCACGGCAACGTCACGGGCCAGAAGCTCGAAGAACTCGCCAAACTCCCCTTCCTAAATGTCATTGATCGTGTGCTCGAGTTCCTCAAACTCGAAGAGTTTGTGGACATCATCGGGGTCGAAGGGGGCTTTAGCGAACGCGCCTTCCAATACACCATTACGGCGCGTGGGCGGCTGAAAGTCCATGAAGTGCTGGATCGTTCGCAGTATGCGGGGCCTGCGCCTGTGCCCTTGGATGAGTACGTCCAAATGGTACGCGACCAGAGCGTGAGCGAAATTGTGGTAGATCGGCCGGCCCTCAAACAAGCCTTCCAGAACATTGTAATCAGCGAGCGCATGCTAGATAAGATTGGCCCCGCCGCCAACTCGGCTCGTTCGCTGTTCCTCTACGGGCCGCCCGGCAACGGCAAAACCACCATCGCCGAAGGCATTGCCAATCTCATGGGCGGCTTTGTCTATGTACCGTATGCAATCGAAATAGATGGGCAAATCCTCAAAGTCTACGATCCGCTCAATCATCGCCCTTTGCAAACCTTTGATGTGTATTCGCCCGAAGATTACCGCCTCGAAGCTCCCCCTAGCATCATTCCTGATGCACGCTGGGTTCCGTGCAAACGCCCGCAGGTGGTTGTTGGGGGCGAATTGATCCTTTCCCAACTGGAACTAATCTTCGATCCGATCACCAAAGTCTACGAAGCTCCCCTTCAGATGAAAGCCAACGGCGGGCTATTCTTGATTGATGACTTTGGCCGCCAGCAATGCCGCCCGCAGGATTTGCTCAATCGCTGGATCGTGCCACTGGAAAAGCGGGTAGACTACCTTGCACTTCAGACGGGCAAGAAGATTGCCATTCCCTTCGATGTGCTGATCGTCTTCTCAACCAACCTGTCGCCACGTGATCTGGTGGATGATGCCTTCCTGCGCCGCATCCGGCACAAGATTGAAATCACCAATCCGTCGCCCAATGAGTTCCGCGAAATTTTCAAGCGCGTCGCTGCGGCGAAGCAGATTCCCTACAGCGATGATGGGCTACGCTACCTCATCCAAGAACACTATATGAAAACTGGACGCGACCTGCGTTCCTGCCACCCACGTGACCTGTGCGACCAGATTCTGGACGAGGCCAAGTATCGGGGTATCCCGCCAGATATGAGCCGCGATCTGATAGATCGCGCCTGTGAAGCCTACTTTGTGAAACTCGCCTAGCAGCGAATAGAGGAGAACTGTATGCTCAAGCGTTTGGGAAAACCTACCCCCCAAGAAACTCCCCAGCCCAATACCCCACCGGCGGCTAGCCCACCAGCAGCTAGCCCACCAGCAGCTAACGCGCCAGTGCAACCTGTTGCCGCAGCTGCTGCACCTTCTCCGAAGAAGTCCGCTGCTGTGCCTTCCACTGGATTGCCGCCACTCTCCCCAGCAACCCAAGAGAAAGCCGCGTCGGCCCCTACCGTTGAGGTGGAGACAGAAGCCCAGACACGACGTAAGATGCTAGAACTTTCGCTCTCGATTGTGGATCGGATTCAAGCCTCGCTTGGCGCACAATCTGAACTGAAGCCCTCGCCGGAAACCGACAAGATGCTCCAAGAACGCTTCAGTCACTTCTATCGCCAAGCGAATGTGACCCTCTCGAACGAGAATGTCGAACTGCTCTTCAAGATGGTCAAGGATGAGTTGATGGGCTTTGGCCCAATGCAGCAGCTGCTTGATAATCCTGAGATTTCGGAAGTGATGGTGAATGGCCCCAACCAAATCTACATCGAACAGAAGGGCAAGGTGCGCCTCAGTGATGTAACCTTCGCCAGCGACGAGCATGTGCTCAAGATCATTGACCGCATCATTCGCCCACTGGGGCGGCGCGTGGATCGCAAGTGGCCGATGGTAGATGCACGGCTCCCCGATGGCAGCCGTGTGAATGCGATTATCCCGCCCTGTGCAATTGATGGGCCTACGATCACCATTCGTAAGTTTAGCAAGAACAAGCTGACTTACAAAGACTTGATCAAGTTTGGCTCAATGACCGAAGAGATGGCCGAGTTCCTGCGGGCGTGTGTCGAAAGTAAACTTAACATCGTTGTGGCGGGCGGGACTGGCTCCGGCAAAACGACCCTGCTCAATGTACTCTCCAATTTCATCCCCGATGGAGATCGGATCGTCACCATTGAGGACAGTGCCGAACTCCAACTAGCCAAGCCGCATGTGGTTCGGCTCGAAGCTAAACCAGCCGATATTGATGGCTCCGGGCGGGTATCCATCCGCGATCTAGTGATCAACTCGCTGCGTATGCGCCCCGAACGGATCGTGATTGGGGAGTGTCGGGGCGGTGAGACGCTCGACATGTTGCAAGCCATGAATACGGGCCACGATGGCTCCCTGACCACCTTGCACGCCAATACGCCCCGCGATGCGGTGGCTCGTATGGAAACGATGGCGATGATGTCGGGCATGGATTTGCCGCTCGACGTGATCCGCGCTCAGATTGCTTCGGCCGTAGATTTAATTGTGCAACAAACCCGCCTCGAAGATGGCCAGCGCAAAATTTCGAGCATCACCGAAGTGCAAGGTATGGAAGGCAACACAGTGGTGTTGCAGGAGATTTTCAAGCTAGAGATTAAGGGCAAAACCAGCGAAGGCAAGCTGATTGCGGAACTCAAGCCGACAGGCGTGCGCCCCAAATTCACCACCAAACTAGAGGCGCACGGACACAAACTGCCGCCGAGCATCTTCGGCTTCGACGTGGGCCGCCCGCGCCGCTAGAAACTCACGGGACCATATGCCCACGCCCCACCTGACGAGTGCGCCACGCCGCTCGCCCCTGCTCCCCACCGTTGTGGTGGGGGGCGGGCTAGGCGGTTTGTCGGCGGCGATTCACCTTGCGCTACAGGGTCACAAGGTCTACCTGTACGAGAAGAACGAGCGGGTCGGGGGCAAGCTCAATCTGCACACTGCACAGGGCTACACCTTCGATACCGGCCCTTCACTGCTAACAATGCCGTGGGTCTTGTCCGATCTGTTTGCAGCTGCCGGACGCAATCTACACGATTACCTTGAACTCGTGCCCGTTGATCCGATCTGCCGCTACCGTTGGCTTGATGGTACGCAGTTCGATGCGTGGCAGCAGCTGCCGCGCTTGATCCCCGCGATTGAAGCACTGGAGCCAGCTGATGTGCATGGGCTATTTCGGTTTTTAGCCTATAGCAGCCAAATCTACAGCCTCATTGCAGATCGGTTCTTGCGGCACCCCTTTAGCGGTGTGCAAGAGCTGTTTTCACCGCAGATGCTCCGCAACGGGCCGCGCATTGATGCCCTCCGCACCATGGATAGTGCGGTGCGTGATTTCTTCCGTAGCCCCTACCTGCGCCAAGTGTTCAACCGCTACGCCACCTACAATGGGTCCTCACCCTATCGCACGCCTGCGACATTCAATGTGATCGCCTACATCGAGCTTGCGGAGGGCGGCTGGTATGTGCGCGGGGGCATGTATCAGTTGGCGCGGGCCCTGCTGCGCCTCGCTGAGGAGGTGGGTGTTACCGTGCACACCAACTGTGCGGTGCAACAGGTGCTGCTCGATCCGCATGGGCGGCAAGTGCGTGGCGTGCGCCTTGCCGATGGCACTGAGCAAGCAGCGGCACAGGTCGTCATCAATGCCGATCCGCGCTACGCCTACACGCAGCTGCTGCCCGCCCAGCCCGCGATCCGCCGCACCGCCCAACGCTTGTCGCAGCAGGAAGCCTCGTGCAGTGGTTACGTGTTGCTTTTGGGGGTGGCCCGGTACTATCCGCAGCTAGCCCACCACAACATCTTCTTCAGCCACGACTACCCGCGTGAATTTGCGGCGATCTTTGAGCAGCATGTGCCCCCCGCCGATCCAACAATCTATATCAATGCCTCGTGCGTGACCGATGCTGAGCATGCCCCCGATGGCCATATGAATTTGTTTGTGCTGGTGAATGCGCCTGCCGCAAATGGGCGCGTGGATTGGAGCCGAGAGGCCCACGGCTACCGCAATATTGTGCTGCACCGCCTCGAACGGATGGGTCTCACGCACCTAAGTGAACATCTTGTGTATGAGCGGATTATCACGCCCTACGACTTCGAGCAGTGGTTCCACGCGGCGGGGGGGGCGATTTACGGCTCTGCTTCGAATGAGCCGTTTGCCGCATTTGCCCGCCCGCCCTTGCGGGCCCGCGAAGCCCACGGGCTATACTTTACCGGAGGCGGCACGCACCCCGGCGGCGGGATTCCGTTGGTGTTGCTATCAGGGCGAGCAGTAGCCCAGCAGATTCAAGCCGATCAGCACTAAGCAGCCTCATTCCACTGCACTCGCTTTGCCTACGGCCCGCAACACTTCGGCTAATTCGAGCACCAGCTCCAGCGGTAAGCTGAACGTCTGCACGCCATCCTCGATAGGCTTGCCAATACTAACCGTATCCTCCCCCTCAGCAACGACCACACTCAGGCGGTGGTTGCCTGTCTCAATCGCAATGTAGGTGACACTGCGTCCGCCTTCTTTGCGTTCTTCCATAATAACCATGTGCGTTACTCCTGCGGCCGTTGCTGTGCGGGCTTGTGTGGGTTTGCGGGGGCTGTCCCCGTAGACCAGTTATTTCCATTGTACAAAGATTACGGGGAGAGTCAATACAATGAACTGGCTAGGCTTCCCAAAAGGGGCGCACCCAGCCGCGCCGCGCCAGTTCTGCCCGTAGCTCAAGCATCGCCGTGTAGGTTGGCAGGATCGCCAGTGATGCCCCCGATGGTAACTGTGCGAGGGCGGCATTCAGTGCGTCGGGTAGCTCTTCAGCAACATGGATGTGGGCTGGAGGCACACCCGCGTATTTCAGGCGCACCGCCATATCGGTGGCGCGGGTTCCGCTCACCACGGCCCGCGCTACTCGCCCTGCAAGCGGCTCGAAATCGGCATCCCACAACCACGATACATCCGTTCCATCGGCCAGCCGATCATTAATCGCAATCAGGATGTATAACGGCTGGGCGGCATCGCCCGTCAGCATACGGATGGTCTCACTCGCACCCACCGGATTTTTGATCAGGGCGATCAGCATCGGTGCGCCGGATGGGGTAACAACCCGTTCGATCCGTCCAAAGGCTGCACTGAACTGCTCCAGTGCGGTGCGGATCGTTGCGGGGGCAACCCCCAAACGCAAGCCGGCAGCAGTAGCTGCGAGCGCATTCAGCGCATTGTATAGGCCCGGCAGGGGTAGCTCTAGCTCCATTGCCCCGCCCGGATAGGTGAGCAACAGGCGGCTGCCGTGTGTGCCATGCAGATCGAGCCGCTGTAACACAACATGTGGCTGTGGGCGGGCTAGCCCACACTGCGGGCAGGCATAGTGCCCGATGTGGGCATAGAAGGCGAGCGTATAGGTGAGGCGCGTGCCACAGCGTTGGCAGAATTGTGAATCGGCAATGTGCGCGGCAGAACCACTTGCGTGGCGGGCATCGTGCATGCCATAGTAGTAGACCTGCGCCGCTAAGCCTGTACCAAGATACGCTACGGCCGGATCATCAGCATTCAGCAGCACGGTTGCCGTGGGCGGCAGGGTGGCAAGAGCGGTGCGCCACTTGCTCGCCACAGTGTCAATCTCGCCGTAGCGGTCGAGTTGATCGCGGAACAGATTATGGATCAGCACAAGGCGAGGCCGTGTCTCGGCCAAGGCCTGCGGGAAGGCCGCTTCATCCGTCTCGAATAGCCCGATGTCGGCCCGAGTCTGCCCCCACACACTCACGCCATTGAGCATGGTGGCGGTCAAGCCGGTCACAAGATTCGCGCCCGCCCGATTGTGGAGCACCTGTTGCCCAGCGGCGGTAAGCACGCCTGCCAACATACGTGCAGTGGTGGTTTTGCCATTTGTGCCGGAAAGTAGGATCACGCCGCTGGGCAGGGTCTGGGTCAATTCGTGCAGCACATTGGGGGCAATGCGGCGGGCAACCGTACCGGGCAGGTTCGTGCCGCCGCCAAGCCGCAGGGTGCGGCTCAGGCTGGTAATTACTTTGCCCGCATGCAGGGCAAGCAGAGTCGTTAGGTGCATACGTTTAGCCATAGTTGGTAATTAACAGCTCTGAGATTGGCCCGCGCCGATCACTACGGACGTTGATCACCCGCCCGGCAAGAACGCGGTGCATCACAAAGCCTGCATACAGTTCATCAAAGAAGGTATCGTGCGGATCAGTGTTTTTCGGGTCTGAGTTGCTCAGCATCAGGTGGGCCCCGCGTGCGTGCATCCGGCGAAAAAAGTGGGCTAAGCGGAGTTGGTCATCATCGCAGAAATGGGTTGGGGCGTAGCTCGTGAATGATGCCGTGCGGCTGATCGGGCGATAGGGCGGATCGAAATAAACAAACGTCTGCCGATCTATGTATGGTGCACACACCTGAAAATCGCCCTGCAAGATGATCGCATCTTGCAGCAATCTAGCAATCGTGTGCAGATTGGCGGCGTGATACATACGCGGCTGGGTATACTTGCCAAAAGGCACATTGAAATCGCCCTTCGCATTGAGCCGATATAGCCCATTGAAGCAGGTATGATTGAGAAAGATAATCTGTGCGGCGCGTTCGATCCACGCGGCGGTGTAGTGCTGGAAGCTGATCTGGCAGCGATTGTGATTGAGCTGCTGGCGCACGCTGTAGAACATCTCCTCGCGGCAGATGGGG
>CALCJV010000074.1 GCA_937967405.1 uncultured Chloroflexales bacterium | reverse complement strand
TGTGGGCGAGCATCTTGGCAACGATGGCATTATTGCTGTTGCATACGCGGGCCGCTACGCCGGTGCAAGCACAGGTGCGTGGGGCGGTGTATCTGGTTGAGACGCAGGGGGTCATGACTGATGTGACCGTAGACTACCTGCAGCGGGCGTTGCGCTTGGCGGAAGCCAGTGATGCAACGGCCTTGATCATTGAGCTACAGGCGCAGGGCGCAGTGCTACGGGCGATCCGTCCTCTGGCGGTTGCGTTGGCCGATGCCGATGTGCCGGTGGTGGTGTATGTTGCACCGCGTGGCACTGATTCAGGTGCGGCTGGCGCATTTCTGTTGAGTGCGGCGCATATTGCGGCGATGGCTCCGAATACTAGCTTCGGCTCGCCTGTGCCGCTTGCAACCGTAGATACGGTGCTGACAGAGCAGACCCGCGATCTTGTCTTGGCGAGTGTCGCCGATCAGTTGCGCGATTGGAATGCGGATCGCGGGCGTTCCACCGATTGGGTGGATCAGGCTGTGCGTGAAGGGGTGATCCGCACCAATGAACAGGCTTTTAGCACCCAGCCCCCAGCGATTAATCTGGTTGCGCGAGATCGCACAGAACTGATGACGCTGCTACAGGGGCGCAGTGTGACGCTAGCGAGCGGTGAGGCGGTCATCCTTGAGACACTAGGCCGCACGCCGCAGCCGATCCCGCCGAGCCTATGGGAGCAGCTCTTGCTGCTGCTCGCCGATCCAACGATTGCCTTTCTGCTACTAATTATGGGCGGGATTGCAATCTACGTCGAGCTGATTTCGCCGACGGTGGGGATTGCGGCAGGCATTGGTGCGCTGATGTTGCTTGGGGCATTGTTCGGCTTGATTGTCCTACCGATCCGCCTGCTCAGTCTGGCGGGCTTGTTCTTCGCGTTTGTCTTCATCATTGCCGATGTGTACACCCCGTCGAGTGGCGGGCTAACAGTGGTTGGCTTAGGTTTGCTGATTGTGAGTGCATTAACCTTGATAGATACAACACAAGCTCCAAATGTATTTGTCGCGCTGTGGGCGATTATGCTGGTCGTAGCCGGGATCGGGGCGTTTGTGGCGGCGGGCGTGTGGCTAGTTATGCGGAGCCGCAACCGCCCCGTGACGACTGGGCAGGAAGGCTTGATTGGGCGGCTGGCAGAGGTTCGCCAAACCCTTGATCCGGATGGCATGGTGTTTGTTGAGGGAGCGTTGTGGCGGGCGGTCAGTGAGCAGGGCAGGATTGAGCGTGGCGAGTGGGTGCGGGTGCGGGCAATCTATGGCACACGCTTATTTGTCACTCGCCTCGATCTCGAACGCGAAGGTTCGTAACGCCGGTGGAGGCGCGAGAGTGGTGTGGCTCCGCTCAACAGTATACGTAGGCAAGCATAGCAGTGTAGTTCTGATTAGCAAAGGAGAAGCAGGCGTATGGAACTGGTCATTTTCGGATGTTTTGCCATCCTTGGGTTTCTGGCCTTGATGGTGGTGCTGTCGGCGATCAAGATTGTGCCGGAGTATGAGCGCGGCGTGATCTTCCGACTTGGGCGTTTGATGGGCGCACGTGGGCCCGGCTTGTTTTTCGTCGTACCGGTGCTGGAGCGGATGGTACGGGTTGATATGCGGACAATCACGATGGACATTCCCGTACAGGAAGTGATTACGCTCGATAACGTGACGATGAAAGTCAATGCGGTGCTGTATTTCCAAGTGATTGATCCCAATGCCGCCGTCACGAAGGTGATGGATTTCATCCGCGCAACGATGCAGATTGCCCAGACCACCCTCCGCAGCGTGGTTGGGCAGGTCGAGTTGGATGATCTGCTCGCGCAGCGCGAGAAGATCAACCAGAAGCTCCAACACATTATTGATGAGCAGACCGAGCCGTGGGGGATCAAAGTCACAACGGTTGAGATCAAGGACGTAGAGCTGCCAGCGGCGATGCAGCGAGCTATGGCGAAGCAAGCCGAAGCTGAGCGCGAGAAACGCTCCAAGTTGATCCACGCTGAGGGCGAGTTGCAAGCCTCGCGCACGCTCGCAGAGGCAGCGCACGTGATTGCCAGTGAACCGACTTCACTGCAATTGCGCTACCTGCAAACGCTGGTCGAGATTTCAGTGGAGAAGAACAGCACGATCATCTTCCCATTGCCAGTGGATACGATCCGCCCCTTCCTGAATATGGGTTTACAACAAGGCGATGCGCGTGCACTTGCACAGCAGAGAAGCCCCGTTGCAGCCCAAGCCCAAGCCCAACCCCAACCTCAGCCCCCAACGCGCCCCAAGTCCCCCGATGGGGCGTAAGCGAGATGCCTTTGGGGGTCAGCTTGGCACGCTTGCGGGCGACCCCTTGTTGTTCCTCTCGCGATGCTCCCACGACGGTAGCTCGGCTCGTATGTCGCAGCTATTGCTGCTGTATCCTGCCGCGATCAAAGTAGATCGCCCCTATGCGCTATAGATACATCCTGATAGAGCAGTGCTGATCGCTGCGAGTGGACTGTGTGCTGGCACTGGCTGGCGTGCTGTCTGCGCTCGCTGTGTGCGGTAACTCTGCGCGGTGGCTCTCGTATTGGTTTTGCTGTAGATGTAAATTACCCTGTGTTTGGTCAAAGCATGTGAAAGCAAAGGAGATGAATGCGGTTATGCAAGGGTTTCGTTCAATTAATCCTGTAGGGTTTGTCCAGTCAAGCGTGAGTCCCGTGCTGTTGAGCTTGTTTGCCGTGTATGTCTACCTCTTCCCATGGTCATTGCTGGTGGTGATCTTTGACTTGATGCCGGTGTGGGGGGCAAGCATGGGCAGCGTGATGCTGATCGTGCAAGGTACGATGCTAGCGATCTGGCTGGGAGCCAACTATGCTTGGCGCGGTGCGCTTGCCGCGTTGCTGATCTTCGTCCTCTCGTGGGGCGTAGAGCATCTCGGTGTGACAACGGGCTTTCCCTTCGGGAGCTACAGCTACTCCGATGTGTTGGGCTTGAAGCTGTTGGGCGTAGTGCCGCTTGCGGTGCCGTTTGCGTGGGTACTCGTCATTCCCGCTGCTATCGGCGTAACCGAGTGGCTGTTCCACCGCGAGGGCAGCACCGCCTCTAGTTCGGCGCATGTGCTCATGAAGGTGCTAGGGGTGGCCTCGCTGGCCCTGCTGATGGATGTGGCGATTGAGCCGGTTGCCGCCGATATTCACGGCTACTGGGTGTGGCAGCCCGTCGAGTCAGCCTTCTATGGCGTGCCGGCTGAGAACTTTGTGGCGTGGTGGGTGCTGGGAGCCATCTTTGCGGCAATCTTCTACGCGCTGGTTCCGCGCACGGTTACCCCCGATTTCCTGCCGACGCGCTGGCAGGGCGGCTTCTGGCGGCGTGCTCCGCTCACCCGCCCGCTGTGTGCGTGGCTGCCGGCCACGATGTATATGAGTACGCTGCTCTTGCTCAGCGTCACCAATCTGGTGCACGGCAAGATCGGTGCGGCGGCGATTGGGGCACTGGTGCTAGGCTTTCTGCTGATGGTGTGGGCTGAGCCGCGAGTAGTTGGCTGGATTATTGGCAAGCCGCAGGTAGGGGCGGGCATTGGGCATGGACAGAGCGAGGCGGAAAGCTAACGCAAGGTAGGAAGTGGCGGGGAGGGAGGGATTCGAACCCTCGAGGGCGTTACCACCCTAGCGGTTTAGCAAACCGCCGCACTAGGCCTCTATGCGACCTCCCCGTGCGGTGTATATTTTGTAAGTATAGCATACTTTGCGGCAGTTGTGGAGGAGAGAGTGGGATTCGAACCCACGGACCCTCACGGGTCTGTCGTTTTCAAGACGACCGCATTCGACCACTCTGCCATCTCTCCGCAACGTTCGTACCTGTGCTGTGCGTAGCATCGGTGGCAGGGGCGCGGGGATTCGAACCCCGAAATCCGGTTTTGGAGACCAGCGGTTTGCCGTTAGCCTACGCCCCTTTAACCGCGTAGATCATACCATATTCGCCCGCGCTTTGCAATAGCCGTATTGACATGCCATAGGCGGCTAGTATAATGCGAGTAGGCGGCGGTTGCACCCGACGGAACCGCAATCGCCCTAGCGGCCCATTGTGGGCGATGGAGGGGAGCGCAGATGTATAGGCAGACACCTCGTGGGGGCTGGCATGTTGGGGTGTTGGTGATGCTGATGGGGATTGCCGTTGGGAGTTGGTTGCTGCCAACCTATCTGCAAGCCACCAGCGAAACCTACCAGCACCCGCAAACGGGATTGCTCATTAGTAATGATTATGGCTTTTTGAGCTATTGGCGCGAGCTGGGCGGTGAGGAGGGCATACTGGGTGCGCCAGTCACGGGCGTGCTTGAAGAACAGGGCCGACCGGTGCAGTATTTCGAGCGCGGGCGGCTTGAAGCCCATCTCGATCAGCCCGCTACGCCGATTATGCTGGGGCGCATTGGGGCCGACTATGCCGCGAGCCTGTGGGTGCAATTCGCCGCAGGGGTAAGCGACAATCTGCCGCCCGGACGGATCTTCTTTGCCGAAACGCGGCATACCCTCGCCGAGCCGTTCCTGAGCTTCTGGCAGGCGCAGGGTGGCGTGGCGATGCTGGGCTTCCCGATCAGCGAGCCGCTCTGGGAGCATGCCGGCCGCACGATGATTGAAGTGCAATACTTTGAGCGCGGGCGGCTCGAACGCCATCCGACCTTCGGGAGCAGTGCCGATAGCATGCGGGTGACGAAGATGGGCACGGCATTGGCAGCTCTGCGCGGCTACACGGCTGCGTTGGCTGCCGCGCATGTGGATAGCGTACCGGTTGTGCGTAAGCTCAACTATAGCGCACCCGTCTTTCGTGTACCGGCTCTGCTCGCCGCTCCTGATGCACCTGTTGCCGCTGTGCCGGAGCTTGCGCCGGAAGTCAGCACCGATCCTGCCGCAGCCGTGCTTGAGCCAGTGTATGCGCCGGAGCCGGAACCAGTGTACGCACCGCCACCTGCGCCAGTTTATGCGAGTGGAGCCAAGCGCATTGTCGTTAACCTTTCGCACCAGTGGCTGTATGCCTACGAAGGCGAAGCGCAGGTCTTTAGTGCACCGATCTCAACTGGGCGTGATGGCTTTAATACACCGACGGGCAATTTCAGCGTGTACGCCAAAAACCCGCTCCAGACGATGAGTGGAACCTTGCAAGGCGAATATTACAACGTGCCTAATGTGCCCAATGCTATGTACATCGTGGGCGATGTGGCCATGCACGGGACGTATTGGCACAATATGTTCGGGACGGGGGTGCGGATGTCGCACGGCTGTATCAACTTGCCGCTCGATTCGGCGGCATGGCTGTACAATTGGGCCCCCGTCGGCACGCCTGTGCAGGTTACGTATTAGTTGGCTCAGCGGCAGGCTAACCTACATTGACGCACCTTGTTGCGTGTGCTACCATAACGCGCAGAGTAATCTCGATCCGATCTGTCATCGTAGAGCTTGAAGGAGCGAGGCGTGCATGAATCCCAGTCTGCGAAATTTTGGTTTGGCTGCGCTTGCCGGTGGTGCGGTGGTGGTGGGGCGTGAACTGCTGCGCCGTAAGGGGCAGGAGTCGACCCCTGAAGCGCACCCTGACCGCGCCGCGCCAGAGCCGATTGTTAGCTTCATTCCACCCACGATCTCGGCCCAACCGGAGATGACCATTCCGTTTGATCCCGATGCACAGCCCGGCGAAGAGTTGCGCGGCATCCGTGAGGAGCCGACCTATGCAGACCCGATCCGCTGCGTGCCACCGGTGCTGCTTGAAACGGCTGCGTTTAGCGATACGCGCATCCAGCCTACCACAAGCGTTCTACGAGCTGTAGACCAGACGCGGCTGTGGTTCTTCTTGCAGCAGGAGACGTACCGCCATCGCGGCGAGGGCTTCCGTAGCGATTGGGCGTTTCACCAATATGCCGCCGTGAATGGCTTGGGGGCGCCGCTTGCGCCGTCCGCTCGGTCTGCCGAGCAGGTGAGCAGTGGTGGGCGACGCTACGGCTTTCAGCCTTTTGCCCGCGATACGCTCTACAATCAAATTCCGAACTGGACACAGGTAAGTAGCCTTGCCCTGCTGCTAGATGGGGTGATTCCACCATCTGGCTTAGGGCGCGATCTGCTGGCGGCCACCTACCGCGCTAGTGGCAGCAACTTCCGCCCTGAATGGCTCTCCCATCAGGTGGCGGTGCAGCGCAGCTGGGGGCCAGCGGTATCCGTCAGCTATACGATCAATGTCGAGGGGCGCACCTATGGCTTGCAAGTCTTTGCGCTGGAGACGATGTTTTTCGAGATGCCCAATGCCAGCGATATGCGCCTGCTCAGTGTTAGCCCACCGGGGCCAGTGACGGAAGCGATGTGGCGTGAGACGTATAAAGTCTCTGGGGCACTTTATCAGCCAGATGGGCCGTTCTGCCGTTTCGCCAAAACCCATCGGCTGGGTGTGCCCATCTCGGACATCTATCTTGCCAACTTTGACGGCGAGACGTATGCGCTGCAAGTGTTTGCAGGCGATACCATCTATGCCCGCCCCGGCGAGGCGATCCAGCGGCTGAGTGCGCTGCCTGCGCCGAGCAGTTTCGATCCGCCGCCGATTACGCCGCCGCATCTGCCTAGCCCTGAAGATGCCCTCAGCACTCGTACACCGGTCTTTACCGTGTTGCCCATATCGGGACAGCCGCGCATCTCACAGTTCTACGGCTATACCCGTTGGGCAGCGGGCGATGGTCGCTTTTACTATCTTGCGACACAGGGACGACATTCAGGCATAGATTTCGCGGTGGCAGTGGGGACACCATTGCTGGCTCTGACTTACGGTGTGGTGGTGTGGGCTGGATTGAATGTGGAGGGGATTTCGTTTGGGGCAGGCCCGCGCAGCATCATCGTGCGCTATGGCAGCGTTTATGCGCTGTACGGGCACACGTCTGCCGAGACTGTGCAGCGCGGGCAGTTTGTTGGTCCCGGCGATCTGCTTGGCTACTCCGGCTTTCCCGCTGCGCCGCACCTGCATTTCGAGATTCGCCCAGTGCCGCCCGCTATGCTCACCAATACCAATCCGGCGCAATTGCCCGCCAATCCGGGCTATGCAGTCAATGCGATTGACTACTTCTCGGCTGATCTGAATGCCTACTTCGAGGGTGAACTGTATCGCTTGGGCGGAGCCTTCTGGCACTTCTGTCAGGGTGCACTCCGCAACCAAGCGAATATTGTCTTTGGGGGGCCAATAGATAGCCGCCCATGTCAGTAGGCTACTCGGCTTCGTTGATCGTGTAGCTCCATTCAATCGGGGCAACTTTCCTTAACATTGCTTGTGCTGGGCAGTATTTTGTTTCGGAAAGGGTAATCGCTCGCTGCACTGCATCCGCGCTGAGGTTGCGTCCAGTGAGAATGTATTCAATCCGAATGTGGGTGAAGACGTGAGGGTGATCGCTGGCTTGCTTGGCATGAACGCGCACCTCAAAAGCAGTAATGTCCTGCCGCTTCTTGCGGAGGATCGAGATCACATCCATTGCGGTGCAGCCCGCTAGCCCCACCGCAAAGAGCTGCATGGGTTTAAAGCCGTCGCCGTTTCCGCCTACAGCTGGATCGGCATCTAATTTGACGTGCTGTTCGTAGGCAATCCCATCAAAGGCCATGTTGCCCTGCCAAATAACGCTGGCATCCATCGCGGTTTATGCTCCTTTTCGCAAGCTAATCCTAGAGCAGGTGGGGCACACTGCCACTACCTGATCACTGCTCTGCCTGAGTATACCACCATCGTTGAGGCGGCGTATCTGCGTTCCCCGCACGGCACCGGCTAGTGGTATAATCCTAATAGCCACTCGGGCTAGGCTAGAGCGGTGCGAACCTGCCTAGCGTGTTATGTCGGGCAGAATGCTATTTGAGCTAGTGGACAGAGCGTGCTAGACGTGGTAGGATATGGGCAATAATAACAGGAACGGTGATGGGCACTGAACAACATCGGCAACAAGCAGCAGCAGCGAAGCACGCACCTATTCCGTGCGGCATCATTACGATTAGCGATACGCGCACCCGCGAAACCGATACAAGTGGGCAGTATCTGTGCCACAGCTTGTCGCAGGCTGGGCATGATGTGGTAAGATATGAATTAGTGCGGGATGAGCCAGACCAGATCGCTGCACTGGTTCAAGAATTGGTTCGGGCAGGCTGCAAGGTGATTATCACGAGTGGTGGCACCGGCATTGCTCGCCGTGATAGCACCTTTGAAGCAATTGATGCCCTGCTGGAGAAACGCTTACCGGGCTTTGGTGAAATCTTCCGGGTCTTGTCCTTCGAGGATGTGGGGCCGGCGGCGATGCTCTCACGGGCAACTGCCGGAGTCTATCAGCAGGCACTCATCTTTTGCCTGCCGGGATCACAAGCGGCGGTTGCGTTGGCGATGGAGCGGTTGATCCTGCCGGAACTTACCCATCTCGTGTGGGAGACGGTGCGCCAATAAGGTGGTGACCGTAGCGTGTCTGGAAAAGATGCACACTTTGGGTTTTTCTGTTATTATGTCTGTGTTGCAGCCTGTGTCCTGCCGTGACCGTGGTTAGGTGTAAGGAGCCGGAGAGCCAATGACATCAGTAGACGCTTTCAGAGGCCTGCATTACCCAAACAAGATTGGCCGCCTATGTCTGCTATCACTTGAAGAAGTGATGGGTCGGAATGGTGTCAAGGCGTTGCTACGTCTGGGTGGATTGAATGAATACATTGATGAATATCCGCCAAATGACCTCAAGAAGGAATTCCCGTTTGAGGCGATTGCAGCCCTTGAAACCGCACTTCAAACAATGTATGGCCCGCGAGGGGCACGTGGTCTCGAATTGCGTGCTGGGCGGGTTGCCTTTACGCTCGGCCTGAAAGAGTTTGGTCCGCTACTGGGTATGGCCGACCTTGCTCTGAAGTTGATGCCCGTGACGATGAAGCTCAAGATTGTGCTGAATGCAACCGCACAGACCTTTGATCGCTTTAGTGATCAAGCGAGCCATGTTGAAGAAGAACGCACCAAGTTTGTCTATCATATTACCAAAGACCCAAGTAGCCTGCGTTCGGATGCGGGGTTGAACTTCTATATTGCACGCGGCATTCTCGAAGAAGCAACGGCATGGGTCAGTGGTGGGCGACGCTTCTCGGTGGAGCAAGTGTCCTCGATGGCGCTGGGCGCACCGACAACATCATTCGAGATTTTGAAAGAGCCGCTCGACTGATCGGGCGCAACGGCTTAGCCTATATACGATAGGTGGGAGTGGTTCCCTCCTGTCGTATTTTAGCCTCATCTAGTGTTGATATAGAAACATCATGCGTCAGCTTGTTCTCGCGCTGATCCGCTTTTATCAGCAGGCAATTTCGCCGATGCTACCGCCAAGTTGCATTTACACGCCAACGTGTTCGCACTATGGGTATGCGGCCATCAGCAAATACGGGGTGTGGAAAGGTGGCTGGCTTACGCTCAAACGCATTCTGCGTTGTCATCCTTTCGCTAAAGGCGGCTATGATCCGGTTCCTTGAGCGGCCTTGCACACCCCACTGCGTTGGACGGATGTCTTTCGGCGACCCTACCTTGTGATGCATGCAGGATGCGACTATGCCTAAATTGCCAGTTGCGATGCGGTTTCCACGCATCGTAGCTAGCCCTACTGAACGCACCACCGCCGCGACCGATGTGCTGCTGGCGGTGCAGTCATTTGCATACGCCGCTGATCTGCTGTGCCGCGCCCGCACGCCGCAGGTAGATCAAGGCAAAGCCATGTTGTGGGCCATCGCCTTTGCCAATGCGGGCAGTGGGGCAACACTCGGCGCAATCGCTCACGGCTTGGAACTGTCGCCCAAGACCAACCAGCGCATCTGGCAGCCCTTGCGCCTCTCCCTCAGCCTCGCTGTCGCGTTTTTTGTGGCGGGCACGCTGTATGATACGCTGAGCGCAGCAGCGGCACGGCGGATGTTGCCGTTCCTGCTTGGTGGGGCGGTAGTCTTCTGGCGGGTTGCGCCAGTTGCCCAAGATAGCTTCTGGCCCTTTACGCTCTATCAAGGGGCGGGCATGCTGGTGGCCGTAGGTGGCTACGGGCGGCAGGCTCTCCGCCAGCAGGATGCCGCTGCACGCTGGATGCTGGCGGGGGTGATCCTATCGGGTATTGCAGGTGCGGTGCAGACCACGCCTAATCTGCACGTCACGGCAATCTGGGAATTCGACGCGAATGGGCTATATCACCTGATCCAGTCGGCGGGCTTGGTGGCGATCCAGCGCGGGGTGACGAGTTCGTTGGCAAGGTAGCAAGGCGGGCGGCTACTTCTCGGTGAAGAACTGTTCGGCAATCACCGGCAAGCCTTGTACGACCCGCGATGGAATCAGCCCCTTGCCCTCGCAGATGCGGACTGAGCGGTACAGCCCGCTGCGTAAGAGCATCACCTCAATTGTGCGGGCGGCGGCATCTACCACCCAATACTCGTGAACCCCAGCCCGAGCATAGGCATCCTGCTTCTCGCGCCGATCATAGCCAGTCGTGCTCGGAATAGATACCTCAATCGTTAAATCGGGGGCCCCAATCACGCGGTTGGGTGTGACGATGCAGCCCATATTGTCGTTGAGAACGACTAACACATCTGGCTGTACGACCACATCGGCCCCAAGCTCAACGCTATACGGTGCAACGAATACTTTGCCGCGATTATTCATGCGGATGAATGCGGTGAGGTGATAGTAGAGCAGGCCTACGATCTTCTGCTGCCAAGCAGAGGGGAGCGGAGTGGCATACAGCACGCCGTTGATCACTTCGTAGGCCCGCTGACGTTCGAGATCTGGGTTGGCGGGCAAGGCGGCATAATCGCTTGTTGTCCATTTGCCTTGCAAAGGACCTGAAAAGCCCGATAGATCTGCGGGAGCAGCCGCAGTGTGATGCGTGCTGATGTCTATCATTGCTGTTGCCATTGCTGCGTATGTTGTGAGCGTGGGTCTATGGGTTAGGATGAAGCTCTAATACACGCGCCATGCTTTTCCTCTTCCTGTGAGGACGCGGCACTGCGCCGACAATGGCATAAGCCTGAGTTGAGCGAAACTATCGTGTATATTGCAAGCTCCTACGACGCATTATAACGCAAAATAATGAACAGAGCAATGTGCTCGTGGTATCTTTAGCGATAAGATGCGAGGTCACGCTCTTCGATGGTTGGCATAAAGCGCGACATTTCAACCATTTTGAAGATTTTCTGGTGATGCGGGCTGAGGTTAATCGCAAAGAGCTTGAAGCCCGCTTTCCGGGCTTTGACAACGAATTTCAGCAGGACGGAAATGCCCGCCGAGTTGATAAAGGCGACTTCGCGGAAATCCAGCACGGTGATTGGCTGCATCTCGGAACAGGCCGCTTCGATTGATGCTGCAGATACGGCATCAATGCTGTTGGTGCGGAGATGTAGCACAACGACATCGCCGAACTTCTCACGCTCCACTAGCGTGTTGGTCATCGCGCTTTTCCTTTCGATAGAGGCGTAAGGTCATAATAGTCCCATCTTCAGAGGAAGTCACTTCATACTGATCAACAAGGGCGGCAATCAAGAACATGCCGAAGCCGCGCCGCCCTTCACCTTCAAGGTGGTATTCTTCGACGTGCTGCTGGCTGAAATCGAGGACTTCTGGATTGACACCGGTGCCTTGATCAATTACTTGCACTTCGAGCTTATCCTGATCCACCTGAAAGACCACGATCACGAGCTTGCTCGCTATGCACTGGTTGCCGTGTTCAATTGCGTTGCATACGGCTTCACTGACGGCGAGCTTGAGGTCTTGGATCCGTTCTTCGGACAGGTTGATCACCCGCCCGATCTCGTCGGCACTAGCGCGGGCAATGCGCTCAAACACAAGATCAGAAGGGATGTGAATTTCAACCCGTTCCATGATGGTATGCTCCCCCTCCTTATGACGTGATACGGTGTGTGCTTAGTTGCTGGTCTCCCACATTGGCTAGACGGATGAGCTGACAGATGCGCTGCTGCGGCGCACGCGCCCGTTGGCACTACGCTGGGCGGCTTGTGCGATCTGTTCTTGGCGTTGCAGATGATCGTAGCGGCGTAGGTAGGCTTTGCCGAGTGAGGTGTTGCCAATCTGCAAGTAGCAGGCTCCGAGAAAGAAGAGGGCTTGGGCGTGGCGCGGGTTGCGCCGCAAGACCTTCTCGAACAGTGCAATAGCCCGCGCTGGCTCCATCATTTCTTTGTAGCATAAGCCCAGCATAAAGTTGGTCTCAACATCATCGGGCCACTGGCTCAGGACACGCTCGAATTCACGGGCGGCAAGATCGTAGCGGCCGCGCCGCACATAGATATAGCCCAAATCGTAGCGCAGTGAGTGGCTGTCGGGAGCTAGTTCGACGGCTTTCCGCCATGCGGCGAGGGTCCAATTCTCGCGCCCCAGCGTCATATAGAGGAAGCCAAGCAGGTAATTTGCCTGCGGGTCTTGTGGCATCAGTTGTACGGCACGCTCGAAGGCGCGGCGGGCAGCGGCATACATGCCCATATCGTAAAGCAACCGCCCCATCGCAAGGAAGAGCTGGCCATTGGAAGGGTGGAGCTTGGCACACTCGTAGAGAATATCGTAGGCATCTTTGGGGCGATGCTGCAAACGGCGCACGGTACTCATCCGCAGGCGAGCGGCAACATAGTGTTTATCTTGGGGCGGCACCGCACTATATTCGTCAATTGCTTCATCCCACCGCCGCGCACGGGCGAGGAGGTTGCCGAGCAGGTAGTGCGCGGTGTATTCTTGGGGTCGCCATTGCAGCAAGGCGCGGTAGATGCGCTCGGCTTCTTCTTCATAGCGTTGTTGCTTCAGGTCTTCACTGAGGCGATAGTACCACTGCACCACCTCATCTTCGCTGCGATTGATTAGTACCTCGTCCTCTTGCACTTCGGGCGAGATGAAGGTTGGCTCAACCCGTAAGGCTTCGGCGAAACAGCGTTTTGCTAGTTCGTGTGCGCCGTAGCTTTGGTGCATCAGCCCCATGTAGTACAGTGGCTCGGCGGCATGGGGGCGGGTGTTGCACGCATTGGAGTAATGAATGTAGGCCCGTCCGGCATCATCGAGGCGTTGGTAGCAGCGGCCGAGCGAGAAGTGGGCTTCATACAGATTGGGGTTATGTTCAAGGCATTCTTTGAATGCTGCGATGGCCCGATCTATCTGGCCCATTGCGGCAAAAGCCACACCAAGATTGTAGTGGGCTTCGGAGAGTTGCGGGTCGGTCTGCACTGCTTCGAGATACTCACGCAGGGCATCTTCCCATTCCTCTTGGAAGGCGAGCGCATTTCCAATGTAGAGATAGATGATTGCTCGTTCGCGGTCATAGATTTGGGCCTTCTCTTCGCCATCAACATAGGCTGCAATCAAAGCGCGACGAAAGTGTTCAATTGCCTCAGCATATGCTGCCCGCAAGTAGAGGCGAATCCCCTGACTGAACGCAGCCCCCATCTGCGTCCCCTCCATAAACCGTTCGCTTCCTGCAAACGTGTCAAGGTCAAGCGGCATAAAGAGTAATGGTTCACCGGCAGCCATAGTTGCTCCCTGTACGGTGCGAAGGTTCTGCTTCCCAACGAAATTATCGCCACATCTGTGCGTGCATCTACATGCCCCTAGATTGCTCTGGGCTTCCCATGATAGCACAGGATGCACGGTCTGTCATGCGGTTACGCTGGGCTTCTCATGATCGCACAGAATTTACGGGCGGTCATGGTATAGACTCTCGGTAGGCTTCAAAGGCGAGGCGCAGTTGCTGCTGCAATTCGCGGGCTAGCCCGCGCCCGTAGCTGGTGCGGGCGGCATTGCCTAAGGCGGCGGGCACATCAGCCCATGCCGCAAGATTAGCGTGTGGCTCCTGCAATATTGGTTGCTGCACGGCCTGTGCGGCCCACAATGCGGCGGCAGCTTCTGGCCCGAGAACATCCACGACGACGCTGTAGAACTCCTCTCGCACGGTGGCAAAGCGGCGGCGGATCAGCACCATCGTAATATCGTCATCCTGTGTGCCGGCTGTGTGCCATGCACGCACCTCACGCAGGAGCATGCGCTGCATGGCACTGGGCTTGAGCGTGGCGTGGGTGCGGAGCAGTTCCAGCAGGTGGCTTTCACCAAGCATTTCCGCTGCTGCATTGGTGGCTTCGGTGATGCCATCAGTATAGAGCAGAATGCTTGCCCCCGGTGGCAGGGTGATGGTGCATTCGTCATACTCGCTCTCGTCATCCACGCCGAGCGGCAAGCCGGAGATTTCCAGTTCGGTGGCGCGTTCAGGAGTGCTTGGGGTGGCGGGGGTCAGGATGATCGGGTAGGTGTGCCCGGCATTAGCGATCTGGAGCGTGCCGTGCTGCGGATCGAGCTGCATGTAGATCATGGTCACCATGCCGTGCGGAATATCGCTACAGATGATCTGATTCACGGCCGCTAAGGTGCACCGCGCCGAGTCACCGCGTCGGGCTTCATGCCGAAAGACGGTGCGAGCAACGGCCATGCGGAGTGCAGCGGGTAGGCCTTTGCCCGACACATCGCCGATCATAATGCCGAGCCGCCCATCGGGGAGGGGCAAGAAATCATACAGATCGCCACCCAGATCGCGGGCGGGTACGGAGACGGTGCTCATTTCCCAGCCGGGCAGATAGGGCACAGCTGCGAGCAAGATGCCTTGCTGAATGTCGCGGGCGAGCTGCATTTCCCGTTCGATCTCGGCTTGGCGTTGCTCATCGAGCGTAGGCGAGGGGCTGGGTGGCATGGGGAGGGCAGCAGGCACAGCGCGGCGGGGTAGGCGTAGCCCGCGATGCGCCAACAGCGTACTGGCGGTGCTGCGTTTACGCAGTGAAATGGAATGATTGTTGCCCTTTTCCATTAATGTATCCCTGTATTCTTTCACCTATGGGTCCATCACGGTGGCCAGCGGGAAGATCATGCTGCTCACGGGCGGCTCGGCGCAGGCTACGTCAACTGGCTAATTTGGCGTTCGCACGTTGCCCGCAGCCAACTCACCGCCACGCCATCCAGAACGGTATCAGCCGCCAATGGAGCCAGTTTGTGAAGCGTGGCACGATATTCGCGCAGAGCGGTGCTGGGGCGCAGAGCGGCGCGGTAGGCCTCTGCCAAATGAAACGAAATCAGGGGCATTTCTGGTTCAAGGTAGCGGGCCCGCTCCAAATGTTGAATGCTTGCACGCACTTCGCCGCGTTGCAGATAGAGTACCCCCAGCAAATGATAGGCATCGCTGACAAGGCTATCCAGTTCAAGGGCCCGCCGCGCCTCGACAATCGCCAGATCAATATCGCCCCGATTGGCGTGGGCCCGGGCGATCAGCGCGAGCAGCTGTGGGGCAGTTGCGCCACTGGTGGCAACGTGGCGGTGCAGATCAAGGACGAGTTCGATTGCGCCTGCATCGAGCCACGCCCGCCCTTGCTGCACGAGGGCGGCTGGATCGGGCGCGGCGATAGGTGGGGTGAGTGGCGGCGGTGGGGTGGATGGCTCGCGCAGGGGGGTGGTGCGTGAGACGCGGCGTGGCGCGGTCGGGCTGGCTGGCGTAGCTGGCGGCACAGTTGCCGTGCGTTGTGGTGGGCGAGCTGTGGTGCTACGCGGCGGTGGGCTGGCAGGCGGCCCGATGGGGCGCGGCAGTGGGCTGGCTGGGGCAGCAATATGGGGAGCCAGTGGCTCAAGCAGGTGCCCAGTGGGACTGCGCCGCTGGGCGATGGGCAGGTTGCCTTTGACGTAGACAAACGCTCCCCCAACTTCGTGCAGTTGGAAGCCGTTGAAGACATTCCAGAGCGTCTCTGAGAAGCCCAGAAAGAGCATGCCCCCGCTCGGCAGAGTGTGGAAGAAGCGTTCGGCAAGCTGGCGAAAGGTCTCCAGCGAAAAATAGATCGTGACATTTTGGCAGAAGATAATGTCAAGTCCGCTAGTCCATGGAGGGAACGGCTCGAGCAGATTGAGTTGCTCCAGTGTGACCAGCGTGCGGATTGACTCGCGCACCTGCCAGCTATCCTCATGGCGTACAAAGTAGCGTTGGCGTAGCTCTTGGTCAACGTTGTGCAGGGCCCGCCCACGATACCGTGCGCGGTGGGCTTTGTGCAGGGCAGCGGAACTCAAATCTGTGCCATAGATTTGGACTGGCCGCACGAGCGGCAAACCGAAACACTCGGCCACAAGGATGGCTAGCGAATACGGCTCCTCGCCGGTGGAACAGCCCGCGCTCCAGATGCGGATTGGCGCACCGGTCGGCTTGGTGCGGTGCAGGTAGGGCAAGATTATATCTCGGAGGGTGTCCATATGCACCTGATTGCGGAAGAACATCGTCTCGTGATTGAGCAACAGCTCGGCAAAGCTGTGCAACTCACTGCGCCCGCGGGGTTGGGCAATGTGGCCGAGGTAGCTCTCTAGCCCTTTGCCGGTCGCCTGCATTCGCTGTCGTAGGGCCATTGCCGCGCCACGCTGATTGGTGCGATCCAAGTAGACTCCGGCGTAGGTTGCAAGCAGATCGCGCACCCCCTCAAACTGGCTTTCACTGAGGTGTGGCAGGGGTGGTTGCTCGAAGGCGGAAAGATCACTCATGGGCGCACCTGTGCTGATTCGCGGGTGAGGCGGGACAGACGATGGAGAATTGCCGCGACAATCCCTTCCGGCGGTAAAACCTGATCAACCACGCCGAGTTCAATGGCCGCTCGCGGCATGCCAAAGATGGGGCAAGTGGCTTCATTTTGGGCGAGCGTGTAGCCACCCTGCACGTGAATGTCGCGCATGCCCTGTGCCCCGTCGTTGCCCATGCCGGAGAGGAGCACGCCAATGGCGTGGCTGCCAAAGACGTGGGCTACCGATTGCATTGCCACATCTACAGATGGGCGCGGGCGGCCCGCTTGATACTCCTCGCGGCGCAAGGTAACTTGCCACTTAGGGCCGACAAGGATGTCGTAGCCATCGGCGGCCACTAGCACGGTGCGGGTCTGGAGCGGGATCTGATCGCTGGCGACTTGCACCTGTAGGTCTGTGTGCCCATTGAGCCAATCGGCCATGCCGGCGGTGAAGCCGTCGGCGATATGTTGCACTAGGAGGACGGCGGCGGGCAGTGTTGCGGGTAGCTGCTTCAGGATATACTGCACGATGCGTGGCCCCCCCGCCGATGCGCCAATCACGATGATTGGGAAGGGCGGTGTTGGGGTTAATGGAGATGGGTTAAGCGGCGGCGCAGGGAGATCTGTGCGCTCGCTGTATAGGCTGCGTGGAGCCAGTGCAGTGGTGGGGGGCAGCGTGGGTATCGGTGTACCTGTCGCGGGGGTAGCTCCGCGTCCGGTGCGTCGCCCGCGCAGGTGTGTTACGACGCGCATGCCCGCCAATAGCTTGATGCGCCGGATCAGCATGGTACGGTAGGCGGCCCGTTCATCGGGGCTAGTTAGGGGAGGCGTTTCGATCACATCCAGCGCACCCGCCGCGAGCATCTGAAAGGCAATATCCACATCGGGATTGTTGAGTGTGGATGATACGACAAGGATCGGGGTGGGTTGATACGCCATCAGGTGTTCAGTGGTCGTCAGCCCGTCCATCACGGGCATGCGGACATCCATCGTAATCACGTTGGGGCGCAGTTGTTTCGCCAACGTGAGGGCTTCTTGCCCATTGCGGGCTGTGCCCACTACGCGGATCACCGGATCGCTTTCGAGAAAGGTTTGTAATATGCCGCGCACCACACTCGAATCGTCTACGACGAGTACCCGTATGGTTTCACTCATGCTTCACCTGCCCTACACTGGTACAGATCGGTGCCAGCGTTCTCACCTGTGCCGCATAGCACAGGGCTAATCCATCTCCAACACCAATTTGACCCGATTGGGAAGATTGAGCAGGTCTACGTCTTTGTTCAGGTAGTCATCTACGCCGGCCTCAAATGCGGCTTGCTTATCATCGCTGGAGGTGAGCATGATGATCCGCAAATCATCGAGGGTGGGGTCATTCCGCAGAACACGGCAAACCTCGTAGCCATCCATGCCCGGCATCTGCACATCTAGCACCATCAAGTCAGGCACTTCCTCCGCAATGCACGCGAGGGCTTCTTCGCCACTGTGGGCCAGCTGGACTTGATAGCCGAGCATCTCTAGGCGCATCTTGACAATATCAGTCACGAGGCGGCTGTCATCTACCACGAGTATCTTCTCTGCCATACGGTATCCTTACATGCTGCACCCCCGCTTGGCGCACGCGCATGCTGCGCCGAGTATCCTGCTTGCGATGATGAGCGATGCGGGACAAGCGGGGGGCACTGGATGTCCACGCAGGCTCGCTGATTATACACGGCCGAGAAGCTGTTCTATCGCCCGCAACAGATTAGCTTGGTCAAATTCACCTTTGACGATGTAGGCTTGTGCGCCAGCTTCCATGCCCTGCCGCTTGTGCTCGGCTGAGGCAAGGCTCGTGACAATAATCACGGGCAGCTCAGCTAGCCCTAGCTCTTGCCGAATACTAGCCGTTAGCTCAAAGCCATTCATGTGCGGCATCTCCACATCGCTTACTACCAAATCGTAGACACCTGCCCGCAGTTTGTCAAGGGCATCGCGCCCATCCACTGCGGCGGTGACATCATAGCCGACAGAGGTGAGGATGGTGCGGAGCAGTTCGCGGGTGGTGAACGAATCGTCGGCGATCAAGAGGCGCGGGCGAGCGGTGCGTTTGCTCTCCATGCTTGGGAGCTTCAGCGTCGTGCCGCGTGCAAGGCTAAGCAGCGTCATTGGATTGAGGAGCAACACCACCTGTCCATCGCCAAATTGGATGGCCCCGATGTAGCGGCGTTGCACTTCCATTAGCTCCGAGAGCGGCTTGACCACCGCTTCGCGTTCATCCTGCACCTGATCCACGAGTAGCCCTAGCAGGCGTGGGCCTGTGCCGAGTACCAGTGCGGGCATCCGCTCATCGTGCAGGAAGGGTGGCGCGGCGGCAATGCCGAGCAGATCGGCAAGGCTCAGCACGGGCAACAGCTGCCCATCGTAGCGGTAGGTGGCCCGCCCCTCGATTGGTTCTAGCTGGGCCTGATACACCCATGTAATCGCGTGGCAGCCGCTCGCAGGGAGTGCAAAGCGGAACTCACCGACCTGCACCAGCACCACCCGCGTTGTCACCAGCGTGAGCGGCAGCAGCAGCGTGAGCCGCGTGCCGCGCCCTAGCTGTGATTCTAGCAGCACCTGCCCGCTCAGTTCGGTGATATTGGTGCGGACAACATCCATGCCCACGCCGCGCCCCGAAATGTCGGTGAGGATGGGCGCGGTGGTGAAGCCGGGTGCAAAAACCAGCTCGATGGCCTCTTGGTCGGAGAGCAACGCGGCGCGTTCAGCACTCAGCAAGCCCTTGCGGATCGCGGTGTCGCGCATGCGTTGTGGGTCAATTCCGCGCCCGTCATCCTCGACCACAATGCGGACTTCGCCGCCCGTTGCGTGCGCCTCCACGCGGATTGTGCCGTGCGGCGGCTTGCCCAACGCGGCCCGCTCATCGGGCGGCTCAATCCCGTGATCTACGGCATTTCGCACAATATGGAGGAGCGGGTCGCTGAGGGCCTCAAGCAGCTTGCGGTCAAGTTCGGTCGTTTCGCCGTGCACCTCTAGTTCAACCTGTTTGCTCGTTGCCAGCGATAGCTCGCGCACGGCCCGCGGCAGGCTGGTGAAGACTGTTGAGATTGGTAAGAGGCGGGTGGTGATAACTTCTTCTTGGAGATCACCGACGAGGACGTGATGCTGATTGAGGAAGGAGTGAAAGCGTTCTGTTTCGCGGCGGATCAGCTGGCGCAGATCGGTGGTGAGGCTGTCAAGTTGCTCGCTCCGGCGCGTAAGACGTTGCTGTTCGCTTGGTGAGAGGCGGATCTGGGCTAGCTCGCTGAGCATCGCTTGCATGGTGTGGGTGTGCTGTTGGGCAAGGTCGAGCAGGTGGGAGAGGGTTTCGGCGTGAACGAGCAAGGCTTGCTCCTCGATCACCAATTCGCCGGTGAGATTGAGCAGGCGATCCAGCCGATCAGTACGCACGCGGATCGTCTGCGGCAGAGCAGATCGTCGCTGGCGGCTTGGTGTGGCGGGTGCAGGCGTGGTGGACGGCGCGGATGCAGGCGTGGCGGGTGGTGCGGGCGGTGCAGGCACGGGCGGTGCGGGCACGGGCGGTGCGGGCGGCGCGGGCACGGGTGTGGGCACGGGCGGTGCGGGCACGGGTGGGGTAGGCACGGGCGGTGTGGGCGCAGGCGGTGTGGGGCTAGCCGCGCCGTCCAACTGCGCGATCAAGGGGGCTGGATCAACACTCGGTGCAAGCCCGGCAACGGCATCATTGGTTAGGGCTTGGATCGCATCGCCGCTTTGCAGCAGCAGGCTCGTCAGCTCAGGTGTAAGCGTGAGCCGCCCCTCGCGCACGGCCCCCAGCTTATGCTCCATGCTGTGTGCGAGTTGCCCAATCGCGGCAAAGCCGAGCATGCGGGCCGAGCCTTTGATCGTATGCACCGCCCGAAAGATGCTATTGATCTGCTCGCGGGCTGCGGGCGTATCCGGCGCAGTCCGTTCGAGGGCGAGCAAGCCATCGCTGAGCAGGCGGATGTTCTCGTTGGTCTCATCCCGAAATTGGTTATAGAAACTGGAGAGGTCAAGACCATCCATTGCTTGCCCCTAATCCGTAGCCGCTAGCCCTGCGCTACGCCGTGCAGCCGATCCGCAATCGCCGAGAGCATCGCCGCCGAGTCGGCCATTTGGCGTGCGCCTGCGGCCGTTTGGCGAGCCACTTCGGCAATCTCGCGCATGGCTTCCACCACCTGCTCACTCGCGCTCTGCTGCTGCGCGGTAGCCATGCCAATCTCGGCTCCACTTTGGGCGGTGCGCTCGGCCATCATCAAGATCGTATCCATCACCTGCCCAGCGCGGTAGGTCAACTCAGAGCCTTTCTCCACCTCTTTACCACCTTCTTCGGCCGCAAGCACCGCGGCATTGGTGGCTTGGCGGATCTCGGCGATCACATCTTTGACCTCTTTGGCGGCTTGCAGGGTGCGATTGGCAAGGTTCTTCACTTCAGCCGCCACCACGCTAAAGCGTCGCCCGTGTTCGCCTGCGCCTGCGGCTTCGATGGCGGCATTCAGGGCTAGCAGGTGCGTCTCATCGGAAATATCGTCAATCAGATCAATGATCTCACCAATCTGTTGCGAGCGTTCGCCCAAGCCGAGCACCCGCACCGATATATCCTGCATGCGGACGCGGATGCGCTCCATCGCTTGGATGCTCTCATCCACGGCCTGTTGGCCATCGCTCAGGTACTCCAACGTCTGCTGGGCGGCTTGGGCGACATGATCGGCCGATTGGGCAATCTGGCGGGCGGTTGTGCCTAGCTCCTCGACCGTGGTGGTGACTTGCGAGACGGCACTGGCTTGCTCAGTCGAGCCGCTCGCCTGCTGCTGTGAGGTGGCTTGCAATTCGGCGGCGGCGGCAGATAGCTCGCTGCCCAGCTCGATCTGCTGCATACTCTTTTCAAGCAGGCGTTCGGTATCCGTAAAAATCTTCTCGGCGCGGGCCTGTGATTCTTGCAGCGCTGCTTGCAGGCTGGCTTGCACTGAAGATGTGGCTAGCCCGATGATCCCGACTGATATGGCAACAACGCCAAGCGAAACCCACTCTGCGCCACTGCTCAGCGGTTGGATGGGAATCTGCGTGGGATAGAGGCTCTGCAATATGCCCAGCAGCAGATAGCCACCGACCACAATACTGCCAACGATCCAGACGGTGCGGCGTGAGCTGAGTAGCCCAACCACCGTGACTGGCAGGGTGGTGATAAAGATCAGCGGACTGAGCACGCCGCCGTAGAAAAACATCACGGAGAAGGTTAGCAACGCGAGCACCACGCCATAGATACGTACCGCTAGCTCGATGGCTCCTTGCCGCACAATCGCGTAGCAGATGCCTGAACAGATCATCGCACCTAGCGCGTTTGCCCATAGCCCTATGACCGTGATCGGGACAATTAAGCCGATGCCCATCAGGAGCAGGAGGATCAGCGACACAATGCCTGCCCCAACGATTGTGCAAAGCAGAATCAGCTGAAACAAGCGCACCCGATCATAGCCCGTTTCGCTGGTAGATAGGTTCTCGGTATACGCATTGCGCGACTCACCGCGTAGAACATCCATAGTGTGTGTCCCTTGCTCCTTATCAGTTCCGACTTACTGGTTCATCGGATCGGTTTATCGGTTGCCCACGCTGCTCACGTTCACCCTGCGCTGCCTGCTTCAGGGCATCCTGCGCGATCTGGCGCAGATTGAGCAACTGGAGCGGTTGCCCATCGGCAATCAATATTCCGGTGATCCATGCATGCGTTAAGGCGTGGCGCAGCACCGGCGGGAGCGGCTGTACCACTGGACTAATGTCACTGGGCAGGTCCCACAGGTCTACGGCCGTCACGAGCAATGCCACTGTACGGCGGCGGGTGGCAATGAGAAGGGCATGATGGGCTGGGGCAGGAGTGTGCTGCAACAGCTCGGCTAGCCTGATCTGCTGCATCGGTTGTCCCCGTTCATCGTGCATGTCGCGCAGGCGTGCGATAGGCAGCACCTGTGCAACGTGGGTGTGATGGGCAAGGAAGGTCTGTGCACCAAGCCTGATCCGCAACATATGGTTGGCCAGTATGGGTGGCTCTGTTGCACTGATCATTTGGCTACATCTCCGCATATAATGCCGCGAGCAGTTCAGGCGGCTCGATCAGCGCAACCAGCAGATCGGTGTGGTGCACCACCCCGCGCAGCAGGCGGGCCCGCGCCACCGGCAAGGTGGCGGGTATGGCTTCGCTGTGAGTGAGGTCAAGGGCAATCAGATCAAGCACAGCATCCACCAACAAGGCCAGCCGATGTTCATCTTCGTGGAATAACACGTAGCGCGTTGCTCGTTCTGGGGCAGTGGTTGCAAAGCCAAACAGCAGGCGCGTATCTACGACGGTATAGACTACGCCACGCTGCACAAGAATGCCGGGCAGTATTGGCGGTGCGCCCGGAACCGGCACTGCTGCCCGCCAGCGTACAATCTCGTGGACACTGGCACTGGGCAGGGCGTAGTGCTCATCGGCGACCCGAAACAGCAGATAGGCTTCAGCCTGCTCGCACATGCCCCGATGCCTCCCGTGCTCGCCAACCAATGTACTCAGCACACAACACCCTGCAACCCGCCCAGATTATCGAAATCATGCTAGATCATTCGCACAGATTGACTTCTCCATCAAAGAGAGACGCTAAAATATTGTACCAGAGTTTGGCGAGTTTCAGGCAGGCTCCTGCTGGTAGGCTACGTTCCCCCTACCCACATCCACAAGTAACAACTTGCAATTCCTGTTACTCCGTGCTATAATACAAGGCTATACCTTGAAAATTCACACGCTTGTCGTACAAATTGCCCACGCTGCATGAAGTGGGTTATGGGGAACAACATAGTGGGAACGGAAGTAGAAGCGAAATATCGCTTGGAGACACAGGCGCAAGGGCAGGCATTGCTGCGCCTATCCGAGCTTGGCGGCTACCGCTTCGAGCCAGCCGCCACCCCTGAATTCCAGCACAATCTGTATTACGATACGGCTGATGGGCGGCTGCAACAGCACCGCTACGGGTTGCGGATACGCCGGATTGGGGCGCGGAGCATTGCCACCCTGAAGGGTGAAAGCAGCAGCACCACCGTAGGCATCTCCGAGCGGGTGGAATATGAGGTTGAGGCGACGCTGCCCGACCCGCGCACATGGCCCGATAGCTCGGCACGCACGCACGCATTGGCTCTGCTAGGCGATGCGCCCCTGCTTGAGCTGTTGCGGATCAGCACCGAACGGCACCACATCTACGTTTGGCACGAGCAGCAGCGCGTGGCTGAGATCAGCCTCGATCATGGCACGATCCATGCTGGTGATCGGCATGAGCCGTTTGATGAGCTAGAGATTGAGCTGCTGCCCGACGGTAGCCGCGCTGATCTCGATGCGCTGATCGCGGCACTGGCGGCGCAGCTGCCGCTCCAGCCGGAGCCACGCTCGAAGCTGGCGCGGGGCTTGGCGTTGCTCGCTCAGTCCCAGTCTGCCACCACGCCTCCATCGCCTACGCCGCTTTAAGGAGCCCCTGTACCGCGTAGGTTGTACCAGCGCGGTTAGACTACACCGATTCGATCTCACATCAAGTTACCCACACGAAAGGAAGGAAATCAGATTGACGAAGGAGTTATCCGAACTATTGGTGCATTATGATGTTGATCAGGCGCATGCCCACCACGTCGCACAGCTTGCGCTCGATCTGTTTGACCGCACGCACGCCCTGCACCAACTCCCGCCGCGTGCCCGCCGCCTGCTCGAAACGGGCGCACTGCTGCACAATGTTGGCTTGCACATCAACCAGCCCTTGCACCACGTTGTCGGGCGGGATATTGTGTTGGATGAGCCGCTCGCTGGCATGCGCGATGCCGAGCGAGCGGTAGTGGCGTGTCTGATCATGTTCCATCGCAAGAAGGTGCGCCCCGATCTGGAACCGGCATTCCTGCGGCTAGGGCGGCGCAATCAGGTGCTGGTTCTCCGCCTTGCCGCGCTGCTCCGCATTGCCGATGGGCTAGACTATAGCCAGAACCAGATGACGCAGATCACTGATTGGGAGGGCGACAGCGACGATCAGCGCAGCACGCTGTATATCAGTGGGGCTGGTGCAGAAGAGAACGCCCGCCGCGCTGCCAAGAAAGCCGATCTGTGGCAGGATGTAGGCTTGGGTAAGCTGCACATTGTTGCACTTGCGAATGCTGACATGCGGCCTGCGCCGGAAGCCACGCCAGAGCCAGACGAAAGCACCCACGCCCTAGCCCGCGAGGATGTCGGCGGCAACCGCGTGAGTGTTGCTGTGAGCGACGGGCTAGCGGTGATGGGGCGACGCTTGCTGCGGAGCTACTTCCGCCAATTGCTGCAAGAGGAGCGTGGCGTGCGCTCGGATGATAGCGTCGAGCCGATCCATCAGATGCGGGTTGCGACGCGCCGCCTGCGGGCAATCTTGCAGATTATTCGCATTGTTGCGCCCGAACGCGAGGTGCGGTACTTCCGCCGCGAGCTGCAACAACTAGCCCGGGCCCTTGCACCGGTGCGTGATGCCGATGTGTTCCTCGAAGCGGTGCACGCCTACGCTGCCGATCTGTCCGCCAATCCCCCCACTGATCTCAATATGTTGCTGGATGCGTTGCGTACTGACCGCGAGGCCGCCTATGCCCGTGCCCTCGCCTATCTCGACTCGGAGCGGCACGCCCGCTTCAAGCGCGACTTTGCCACCTTCATGACGGATCTGGGTGAAGGTTGGCAACTCGCAGTGCGAGTGCGGGATGCCGCAGGCAGCATCATTTGGCAACACTACGAGGGGTTACGGGCTTACGAACAGCGCATTGATCTGGAGACCGAGCTGGATGCCCAGCTCGAGACGCTGCACGCGACGCGCATTGCCGGCAAACGGCTGCGCTATGTGCTGGAGATGTTCCGTGATGTGAACGACATGGCAACTCCTGTAGAGCGGGTGCTGAAGCCGCTGGTGGCAACGCAGGAGTATCTTGGGAGCTTGCAGGATATTGCGGTTGCCACGCACTACATTGCCGCCCTTGAAGCCCAGCACGGCACACTGCACCCGGATGTTGCCAGCTATCGCGGCTATCGTCAATCGGCACAGGCTGGTCTGCTAGCAGAGTTCCCGCACCGCTGGAGCCGTCTGCTCAGTGAACCCTACCGCCGTGATCTGGCGCAGGTGCTGGTGCTGCTGTAAGGACGGTAACAGGCGAAGTCACGCCACTGGCATGGCTTCGCCCGTAAGCAGGTGTGGCTTGGTACTAGAGCCTACGGATTGGGATACCTAGGCGGGTAGGCTTCGGGGTAGGGGTAGGGGTAGGCTGGCTCCGGCTGGGTTGGTGGCGGGGCTGGAACCGTAGGCTGGGGCGTGGGCGCACCGCACGCCGTCAACAATCCGAAACCAAGCAGAGCAATCACGGCAATCCGTTTCCAATCACGAGTTATCAAGGTTTATTCCTCCTATCACAGTGTGTGCACGGTGTTACTGGCGAGTAGTGGGCCTGCGCTTATCTGGTGAGGCAGGCTCATCATAAGACAAATTCTCAGCCGAAAAAGTTCCCAATGTGGCTAGACGAACGAACAAAAAGCCGCTATAATAGAAGGAACATGAATGCTCCTTGTGGGCACCGACGATTGAAAGGAACCCGGCTATGTATCTGGCAGTAATTCTTCTCGTGATCCTCACCATCGCCCTTACCACGTATACGCTGGTGATGGTGAGCCAGCGTGAGCAAGCCCGCCTACCGATCCGATTGCGCGACGGCAAGCAAGGCATGGTGCGCCGCCGCTACTGACGCAGTTGATCTGCTAGAACATAATGATACCTTGTCTGTATCACCGCTAGGGTTGTTATGCAATAGGCACGCACCTAGCGGTAAATAGTTTCTGGCAGATCAACTTCCGCTCCTCCTTCACATGCTCATGCCCCGCACTACCCACAATACCCGTGTGGGTTGCGCTGGTGCCAATCCCATGCACTAGCCACAATCTGTTCCAGATCGCTGTGCTGTGGATACCAGTTTAGCTCCTGTTGCAATTGATCCGATGCAGCCACCAAGATCGGTGGATCACCCATACGACGCGCCCCCAGTGTATACGGGATCGGCTTGCCCGTCACGCGCTCAGCCATCTGGATCACTTCTAGCACACTGAAGCCGCGCCCGCTCCCAACATTAAATTGGCGTGTGCCAATCCGATCCAGATGCTCCATCGCCAGAATATGGGCCCGTGCCAGATCAACCACATGGATATAATCCCGAATGCATGTCCCGTCGGGAGTAGGGTAATCGTTGCCAAAGACGGTGATCGCTTCGCGCTGCCCTAAGGCAACTTGTAGCACTAATGGGATTAGGTGCGTTTCGGGATCATGGTCTTCGCCGCGTTCGGGAGTGCCGCCCGCCGCATTGAAGTAGCGCAAACAGATCGAACGCAAGCCATAGATTTTGTCCATCCAGAACAGTATCCGCTCCAGCATATACTTCGATTCGCCGTAGGGCGAGCCGGGCCGGATTGTTCCTGTTTCCGGAATTGGAATCTGCTCCGGCTGATCGAACAGGTTCGCTGTTGAGGAGAGGATAAATCGCCGCACGCCATGTGCCACTGCTTGTTCGAGCAAGTGAATCACTGCTAGCAGGTTATCGTGAAAGTACATCAAGGGCTTCTGTACACTCTCGCCAACGAGTGTGTGTGAGGCGAAGTGCATGATGCCATCACAATCGGGGTGTGCTGCGAAGAGCGCAGCCACAGCTGCCTGATCGAGCAGATCGCCTTGCACAAAGGTTGCCGTCGGATGTACCGCTTCAATGTGACCCTGTGCCAGATTATCAAATACGACCACCGTGTGTCCGGCGGCAATCAGTTCGGCGGTGGTGATGCTGCCAATGTAACCAGCCCCACCTGTAACCAGAATCTTCATGGTCTTCCTTTCTTCCAGCTATGTCATCACCCGTCGCACGGCCCGCAGCGTCGCCTGAATATGGTCTGGCTCAATGCCGTAGTGGGTCACGGCCCGAATCCGCCCACGCCCCAATTCACCCATCAGCACCCCCTCGTGGTGCAGCGCAGCGACAAGCTCGGCAGCGGTGTGGGGTGCGTCGGCATGCAGGGTAAAGATGACGATGTTGGTTTCAACACTAGTTGGGTCAAGCTGGATATGGGGGATCGTCGCTAAGCCTGCGGCCAGCATTGCCGCATTGCGATGGTCATCGCGCAGGCGGGCGACCATGGTGTGCAGGGCCACGATGCCTGCCGCCGCAATGATTCCGGCTTGGCGCATTCCACCACCGAGCATCTTGCGAATGCGGTGGGCGCGGGCGATGAACTCGTGGCTGCCGGCGAGGATGGAGCCGACGGGTGCGGCAAGGCCCTTTGAGAGGCAGAACTGCACGGTATCTACATGCTGGGTGATCGCTTGGATGTCTACATCGAGGGCAACCGCCGCGTTAAACATCCGCGCCCCATCGAGATGCACAGGCAAGCCATGCTGTTGGGCAAGGGCATGGATTTCGGCCATGTATGCGGGAGTCAAGACGCGCCCGCCACAGCGATTGTGGGTGTTTTCGAGACACAGCAGGCCGGGAATGGCAAGGTGCGGATCGTCGTGATCATGATCGAGGGCGTGGTGCAGGCTCTCAGGATCGAGCGTACCATCGGGGCGATTTGGGATCACGCCGTAAGCTAGCCCGCCCAAGGCCGATGCGCCACCACCTTCGTAGTGGTAGATGTGGCACTCGGAGCCGAGCAGGATTTGCTGCCCACGCTGGCAATGGGTTAGCAGGGCGGTGAGGTTGCCCATTGTGCCGCTGGGCACGAACAACGCCGCCGCTTTGCCCACTAGGGCCGCTGCCTGTGCTTGTAGGCGGTTGATCGTCGGGTCTTCGCCGTAGACATCGTCGCCCAACTCGGCAGTAAACATCGCCTCACGCATGGCCGGGCTGGGCAGCGTGACCGTATCGCTACGCAGGTCTATCGTATTTGGAGCAACCATAATACCCGCTCATTTCCATCCTTCAATGTGGCCCACGCAGACAGATAGTCGCAGCCGCCTGCCCTGTACCAGTGAGAGTATACCATAGGTGCCAAGTTTGGGGGGAAGAGGGGCGGGAGTAAGCCGTCACTCGTGCATCCCTTGCACTCTCTGGCAGAACCGCTTACAATACCACGTAGGGCAACCCATTGCCCTTACGATGAAGGATCATAAGCATTGTGAAGATGAACGATTTGCCAGAACGCCCCACGCTCGTTGCCCCAGAGATTACGATGGCCGATCTGGTGCTACCGCACCAGACCAACTCCTACCGCACGATGTTTGGGGGCGATGCGATGGCGTTTATGGATAAAGCCGCCGCAATCGCTGCGCTCCGCTTCTGCCGCCTCCCGATTGTCACTGCATCCTCTGAGCATATTGACTTCCGCACGCCTGTCCACGAAGGCGAGATCATCGAAGCTCTTGCACGGGTAATCTACGCGGGGCATTCGTCGCTAGTAGTGCGGGTGCATGTGTATGGTGAGAACCCGCTCGAAGGTCGCCGTCGCTTATGTACCACCGGCTATTTTAATATGGTGGCGGTGAGTGCAGATCGGCAACGCTTGACAGTGCCGCAGGTGCTGATCACCGATGAAGCGAGCCGCGAGGAGTGGCTTACGGGGGAACGCATCCACATGGCTATTCAGGCCCGGCGTGGGCGGCGGAGTGCCACTACACCAATGTCTCCGGCCCCCCCGCATCCGATAGAACCGCTTCTAGAAACGGAGGCGCAGCGTGATTGATGAGCGGCTATTTCGGCAAGCTATGAGCCGCTTTGCTTCTGGTGTGACCGTCGTGACAACTGCCGTTGAGGGACAGCTCGTAGGGTTAACGGTGAGTGCGTTTGCCTCGCTTTCGCTTCAGCCAACCCTTGTGCTGATTTGTATTGGCACCTACAACGAGAGCCACAGCGTCATTATGAAAGCGGGCCAGTTTGCCGTTAACATCTTAAGTGATGCCCAAGCCCATGTTTCGCAACGCTTTGCAGCGCGGGGTGTCGAGCGATTTGTGGCCGATACCTACATCCTTTCGCAGCGCGGCTTACCGTTGCTGCACGGCTGTCTGGTCAATCTAGAATGCCAGATTGTGGAGCAGTATGCTGGCGGCGATCACACGATTTTCATAGGTGAAGTGCTTGAAGCGCACATCCATAACGGGGAACCCCTGCTCTATTACCGTTCAGCGTATGCACGATTGGGTGATAAGTTGGAGCCGTAGCGCACTCATTGTGGGTGCGTGGCTTGTGTACTTTGCCTTCTTGCTCGCTGCGTGTGGCAGGGGGCCGCTACCGCCTGCACCGCCGCGGCCTGCTTCTTCCCCCACTGCGGCTGTGCTGCCACCCGTGCATGGGGCGGCTCCCATCCCTGATGATCCGCCTCCGTCTGCCCCAGCCCCCACTGTGCGGGGCCCGACGGATACAGGCTGGATAGCGGCGGCGGCGGGCATTGAGTATCGGGCCTTGACTACGCCCTTCAATGGCAGCCTTGTGCCGCTGAATCTGATGCGCTTTGATCCGGCGCAGGTGTTGTTTCAGGTGGGCTACGCGCCCCACGCGCCGCGCTGGCTCGCCGATTGGTGCGGGCAGCCGGGCGTGTTGGCGGCGATCAATGGCGGCTTCTTCGACCAAGCCTATCAAAGCACCGCATTGGTAATCCAGCAGGGTGTTGTCAGTGGCAGCAGCTACGAAGGACAGGGCGGGATGTTTGCGCTGGATGTGGGTGGGGTGCTCTCCTTGCGGCATCTGGCCGATCAGCCCTATGCCCCCGACGAGCCGTTGCTCGAAGCGATGCAGGGTTGGCCCATGCTGATCAAAGGCGGAGCTGTAGCATACACCCCCCCCACCGATCTGGAGCGGGCCCGCCGCAGCGCAGTGGCGATGGATACCGCCGGACGGGTGCTATTCATTGTGGCTCCAACCAGCGACTTTACCCTGTCCGAATTGGCCATGTGGCTGCACCTCAGTGATCTGGAACTAGACGCGGCGGTCAATCTGGATGGCGGCTCATCTACGGGCTTTTGCATCCGCACCGATGGCGTAACCACCAAAGCCGATGCGTATGTGCCGCTGCCCTTGATGCTGCTGGTCACTGCTCGCTGACGGCGAGCCGCTTGAGCCACTGCGGCCCTGCCCCCGACACCCAACACCTGACCGCGATCTTCTGTTCTGTTGCACTGGGCAGTGTGTGGCATAATTGCGGTACGGGAGGAGTGAGCGTATTATAATACCCTAAACATCACGGTATATGCTCAACGCAAGTAAGGAGTGAAGCCTGTGACTATTCCGGCATTTCAGGACATTATGCTGCCGTTGCTGCATATCCTTCAAGATCAACAAGAACATGTACATAGTAATGTCGTTGAGGCTTTGGCAAAGCACTTTCATCTCACCGAAAATGAAAGGCGTGTGATGCTGCCAAGTGGCAAGCAATCACAATTTGACAATCGCGTCGGATGGAGTAAAACACATCTCTCGAAAGCTGGATTGATTGAAACCATTGGGCGAGGACGCTACCGCATCACGCAGCGCGGATTGGATTTGCTAGCAACCCAGCCATCTGCAATTAACATACAATTGTTAATGAAGTACCCTGAGTTTCGGGAGTTTCGCACGGGCAGAGATAGCCAGCTTGCGGAGAGCCGTGACGGTTTAGCTCTAAACCTGAGCAGTATTGTTAATCGGCCTGAATTGACCCCAGATGAGATGCTTCAGAGTGCCTACCAAACCCTGCGTCAAGAATTGGAACGCGATTTGCTAGAGCGGGTCAAGCAGTGCTCGCCCGAATTCTTTGAGCGACTAGTGATTGATGTACTGGTGGCAATGGGCTATGGTGGTACACGCGCCGATGCTGCAACCCGCTTGGGGCGCAGCGGCGATGAAGGGATTGATGGGACAATTAAGGAAGATCGGTTGGGATTGGATGTGATCTATATTCAAGCGAAACGCTGGGAGAAGCCTGTGGGTCGCCCAGAGGTGCAAGGCTTTGTTGGGGCACTGGTAGGACAGCAAGCCCAGAAGGGTGTATTTATCACGACCTCGAAATTCTCTCAACAGGCCCGCGATTTTGTTGAAAAGATTTCGCAGAAGATTATCTTAATTGATGGTGAAGAGTTAGCCGCATTTATGGTGGACTACGACGTAGGCGTTACTCCTGCTGAGACGTTCGTGATTAAGAAACCTGATCTGGATTACTTTGAGAATGGATAGGGGGATTGCACCGCTTTACCAACTTCATTGGGAGGGATCGGCTGATGCGTTCAGGACTGTTTGAGTATCTTTATGCAGGAGCGCGGGGTGGAGGGGCGGATGGCGGTCTCCTCACTCGTGCTCCATGCGCCTGCGCCCCAGCCACGGCTGGAACCACGCATAGGCGGCGTGCAGATGGCTCGGCAGCACGCGAACATAACTATCCGGCAACACCCGCACATCCCCGCCATAGCCCAGCTTAAAGGCATATACGGGATCGGGTGAAGTGACGGCCATGCCGCGCAACCGCGCTTGGGCTGTCGCTCGATCAATGCCATGCAGATCGTACCAGCGATAGCCTGCCGCCTGTGCCCGTTGGATGCTGGCCCAATGCAACGCATCATTTGGGCAGAGTTGCGGATGTGTGCCAGCCCAGCCGCCGGCCAGATACGTCACCGTATCGCCCCACGCCACATGCAGCAAAGCCGCCTGCGGTTGTTGCTGATACAGTGCTAGCATCAGCCACGCCCGCTCTGCAAATGCTGCCCACAGGCTCTGATAATAGGTCAACGGCTCGAGCGGAAACTGTTTGCGCTGGCTCGTTGCTTGGAGCAGCGCATACAGCGTCGGCAGATCAGCGGCCGTGCCCGCCCGCACCTCTAAGCCGCGTCGCGCTCCCACGTGTACATTGTAGCGGGTGGTTTTTCGCATACGGCGAAGTAACTGGGCCGGCGGCTGATCCAATGCCACACACGTCGTTGCCAGTGGAGCCGGAGCTACGAGACTGAGCCGCCAGCCAGACTGGGCTACCTGCATCCGCACATGTGGCGCATTAGCGGGAGGGATCAGCAGCACCGCCAACGCCCCCATCTGCCATGCCAGCCGCTCAATCGCCGCTAGCACACCCTGCACCCATTCCGGCTCAACTGGAGGAACAAAGATTGGGGCCGCAGGAACATAGCCAACCCACAACGGACAGCACCGCGCAGCCGCAGGGAACAATGGGCGCAAGCCGATCTGTGCGCCCCCAATCAATTGCCCGTCCGCTTCGAGTACCACCCGCCCCATGCGCCAGCCCAGCGTCGTGCGGGCAATCGCCCACGCACAACTCTGCTGATACGTTCCGACCGCCAACACAAGCTGATCCCATGCCGGATCAGTGCGCTCCGTGCTCACACGAATGCGATATGGCTCAGGCATTGGGCGTAGCCTTCCGCTTCAACCCGGCCCAGCGTTGCTGCACCTGCCGCCAGCACAGCTGAAGCCTTCGCCGATAGGGGCGGGCATACTGTTGCAGCCAGTAGTGCACGCGCACCGGATCAAACAATCGTGGGACAATTGCGCGATGGAGCTGCCCCAACACCGGCACAAACAGATAGCCATAGCCACCCGGATAGGCCACAACTTGCCCACCCAAGCTCAGCTTGAAGAAGCTCGGCGGGTGCAACTGGGCGGCCGCATGTAAATCGCCACGCAAAAATGCGTGGGCTGCCAACTGATCCACCCACTCTAAATCACAACAATGCAAACCGTGTTGCTGGCTCCACTGTATCACCGCCCAATAAAGTACTTCATTCGGGAACTGCTTCGGCTGCTCGCGGTTCCAGCCTGCATACATCAGCCGAGCTGTGGTGCCGTGCTGTAACACTAGTACTGCCGAAAGCGGGCGGCCCTGCGCCTCTGCAATGAACAGATAGACGTGGTTTGGGAGGGCGGCCCAGAGCGTCTCGAAGAAGCGCAAGGGCAAAGGGGTAAACATCTGCCGTTGGCTGGAACTACAGTGCAGCGCATAGAACAAGGGCAGATCAGCAGCTGTGCCCAGCCGCACCGTCGTGCCGCGCCGTTGACCCTGCCGTAGGCTCTGCCGCAAGGTGCGCCGCATCTGCTTGAGTAATACCGGCTCTGGCTGGCGCACATTGATTTGCTGTGTCAAAGTATAGGCTGTACCATACCACGTTGGGCGATAGCCGTACTGGATCAGCTGCTGCACCAGACATGGGTGCTCACGCGGTGGAAGCAGCACGAGATACGCTAGCCGCAACGCCCGCGCCACCCGCTGCATCGCTGCGACGGTATACGCAGCTAGTGCAGGGGTATCCTGTTTAAGGAGCGGCCCCCACTCAGCGTAGGCTCCTCGCACACCCCGCAGATGTTGCCGCACTGCGAGCTGCATCCCGCCCACAATCACCGCACCTTGATAGATCACGAGTCGCCATACGGTGTAGCCCTGTAGCCGATAGAGGATCGCCCACCCACTCAGCTGCGTATGTTCGCTATTCGCTAGCCCAGTCACGAACGCATCCCACGCTGCATTAGGCAGAGCCGGTTGTACCACCGCCTGATAGCTGTGGGGACTGGAGGCTATGCCTGAGGTTGAATGATACGGGGGCTGTGCTACGGGCTGGGTGGGCCACACATGGTGTTTGCACACAGGCTTGTTACTCCAAAACGGCGATAAACTCAAGCACGATACTGGCCAGAAATACAAAAAAGAAGGGAATAATCACCACTTCCAAAGCAACTTGCATGCGTTCAAGCCAGCGCAATGGTACGCCAGTACTGATTTCGTGCTGGATCAGCAGTCCAATCAGCACAAGAATGATTAACAACCCGACGGTTAAGCCGCCCGTGAGTGCAATGATCGCTGACACACCCGGCGGGAGAATCACACTCATCCTTTTCCCTCCCCCCGCCAGCGACACACCGTAGCGCGTGCGTATCCTGTTTGGTCTAGCCATAGGGGGGGCTATGTGTCAACGATACGCTGCCGGAAAGAGCTGCGTTGCCTGTTGCCACACTAGCCCAAGTAGAGACCCTACTCCAATTACGGCGGCCACGAGTGTGCCTGCGATCACATACGGCTGATAGGCTGTGTAGCGCGGCTCACTTAAGATCGGCATCACCAGTAACAACACCACACTCAAACTCCCATGCAACAACGTTGCGCCGAAGAGCGATTGCATGCGTCCCACTACATACCAGAGGATAAGCGATAGCCCAAAGACGATAAGCAGATAGGTCGCCACCCTATAGCTAACCGATAAAATCGTGTAGAGCACCGCACCAAAGAGTGGAGCCCCCACGCCCAGTGCTGGAGATGCCACTGCACGTAGGAGACTACGGAAAAACAGTTCTTCCACCGCCGCATTGAACAGAAACAGGCTCATTCCAACGATGAAGCCCTGCGCGAAGGTTGGTGCAGCAAGCAGCGCGGGCGGCTGCAACAGAGCATAGAGTACCACCCCGACACTCACCCCCACCCCGATCAAGCCGAGCTGCATCATCACGTGGGGTAGCGTTAGCCCAAGCTGGCGTGGGCGCAGGCCTAGTTGGAGACTCAGTAAGATCGCTGCCAGCCCCACCGGTAAGCCGGTCACAATATAGGCTGCATACGCCGGTAAGAGCTGAAGTGGCAGCGTCAGCGTCATAATCCGCAGCGCAGGCAGCAGCGTCAAGAGCTGGGCAAGGCGAGCTGCGTGGTCATCGGGTGCGGTCGCCACCAACAGCAACAGCCCGATCAGGACGCTCGTGTAGGCAAGGCTGCTAGGCCCCAATGCACCTTGCATGAGGATCAACTCGGCCCAGAGCAGCCCCGCAAGGCTGGACCATAACAGCCCGCGATGGAGCAGCCCCCACAATAGATTGGGGCGCACTACTCGCGTCCTTCAGTTCCCGCTGCCGCAGTTAATACCGGATACTGACGCATCGGTAAGCGGGCTGCCGCGAAGACCGCCGGAGCCATCAGGATGCCTTGCAGCGTGATCGCTAGCACCCACCCCAGTGCCAAGCCGGTTAACTCCCCCAACCATAGCCCAATGCCACCCATTCCTAGCTCCAACACTGCCGCCCCTAGCATAATCGGGATTGTGCGGGCCACGCGCTGCTGAATCCGGCAGAGTGCACTATAGTGCTGTTTTATCATCAAGCCAAATGAGCCAAGCAGCAAGACCCGCAAACACCAGCCGGCTTCGCTTGCATAGCTTGGGCCAAACACGGCCAACAAATAATCGGCGGTCGGAAACACCCCCACAATGGCTCCAATGCTGGCTAGCAGCGAGATCAATAGGGTGAAGCGAATCCGTTGGGCCAATACCTGCGGCTCCGCCGCACTCACCGCATAGAGCGTGATCGTCAGTGCCGAGAGCAGCGTAAACGCAAAGCTGGCCATCATCCATGCCACATAGAAGCTGGCATTCAAGGCCGCCGAATGGAGCATGGTGATCATCACCGGCAGAGCTAGCCCAGCCGTCTGGAGCGCAATATTAAAGACCGAGTGGGCTATCGCCGATGGGCCCAGCAGTGTAATCAGGCGCGGCTGCACCAGCCCCCGCCAATCGTGCTGAAACCAGTGTGGGCGGATCATCCACGCCAGCGACAGCAGAATCCCTGCTACCCATGCAGCATAGATCACCATGCCATCGCTACGCTCCAGCCACAGCACCGCCCCAAACAGCACCAGCAGTTTGCCAACGGCAAAGATCGTATTGCGCTGGAGTTGCACCGCGCCTTGCAGTAAGCCGATCTGCGCTTGATCGAGCACCAACACTCCCGCAGTTAAGCCAACTCCTGTGGCAAACAGCAGTAATGTCGCCAGATTGCGCTGGAGCGGCTGCAAATCGGGAGCAACTTGCGGGGCAATGGCTCCAAACAGCAGCCCCAGCAAGGTCCCAACGCTGCTGGCCACCACCAAGGCGGTAACAATCAGCGTATTCCGGAGCTGCGGCTTGCGGGCTAGCTCACCTACCAATAGTGTATCTAAGCCGAGCTTGCCTACCGATCCAAGCAACATCATTGCCGCAACACTGGCTGAGGCAAACCCCACTTCGGCGGGCGCGAATGATTGCGCGGCGAGCCACCAATAAACCACCCCCAACACCGATGTGACTCCCGTTGTACCGACCAGCGAGCCAGCATTGCGAAGAATGTGGGCATTCTCACGCAGGCGGCTAAGGACTGGGTCTCGCAAACTCATGACGATGGTTCCTTCGCTTGAAGGGCATTACGCCACACCCGCACTTGGCGATAGGCTTGGGTGGGCTGATCGGCCCGATAGAGCACAGCCGTTAGGCTATCGCCGGTGCCGAGCGGCTCGCGCAGCACAAAGGGCAGCTGCAGGGTGTCCGTATCACCCACGACTAGCTGCGACCACCGTGCGAGCGTATGGTCGTTGTGATACAACTCAATTTGATAAGTATAAGCCTTGCCCTCGAAATTGCCAATACCTAGCTCAAACTGCGTTGCGTTATGCTGGGTTTGCGGCAGCAGCCAGAATTGGGTGAAGCCCGGATACGGCTGCTGTTGGGCACTGCCAATACCGGCAAGCACCGTCGTGATGAGGAGGGCAACAGCAGCGACGGCGGCCACAAGGTGCAACCCCACCTGCCAGCGGGGGCGTGATGGGCTGGGCCCATAGGCGGGCAAAATGGCGAGCGGCACAGGCCCATCTGCCGGAGCACGGCTACTCCGGATACTGGCCGCGATGCTGGCGACCGCCGTCACACTCCACAGCAGGCGGGCCCAATTTGTTGCTGATAAGCCGCCCGTTTGGCTATGCAAGACAAACGTCGCCCCCATACAGATCAGAATACTCAGCCCCAGACTGATGAGCAGACGCTCGGCGTGATGGATGCGGTTCGGCCCAAACAGCACGCCCGCGCAGGCATAGCCGGGCAGCACCAGCGTAGCAAGGCTCCCAAGCACAACCCGCACGGGCGGCCCGACTGTGATCGGTGGTTCGTGCAGCACCAGCCATGCTGCTGCCGTACTGAGTACCATAGTGGCGATGAATGCCAGTAAGGGCACGGTTCTAGGGCGCATTGTTCTCACTCCACGCACGGACACTATACATTACAAGATTGCCACTATCATAAATCCGGCTTACGCCCGGCGTGCGCTGATATTTGGTCAACAAGCTCATACTCAGTGGCTCTGTATAGCGGAAGATGTTCGGCTCGTGACTATCAAAGAAGTACCCCCGTTGGGGCAAGCCGGTGCTGAGCCGTTCATCTATCAGCACAAAATCAAGATCGTTATCACGCACGAAGGCCTGTTCATCAGCACCCATATCGGGGGTGAGCAACAGCCCCGCGACCCGAAAGATTGGATCGTGTGCGCCATATGCGCCGACCATCATGTAATTGGTAAAATCGGTTGCAAAGCGTTTGCCGCGCCCCAACTGCGCTGACCACTGTCCAACTGCGATACCTTCGGGGGTCACCGAGCGTTCTGCGGCCGAGACTAGATAGGGCCCCGGCAGGCGACCCCAGTAAGGCGGCCAGCCAGCGGTCAGGCTTCCCAGAAAGAGCAGCAGCACCAATGCCCCGCTGCCGAGCCGCAACACGAACCGGCGGGTACCGGCCTGCCACGCTTCGCGCAGCAGGATGCCTAAGGCGATGGCCTGAAAGATATAGATGAACGTCCACAGCCGCCCAGTCATTTCAGCCCCAGAGGAAGAGAAGCGCAGCACAAGGCTGAGGAAATACCCCAACGCCCCCACCCCAACCGCCAGTGCCAGCGCATTGTGCTGCTGACGCACCCAGATCACGGCGGCCGCGACGCTGACATAGGCGAGTGTAGCCGCCACCATCATCAGGCTAATCAGCCGTTCAAGCAACGGCCCACTGGGCGGCCGGAACGTCTCCTCCGTCTTTTTTTCACCGGCGATCAAGCCGGTCAGATCAAGCAACGCCCGCCCCAGCTGCGGCGCGAGATAGCCGACCGTGACGGTGGCCACATACACCATCCACGTCAAGATCAGCACCAGCACGAGCATTGCTGTCCAGCCAATCAACGGTGGGCGAGCCGTGCCCCGCCATCGTACATAGAGATTTGCGGCGAGCCACAGCAGCAGCACAGCAGCCATACCATAACTAGTGATGTGGTGGGTCATGACGACCCCGAACATAGCCCACACGGCGACCAGCCGCAGGCCGGGCTGTTCAGGCAGCATGCTGTGCTCCCAGCGTACTAGCGCAAACAGGGCCAGCAGCATCAGCGGCACCGCCATAGATTGGTAGAGATACATGCTGTGAAAGAATAAAAAATGCGGATTGGTGGCATATACCAGCACGGCCACCCCGCCAACATACGCATCACGCCCGATCAGCTCGGCAAGGTGGAAGAGCGCAAGCACGAAGATGAGGCGGGCTGTGCCCAACACGAGCACCCCTGCCGGAAAGATCGGTAGCCCAGTCATCTGAATTAGGGCGACCGTAGGGGCTTGCAGGCCGGGATAGAGCGGACTAACCGGCAAGATGTAGTTGTAGGTAAACAGGCGTTCGGTGGCGAGGATGTCGGCGGTTGAACGCCAATGTTGCAGCTCATCGCTAAAGCGGAAATCGAGCGGGCTGTAGAGCACCTTGACAAGGTAGAGTAACATGCCCATCAGTACGGCCACAATCAGCCGTTCGCGGCGCGGGGTTGCCGGTTGCAGGAGGCGCAGGGCAAGCGGCATATAGATCAGCAGTAAGCCGCCCCAGTACAACACGGGAGCAAGGCTATGGCTGTGTCGGCCAGCATGAAATGCGAGCACTACCACCGTTAAGCCGAGCACGCCAATCAGGCTGACGGGAGCCACCCACCCAAAGCCATCGGTGGCGGCTGGAAGCGGGCGCGGGTGAGGGCTAGCAAGGATGCGCCAGCATGGTTGCCATAGCCGCAGCAGCTGTTGCTGTACCCACTCGATCACGCCTGCACTGTCTCCGAGCGCGGGTGCTGCACGCTCACGGCAAAAGCGTGTCGGTAGCTGGTGAAGTAGGCCCGCGTTCCCTGCACCATTCCCCACAGCTCTCCCCGCGTCAAATCAGAGGGATAATCGTGCGTTTTATGGATGTTGCGTGGTGAACGGGGGCTGAACACATAGGGGATAGCCGCAGGGATGCGCTGCACCAGATCGAGCACGCGGCTTGGACGCACAAGGATGGTTTTCATCAAGAAGGCTCCAAATGCCGTGCCGTAGCTATCAAGCTGACGTTGCAGATCGGCGAAATGACGGCGGTGGTAGTGCATGAGCAATGCCGATGGCTCGTAGACAAGCGTTGCGCCACTCATCACCACGCGGAAAAAAGCATCAATATCGCCGCCCCCACGAGCGGGTGTGCCTCCCCCAAGCGCAACATCGAAGCCGCCCAAGCGGCGCAGCAGGTCGGTGCGGAAGGCCATATTCGCGCCTGCGCCAAAGATACCCGGAATGTAGGGATAGAGCGGGTTGTTGACAGGCCGATGCTCAGCCAAGTTGAAGCACATGCGCGCAAAGCCCCGCCCTTTGTTAAAGCCACCAAACTGCTCAAACCAATACTGCGCCTGTGTTTCCAACTCGGCCGGCATGGTGTAGCCCGTGACACAGCCGACATTGGCCGCCGCTTGAAAGCCGCAGGCAACCGCCGTCAGCCAATGGCGGGAGGGCAGCACATCATCATCTGTAAAAGCAACAATCTCGCCCCGCGCATGGCGCAAGCCAGCATTGCTGGCCCACGATAGGCCCGGCCGATCCTCGCGGACATAGCGCACACGCGAATCGTTGGCGTAGTGCGCGTGCAGCCACTGTTCAGTATCCGCGGTACTGGGGGCATTGTTGACCACAATCACCTCGAAGTGCGGGTAGTCGAGGTCCAGCACTGCGGGCAGGTTTTGGGACAGCATCGCGGTGCGATTCCGGGTGCAGATGACAACGCTCATGAAGGGCGCGGCAGCAAGGACAGCGTGGCGTTCGGCAAGGCAGTGTGGCACGATCCCATCCGGCGGTACGATCCCCTCGCGGCCCAGCTGCGCGATGGGCGGCAGGCCGTTGCGGATCAGCAGGGCATTGATCGCGGTGGCATGGGTGTCCCAGATTTGGGTGGCAAGGCGGGCTGCACTGCATCCGGGGGTTAGCTCCTGATCGAGAGCGACCCAGAGGCGGCCCACTGGCTGCTGGAACACCGTAAGCATCAGGAGGGCCGTGCGGTAGGGTGTATCGGTTGCGGGTATCTTGCGTGCGGGCAAATCGGTAAGTGGTGCGCTCAGTTCAAGAATGTCAACTTGAATCGGTTGAAAGTCAGACGGTACAGGTTGTGCTGGCATAGGTGATCGGCTCATTAATAGGCTCTCCTCAGTCGTTCTTGTAACGTGTAGGTGCACCCTACTTAGGCGAGTGGGGCAGTGGGCACGCGGGCAGATGGGCGACGTTGCTGCCACCAATCGTTGAAGCGACTTGTTACGTAGCTGTAGGTGGTTGTGCCGAGTCCAAACAGAATGGCACCAGCACGGGCTAAGCCACTGAGATCGCCCCGCACGGCATCGGTGCAGCCGTTCAGTACGCCGAGCGGAAGGGTTTTCAAGGTGTAGCTCCATTCGCTGGCTAGCCCCCGCTGTACACCAACATAGCGCGTGACGATAGCTTTGGAATAGCCTTCAAGGGCACACCGCGCTCGGAAGTAGTGCCACGTTGCCCGTGTCGCTGGAACGTGGTGGCGCACTCGTGCAGCCGGACGTTGCAGGAGCGTGAGGTGGGGGAACTGTTGGCGGATGCGGATGCTGAGTTCGGTTTCATCTCCACCAACCGGCTTGCCAGCGATGTGGCCAATCCCGGCGCGAAACGGTCCCACTGCCTGCAAGATGCTCCGTCGAAATGACATATTGCAGCCAATTAGATTACGGATAGGGGCATCGTGGGTGGGCATGCCGCGATACGTACAGCCCACCACCCAATCGAATTCGGGGGGGAACCATGCCGGACGACCACCCTCCCACAGCGGCTCAATCGTGCCGCCCACGCCCGCAATCTGATCGCTGGTGTAGCCGTGCAGCAGTTGCTCAATCCAATCGGGGTCGGGAATGGCATCATCATCGGTGAAGGCAACAATCGCCCCCGTAGCCGCTGCTACGCCACTGTTCCATGCCCCTGCTGAGCCTTGCGGCTCGTGATTCTCAACCACATGGACATCGGGTAGGGTGGCGCAGGCTTGGGCCAACAAATCCGGATTGTGATCCACGACCAAAACAATCTGGGTGACTGGGACGCTTTGGTTCCGCACTGCATCAATGGCACGCAGGAGTAATTCCCAACGCTGGGCGGTATATGTCCGCAATACAACCGAGACTGTTGGGTAAACAGGCGAAGTTGAGGCAGCCGTAGGCATTGCGCTTACTCTCCTTCAGCAGCCATCGGCGACACTGGTTGCATGCGGCGATCATAGCGTTCCTGTGGGCGTATGGCTTCACGCAGGATCGTCTTGAGCACCCGCCAGCCATCGGGAAAGGTTTGCAGGTTACTTGTGCCGTGAATCCGATGATGTTCAAAGCTCGGCACTTCGACCACCCGCAAGCCAGCACGCAGGGCCCGGATATTCATCATCGTTTCGATCTCAAAGCCGTCGCCGTCTAGTTCAAGAATCGGCAATACATCAGCCCAGAAGGCATTGTAGCCATAGCACAGATCGGTGTAGCTGGCTCCGAAGAGCAGCTTGACGGTAACGGTAAACCCCCAGTTGCCAAGATAGCGAAGTGGAGTCATATCGGCGGTGCCGCCACCGGTCATAAAGCGGGAGCCTTTGACGAAATCCCAGCCGCTCATCAGCATGCCTACGAAGGCGGGAATCTCACGTGGATCCATCGAGCCATCGGCATCCATCATCACAATAATCTGCCCCGTGGCAGCGGCAAAGCCGCTCCGAAGAGCCGCACCTTTGCCCCGTCCTTCCTGCGTCACAATACGGATGTTAGGGATGAGGGCCTGCGCCACCGCAATCGTATCATCCACTGAATTCCCATCCACCAAGATTACTTCATGAACCCACGCTGGGATTAATGGTAACACATGCGGGAGGTTTTGGGCTTCGTTCATTGCTGGAATAACGACGCTGACAGTTGGATAGTTCATTAATGCACCTTTCATAGATTAGAGGGTGTTTGAACAGAACAGCTGTTGGTTGTGTCCTTGTTCACTGCAACTATACCGAACAAACTACAATGACTATCACCTGCATGCTCGATGCGGACAATAGGTGGCCCGATTCGGTGGGGCATTTCTTCGTTGAAACAAAATGTTGTACTCCTATGATAGCACCACAAATGCTTTTTTCAAGGTTCCTTTGGTACAGGTTTAGTATAGATTACCCATGTAATTCAACATCGAAGCACTGGTCTTGTGAAAAGTTAAGAAGTATTTAACAAACACACATCTTTGAAAATGAGAATGAGGATGATTTGGTATAGACGCAGATCAATAGCTTTAAACAAAGTAATAGAAACGGGTCTCGCAAGAAGAGATGCATGGTTAGCGTGAAGTGACGCAGAGAAAGTGGTTGCACCCAGTGAACATCTGCCTGCCGCGCACCGGATGCGCTTGGGGCGGTGGATTCTGGGCCCGCGTGCCGGCCCGCCCCGCTGCGCCCTTCATGCTCTTCGCGTCCTTCGTGGTCTGCCTGCTCGCCCTGACACCTTGCACCACGAACAAGTACAACATAGGCACGAGGTATGTCCCATATCCGTCCCGCGCATGCCCGCCGAATCCCATCTTGCCACGAAAGGCTTGACACCCTGCCGCGTGCAATGCGGCATCCGGCGGCACGGCGGGTGTCAAATGATTGGTGCGGCGGGGTGAAACTGAGAATGCTTGACAGGGAGGGGGCCGGGCTACTCGCCTAACACTGCCTGCACATCGAATTGGAGTCCGGCGAGCAACGGCGAGGTTGCTCGCGTGCCGCGCCGAAAAGTGCCGTGCTCAGTGTAGGTGCTGCCGCGCAGCGTGAGGATAGTCAGGGTTGCGTCGTGCGGGGCTACGATCCAATATTCCAGAATGCCCCGCTCGGCATACTCGTGTCGCTTGGTGATGCGATCAAGATCAGGGTTGCTGGGGCTGATGACTTCGATCACCAGATCGGCTCCATCCCAGTGCGCGTCAGCCCGCCGAGGATCAGTAGCCGATTGCAGATAGATCAGGTCTGGCTTGCGGTAGCGATTGGGGGCAAGCCGCAGCCGCATGGGAGCCACCAGCAGCACCCCATCCGGCGCGGCGGTCAGCATGAAGGCGTAGAGTAGGCGGTAGAGGGCTAGCACAATCCGCTGGTGCTGTTCGGTGGGCAGGGGTAAGACCTCTAATCGCCCATCGGCCAGTTCGATCAGGTGATTGGTGCGGTCAGTCAGCCACGTGTAGTCGGCGGCAGTCCACCTGCCTTGCTGCGGCAGCACAGCGGCGAGGTCGTACAAGAGTTGGGTGGTCTCGTCTGTTGTCACTAGGTATGCCTCGCAGCGAGTCGGCTTGTACATGCGGATGTATTATAGCACAGGGCTGGGGATGGTCGGGTATCCAGTGTGGGTCAGCGGGTAGCCCCCGCGCTCGTCCCGTGCCCCGCGTTCCCTAACACCCGCCCCCCTACACCCGCCCCCTGCCACTTGTGTTATACTATTTTGTAATGAAAACGATTGCCTTACCAAACCAAACTGCCTATGCCTACATTCAGCACAGCCGCTACTTTCAAGGCCTCCCCGAAGCTGCCCTCCACGCCGTCGCGCACGCAGCTCGGTGGTGCACCATCAGCAGCGAACAGTATCTCTTCCATCAGGGCGATCCCGCGCAGCACTTCTATCTGCTCTGCGAAGGGCAGCTCCGTCTGATCCAGATCACCCCTGAAGGGAAGCAGATCATTCTCGGCTTGCTCAGCCCCATCCGCGAAGTCGGCATTGTTGCCGCGATCCCCAACGCCGAATACCCGCTCACCATGCAGTGTCTCAACCCTACCGGCACGCTGCTTGCGTGGGACAGTGCATCTCTCACTGCCCTGATTGAGCAGTATCCGGTGCTGGCCGTGCGGGCCATGCGGATGGTCACCGGGCGTTTTGTGCAGCTGCAAACCCTCTACCGCGAGCTAGCCACCCTGCGCGTCGAGCAGCGCATCGCTCGCGCCCTTGTACGCCTGACGCGCCAAGCGGGCGTGCCTGACCACGTCGGCGGCACGCTAATTGGGATCCCCCTCTCGCGCCAGCACCTCGCCGATATGACCGGCACGACGCTCTACACCGTCAGCCGCACGCTCAGCGCGTGGGAACAACAGGGGATCGTCACATCCGGCCGCGAGCGGGTTATCGTGCGTGATCGGGAACGCCTCATCGCCATTGCCGATGATGTGCCAAGTAGCCCCTTGCAGATCGAACCACCGCCCTGCTAACCCAGCCCTGTTTGCGCTAGCGCAACGACAGCCAACCCCACGCGGCGTATGCTCACGCTATGAGCGATGCCGCCCGCCAACCACTCCAACCAGCCCTACTCGGCCCCCACAGCCGATGGCTGTCGGTGCTGCCCGCGCCCCTCTATCAGCGTGCGCTCGCCGCAGCCCAACCTGTCCAGCTGGCCACTGGGCAGCTCCTCTTTGGGCAAGGCGAGCCGGCCCGCTCCATCTATCTGCTGGGTACGGGGCAGGTGTACCTGTTCCAGATCACCCCCGAAGGACACCAGCTCGGCTTTGAGCTACTACTGCCAATCCGTGATGTGGGGCTGATCGCCGCCGTGCCGGCCGCACGCTATCCGCTCACCGCGCAAGCCACCCAAACCACGCAGCTCTTAACATGGACTCAGGCTACCCTCCAGAGCCTCTGCGAAGCCCACCCGCCGCTCACGCTGCACCTGTTGCAGCTGGCCCACGCCTGCAATCAGCAGCTCGCTCGCCGCACCTACGAGCTAGCCACCCTGCGCGTCGAGCAGCGCATCGCCCGCGCCCTTGTACGGCTGGCTGTGCAGCTCCCGGCTCGGCCCGACCCTGCTACGCCACTGGTGCTCCCCGTGACCCGCCAGCAGCTTGCTGAACTCACCCATACCACCCTGCCCACTGTCAGCCGCACGCTCAGGACGTGGGCCCAATCCAACCTGCTCACGGCTGATCGCACGGCCCTGATCCTGCACGATCTCGCTCTTCTGCACGCCCATGCAGGGAGCGTGCTGCCGATCACTGACGAGCGAGTACCACCGTGTTAGCCGCAGGGGAATCAGTGTTGATCATTGAATCCTCAGCTATTCTTCTCGCGTTAATCTTTCACTACCTCACGCCCTTGTTTGCGCTAGCGCAAGGACACGCACGGCTCTGTTTGCTATCCTTGCAGATGAGAATAGTATGAGAGACGAACCAGTGGCGGTTCGATTTGAATGCGGAGGAGTGATCAGTGATGTTTTGTTATCAGTGCCAAGAAACAGCCAAAAATAGCGGCTGTACCATTCGGGGGACGTGTGGTAAAGATGCCGATCTTGCAGCCCTGCAAGATTACCTTGTTTATGCCCTCAAAGGCCTAGCGGCGGTGGCTGTGCCCGCCCGTGCGCTCGGCATCAGCGACCCAGCGACCGATCTGTTTGTCGCCCACGCCTTGTTTGCGACGCTCACCAACGTCAATTTTGATCGCCAGCGGATCTATGCATTAACCTGTGAAGCCTTAGCCCGCCGTGACACCCTCCGCACCCAGCTCCTCGCCTGCACCCCCGATCCTGCTGCGCTGCGCCTGCCGGCTGCCGCAACTGAGCCAGCTACCGGCGAACTTGACGCATTCATCCAGCGCGGTTATCAGGTTGGTGTGCAGGCCGATACCACCACTGATGCCGACATCCGTGCGATGCGCGAACTCCTTACCTACGGGCTGAAGGGCTTAGCGGCCTATACTGATCACGCCTACGTGCTGGAACACGGGGACCCTACCTTGCTCGCATTTATACAGGAGGGGCTAGCCGCGCTCACCGATGATCGCCGCGATTTGAACGACCTGATCGCCCTCGCTATGCGCTGCGGCGCATACGGCGTGCAGGTGATGGCCCTGCTTGATGCCGCCAGCACGAGCCGGTTTGGCCACCCCGTCCCCACCGCCGTCAACATTGGTGTGGATCCCACGCGGCCCGGTATCCTTGTGAGTGGGCACGATCTGCTTGATCTGTATGAAGTGTTGCAGCAAACCGTCGGCACGGGCATCAATGTGTATACGCATGGCGAGCTGTTGCCCGCGCATGCCTATCCCGCCTTCAAGCAGTTCCCCCACCTGATTGGCAACTACGGCGGCGCGTGGTGGGAGCAGCAGCGCGAGTTTAGCCGCTTCAATGGGCCGATCATTGTCACCACCAACTGTCTCCAGCAGCCCCGCCCCGACTATGCCGACCGCCTGTTTACCACTGGCATGGTTGGCTGGGATGGGATTGCCCACATTGCAGATCGGGAGCTAGGCCAGCCCAAGGACTTCAGTGCAGTGATCGCCCGCGCCCGTACCTGTGCCCCCCCGACTCCACTCGAAAGCGGCACCGTGATGGTTGGCTTTGCCCACCAGACGGTGTTGAGCCAAGCCGATGTGGTACTGGATGCCATCCAGCGTGGCGCGATCAAACGTTTTGTTGTGATGGCTGGCTGCGATGGGCGACACAAAGAACGGGCTTACTACACTGAGGTTGCCCGCACGCTGCCCGCAGATACGATCATCCTCACGGCTGGGTGCGCCAAGTATCGCTACAACAAGCTCAATCTGGGGAACATTGGGGGCATCCCCCGCGTGCTCGATGCGGGGCAGTGCAACGACTCCTACTCGCTCGTCAAGGTCGCTCTTGCGCTCCGCGACGCAGTCGGAGCGGCTAGTCTCAACGATCTCCCAATTTCGTATGACCTTGCGTGGTATGAGCAGAAGGCTGTGCTGGTGCTGCTGTCGCTGCTGTATCTAGGTGTGCAGGGCATTCGGCTGGGGCCCACTCTCCCCGCGTTTTTGTCGTCCAATGTCGCCGACTTCCTTGTCCGCACTTTCAACCTCAAGCCGATTAGTACGGCTGAAGCCGATGTGGCCGCGATGCTGATCGGAGCCTAGCTGATGCTGCTACTGGGGGTAGCTCAAGAGCACTGCCCCTAGTAGTGGCAATGATTGGGCCGCGTGCCGCCCGCCACCGCCCCACCGCGCAGCGGTTCGGCTGGGGCGTGTCTCCGGTGCACGCGGCCCGCTGAAGGAGTTTGTCGTGATGGGGTTTCGGATTCCGTTCAACCTGCTTGGTGTGCTCTTGGTTGCTGGCGTTGGGCTAGCGATTGGGATGGGTGGGGCCACCTTCCATTATGCGAAGGGCACCTCGTACCTTTCCAACGATCCTGCCAATTGCGCCAATTGCCACATCATGCAGGATCAGTACGACACGTGGCAGCAAGCTAGTCATCATACGGTGGCTACATGCAACGATTGCCATGTGCCGCACGACCTGATTGGCAAGTATCTCACAAAAGTGGAGAATGGGTATGCACACTCGAAAGGCTTCACCCTGAATGATTTCCACGAGCCGATCCAGATGCGTCCGCAGAGCAAGGCGATCTTGCTGAACAACTGCCTGCACTGCCATCAGGCGTTTGTGGAGCCGATCCAGTCGCACGCTGCGCTGGGCAGCGAGCAATTGGATTGTATTCAATGTCATACCAGCGTTGGGCATGGTTCACCCCGCTAAACAGAAAGAGAGCGCGTTATGGGAACACAGCAAAGACCCGAGACAGGAGCCACAAATCGCCGTAGCCTGCTGCTGTATGCGGCTGTTTTGCTTGGCGTGGCTGCCGTCACAGCGAGCATTACCTTGCTGCTCGCCAACATCATTCAACGCCAAGCGGAAGGTCAGCAACGCCACTTCCAAGTCACCGAGATTGGCGAATGGGAAGCGGATCCGGCGGTGTGGGGCGCAAACTTCCCCCGCCAGTATGATTCGTATCAACGCACGGTAGATGTCGAGCGCACCCGCTACGGTGGCAGCGAGGACTTCCAAAAGCTGGATGAGTATCCAATCTGGCGGCGCATCTTTGATGGCTATGCGTTTGCACTGGATTACCGCGAAGATCGCGGGCATGCCTATATGCTCTCCGATCAGCGTGAGACACGCCGCGTCACCGAACGCAAGCAGCCCGGTGCATGTCTGCACTGCCACGCCTCGAATGTGAATGCCTACCGTGAGATGGGGCTAGCTCATGGAGCTGATCCAGCCCCTGAGCATTGGCAAGCCCAGATTATGAAGGGCTTTGAGCTGATTAACTCGATGCCCTATTCAGAAGCCACGCATCTTGTCAATCATCCGATAGCGTGTATTGATTGCCACACGCCGAATACGATGCAGCTCCGCATCACCAAGCCCGCCTTTATGGAAGGCATTGATACGCTGGCCCGAAGCGATGCGCCGTTACCGCACCTGCCGAGCATCGAACGTTGGCGGGCGGCGGGCAAGCAAGGTGTGTATGATCCGAACGTATTGGCCACCCGCCAAGAGATGCGCTCGCTGGTGTGTGCCCAGTGCCATGTTGAGTATTACTTCAAGGGTGATGAGAAGCGCGTCACCTACCCATGGCACAATGGGCTAAAGATGGACCAGATCGAGCAGTATTACGATGAGGTCGGCTTTAAGGATTGGGCCCATGCGATCACCGGCGCACCTACCTTGAAGGCCCAGCACCCAGAGTTTGAGCTGTGGAGTCAAGGCATTCATGCCCGCAGTGGGGTGGCGTGTGCCGATTGCCATATGCCCTATCAACGCGAGGGAGCGGTTAAAGTGTCGGATCACTGGGTGCGTAGCCCGATGCTGAATGTCGCGGCGGCATGCCAGACTTGCCATAACTACACGACGGATGAGATTGAGGCGCGAGTGACTACGATTCAGGATCGCACTTTTGCACTGCTCCAGCGAGGCGAAGCAGCGGTAGGGGCCTTGATTGATGATCTGGAGGCAGCGGTGGCGCAGGGCTATAGCGATGAGCAGTTGAGCGTGGCCCGCGATTTCCAGCGCAAGGCCCAGTGGCGGCTAGATTATGTCTCGGCGGAGAATTCGATGGGCTTCCACGCACCACAAGAGGCGGCCCGTATTCTGGCGGAGGCGGCTGATCTGGCGCGGCAGGGACAGCTGGAACTCCTGACAATGATGCAGGCTAGCTCGCCGGGCGCAGCAGCCAGCGCACCGTAGGGTAGGTGTCAGGTTTCAGGGGGCGGGGGGTGGGGAGGGCAGACCACGAAGAACGCGAAGGGCACGAAGGGCGGGATGGGGCAGCGCGGCCCCCCGCCCCTAGGCGACCAACGGCAGCGACAGCCGCAGGAAGTATACCACCCCCAAGCTATCGCCAGCGATCACGGTGCGCCCATCAGCTGTGCGAGCGCAGCAAATGAACGGGTTATCGCTAGCAAAGGTCAGGATGCACGCGCCGGTGGTCACATCCCACAGCTTGAGCGTGCCGTCATCGGAAGCCGAGAGAGCTTGTGTGCTATTGGGCAGCCTCGCCACGCGCATGACCAAAATGTCGCAGTGGTGCGCTTCATAGTTGCTCTGCCTGTGTGCCGTTGGGCAACACGGCTACACTTGTGACTCCAGACCTATGCCCGCTGAGGGTCAGGCGACATGCGCCGGTGGTTACATCCCACAGCTTGAGCGTACCGTCCTCAGAAGTCGAGATGGCTTGTGTGCCATTGGGCAGCGGGGCCACGCTCCAGACTGCAGCCAGATGCCCGCTGAGGGTCAAGGCGCACGTGCCGGTGGTCAGCTCCCATAGCTTGAGCGTGCCGTCATCGGAAGCCGAGAGGGCTTGTGTGCCGTTGGGTAGCACAGCTACACTCATGACCCCAGATGTATGCCCGCGGAGGGTCAGGGCGCACGCGCCGGTGGTCAGCTCCCACAGCTTGAGCGTGCTGTCATCGGAAGCCGAGAGGGCTTGTGTGCTGTTGGGTAGC